>JANXZS010000071.1 GCA_025355385.1 Acidobacteriaceae bacterium | reverse complement strand
CGAATCGGCAGCTTTCACCATGTGCCAGATCCATTGCCGTGTCAGTCCCCGTCCGCGGATGGAGAGAAACAGGCGGGCGTTGTCTGCCTTGCCGCTGGCTCGAATCAATTCCGGGCGTCCATGTTCGAGGTACGCAGTCAGTGCGCGGACAGCGGAAACACCGATGGGCACTACACGTTCCTTGTCGCCTTTGCCGCTGACCAGCACGCGACCTTCGTCCAGCGACAAATCTTCCACCTTCAGGTCAGTCAACTCGGAAACCCGCAAGCCAGCGGCGTACAGTAGCTCGAGAATCGCGTCGTCTCGCAGTGCCACACCACCCCGCTGCGGATGGACCGCGGCCAGTGCGGCGTGGTCAAGCATGGTAAGGATCTCCGACTCGGCGAGCGACTTTGGCAGAACCTTCCACGTGGATGGCGATTCGCAGTTCATCGTCGGGTCGTGGCCGATTCGCTTATCCAGCAGCATCCATCGATACAATCCGCGCAGGCAGGAGAGCTTGCGCGCGCTCGAACGCGATTCCACGCCATGCTTCTTCAAGTGTTCCAGGAACCCCGCGACCTCCCCCTGCCTCGCCGTTGCCAAGGTCGCGTTGGCGGATTCAAGAAACTCAGAAAATATGGTCAGGTCGCTCGCATACGCCTCGCAGGTGAGCGGTCGCAGGCCTTTGTCCACGCGCAGAAAGGTAAGGTACTGGCGGATCAGCGGGGCAATTCGCGAGTTGGGTTTGGTCGGACTCGACACATTGTAATTATCCCCGCGGGATCGATGTTGTGCCGCTGAGCGATGCTATATGGAACCAAGTTACTCAACGCAAGGCTTCTAGACCGGGCGTGACGGACCCGCGCTGGCAGAGAAACTGACAGCACAATTTGCGTCAGCCCAAACTACGAACGACCCCGGCGCCGACGTGCGGCAGAACAGCTCCTATAATCAAAGTTATTGCAATGATGGACAGCATGAAATGCGGCTTTAACTTTGAGCAGCTACTAGACGACAGGCCCGAGGAAGCAGACCTATTCCGAATAAGGGAAGCATCTGAAGGCAAGTCAATTGTAATTACGGGAGCCGGTGGATCGATCGGCTCAGAGCTAGCCCAGACCATTCAGCATTTTCAACCCCGTCAACTCATCCTGATGGAACTGTGTGAGCACGCGCTCTACCGCGTTACTATGCGGCTTTCGCAAGTGGCTGATTCCCTGCACCACCCGCCTGCTTTCATTCCCATTCTTGGCAGCGTTTGCCATGCGCGGCTGCTTGACCACCATTTCGCTCGCTACCACCCAGACGTAATTTATCACGCGGCCGCCTTTAAGCATGTCCCCTTGATGGAGCAGAATCGCTTTGCAGTGGTGGCGAATAATGCGGTGGGCACACACACCCTGGCCTTGTCTGCCTTGCGCCACGGCGTGGGGAAATTAATCCTCATATCAACCGACAAGGCAGTGAATCCGAGATCGGTGATGGGCGCTTCAAAACGTGTAGCAGAGATCGTACTGCTCTGCTTGAGCACCGCGCTCACCCACATGACCTCAATCCGCCTTGGAAACGTGCTTGGATCGCAGGGCAGCGTTGCGCCGCTCTTCCATGAGCAGATAGAACGGGGAGGTCCAGTCACCGTAACCGATCCCGCAGTGAGCCGCTACTTTCTCACGCTCCCGCAAGCGGTGAGCAGGATATTGCAAGGGGCCCTCCTCAATCGGCCGGGGCGGATCCTTGTTCCGGAGATGGGCGAACCGCGGAGGATACTCGACCTGGCCCGGAAGATGATCGAAAGTACTGGCAAGGCAGGCATCCGCATCGTGTACACCGGGCTGCGTCCAGGAGATAAGATGGTCGAAGAGTTGATGTCAGCCGAGGAACATTCAAGTGCAATCGCGGAGGGACAATTTAGCGTATTAGCGGGCCCATCTCTCTCCAGCGCTGTGCTGGTCGATAAAATCACCGAACTACGGCGTGCCGCTGAAGCTTACGACGAAGACAGGTTGATCGCCGCCCTTTGCGAACTGGTCCCCGAATATAACTCCACCGCAGAAGCACTTCGATAACTCCCCTATGAGACGAACGATCGCTGTGGTAACCACTTCGCGTGCAGACTATAGCCATCTGTACTGGCCGATGCATGACCTCTGTGCACATCCCGAAGTGGATCTGAAGGTGATCGTGCTGGGATCGCACTTGTCTCCTGAATTTGGGATGACCGTTGACGAAATTGTGAAGGATGGATTCGCCATTGCAAGCCGCATCGAGTGCCTTCTCAGCTCGGATACTGACGTGGGTATGGCGAAGACAATTGGATTGGCGACGCTCAGCCTGGCCGACGTGCTGGGAGCGATGCGTCCCGATCTGCTTTTACTGATTGCCGACCGCTATGAAATGCTCGCTCCGGCGGCGGTAGCTCTGGCGTTGAGAATACCCATCGCTCACATCGAAGGTGGAGAGATCAGCGAGGGCGCCATCGATGATGCGGTGCGAAATGCCCTCACCAAGATGAGCCATATCCACTTCACCTCCACGTATGGGGCACGTGCCCGCGTCATCGCTATGGGGGAAGAAGAATGGCGTGTGCATCGCGCAGGTGCACCTTCGCTCGATCATCTGAAGCGCCAGACCCTATTTTCGCGCAGCGATCTGGAACGGCGGCTGGGCGTAAATCTGGCACAGCCAACGCTCCTCGTTGCCTACCATCCAGTGACCATCCTGCGCGATACCACGGTAGAAGCGGATGCGCTGTTCGAAGCACTGGCATCGCTCGATGGACAAATTCTCTTTTGCTACCCCAATGCAGATGCGGGTAGTCGGCTTCTCATCGAACGCACACGCGAGTTCCTTCACCACCGCGGAACTGGACAGGTATTTACCAACATGGATGCCCTGACCTACTGGAGCCTTCTGCGGCAAGTGGAAGCGCTCGCAGGCAACTCCAGCAGCGGCATCATGGAAACTGCCTCCTTCGCCCTCCCTACGGTAAACATTGGTATGAGGCAGCAGGGGCGGGAGCGCCCACGAAACGTGCTCTATGCCGCACCCAACGCTGATTCAATCCGCCACGCAATTATGAAAGCACGCAGCCCAGCCTTCCGCGCTTCACTCGAGGGCATGACCAATCCATACGGCGAAGGAACAGCGGCGCGCAAGATCGTCGATGTGCTCACCAAGGTGACCTTGGATTCCACGCTACTGGTTAAGCATGCGCCGGAAGCAAAGCTGTGAGGGACGGGGCGATGATCCCCCTCTCCGCGCCCGATATTACTGAGGCGGAAATCGAGGCTGTCGTGAATGTGCTTCGCGGTTCGCGCCTTAGTCTGGGGCCCGTCCTTACTGAGTTTGAGCGATTTACGGCGGATTACGTTCACGCCGCGCACGCAGTGGCCGTGAACTCAGGCACCAGTGGATTGCACCTGGCAATGCTTGCCATTGGTGTGTCCGTGAACGATGAAGTAATACTTCCCTCGTTTACTTTTGTTGCTGTCGCGAACGTTGTTCAGTATGTTGGCGCGAAGCCCATCTTCGTCGATATCGACCCCGTAACCCTCAACCTCGATCCCTCGAGAATTGAAGCGGCGATCACTCCCCGGACGCGTGCGATCGTCGTGGTTCATACCTTCGGTGTCCCCGCCGAGATGACGGACATCCTCGAGATTGCGCGTCGCCACAAGCTGCGGGTGATTGAAGACGCATGCGAATCGCTTGGCGCTGAATACGATGGAAAGAAGGTTGGCGCACTCGGCGACGTTGGCGTATTCGCGTTTTATCCGAACAAGCAGATCACCACGGGCGAAGGCGGAATGCTGGTCACCAACGATCCCGAGATTGCGGCGACTGCGCGCGCGTTGCGCAACCAGGGTAGGCGCGACTCCGACGACTGGTTCCAGCACAGCGAAGTCGGCTACAACTACCGCATCTCGGAGATCAACTGCGCGCTCGGGCTGGAACAGATGAAGCGCATAGAGTCTATCCTTGCGCGGCGCGAACATGTGGCCGCGCAGTATTGCGGTGCCCTTGCCGAAGACCCCAGGTTGATTCTGCCAGCCATCGCTCGTGCAAATCGGGCCAGCACCTTTAAAAGTAGAAAGATCAGCTGGTTCGTTTATGTGGTCCGGCTAAGCCAGCAGTTCACACAAGTGGACAGAGACGGCGTTATGAAGGACCTGGCTGCGGCTGGCATTGCGTCCGGACGCTACTTCGCTCCTATCCACCAGCAGCCCGCCTATCGAACGTTTCGAGGCTCCGGCATCGGCCTCCCGGTAACCGAGTCGGAATCGACGCGGTGTATCGCGCTCCCCTTCTACAACCGCCTCACCGATGCAGAGGTGAAGCAGGTGTGCTGCAGCTTACTGGAAGCGCTCGATGCCCGGAACGATTCTTCCCGCGCATAACGTCTTCACTTTCTGACGACCACCTGCAGCCGCCTTTCGCGCGCACATCTACCTGGTGTCCATGGGATATTCTCCATGAAGTCCCTTGCCAGTAATAGGATGGTTTCAAAATCAACCTAGGCCCATCGTTATGTCTATAAATCATGGACAGCGCAGGGTTCACAAATACTAACTTGGATCCTGCGGGTGGTCCAACATCTGGCGTGCCTGCTGCAGGCTCGTTTCCATCGGAACGGGTTTGAAATCCGAACGAACTTCAGTCTGATCCTTGCTGACGGTTTTAAAGAGAATGATGCGACCCATCACGCAGATGTCTACCAGTGAGCTTTTCCAGTGGGTCGCGCTCACCTGCTGCCTTTTCAGCTCGAAGGTCCCGCCCTTTTCCACGTGGCCAAGAAGTCCATAGCCAAAGTCCACGCGAATGAGGATAACGCCTTTGAGATGCTCGAGTCGCTTCTGCTGCGGGTCGACCCAAATCGTTCCGGCGAGCGCATGAAATATACGCGCCTCATAAGTGGGTGGGTTGAAGGCTGGATCCGGGCGGAACTTCAGCCGCTCCAAGCCACCATCCATCCCATCGAATTCGTAGAGGAATGCGTTGGGCATCAGCTTCATCAGTCGCTCCAGCCGCTGCTCGTCATCATCATGGCGCTCTTTGACGCGAACCTGTTCTGCAGGATCGCGCATTAATTGGGCTAGCCGATCGTCTTCCTGCCGCTGCTGATCGGCGGTGAGGGGCTTTCCGTCTCTTGCGATGATGCGACTGATAGGGCCATCCTTCGTCTCCACCTGCACTGCGGAGAACCTCTCGGCCACTAGACGCTTTTCGATGTGGTATTGCCAGAACGTCTCTTTCTGGCGATCCAGTAGCTCGTTGTAGACCATGTCTCGTACCAGATCGTGTGCTGACTCTGCAGGGGCGGGGTCGGCGGCGAAGGCAGTCAGAGATAGGCACATACAAATAGCAAGACAGGAAGACAGCGTCCGGGGGTCCATCCTTAATAGCATCTCAGTTGAGATGCGGCCGGCGCTAGACGAGGTTCTTGCAGCCAGTTCGCTGGACTTTAATTGTCGGAGAAATTTCACTTCAATGGCCCCGGGAGTAGAGGAGCCCGGCGAGGTTGCTCTGATAAGAAAAAGCCGCACTACGCTTTTCTCACCAGCGCATGACAGAGGCGGAATTGCACTAGAATATGCAAATGATCGATGAGCTCGAATTCCGGCGCAATGCGGACAAGGCGACTGAAGCCCTGACAAAGAGCCTTTTCGCCGCCGAAGAAGAGGTTGGATTCGAAGTAGAAGTGCAAAACGGCGTATTGAACATCGTTTTCGAGGATCCTGCCGGCAAGTTTGTCATCACACCCAACACACCCGTGCGACAGATTTGGATCTCAGCTCTCTCAACCAGCTTCAAACTGGACTGGAACCAAGCTGACGGATCCTTCTATTTGCCGAAGACTGGGGAACACCTGAAGCGCCTGGTTGCCCGACTGATCAGCGAGCACATGGGTATCGATCCCATCACTCTTTCTTGACCGCGATGCACCAGACAATCTCTGTTTCGATCATCACGAAGAATGAAGAGGCCAACCTTGCGCGCACTCTCGACAGCGTGAAGTGGGCAGACGAGTTGGTGATCGTTGACTCCGGCTCCGTCGACGGCACGTTACAGATTGCCCGCGACCACGGAGCGAAAGTCTTCACTGAGGAGTGGCAAGGCTACGCGCAGCAGAAGAATTACGCGATCGCGAAATGTACGTGCGACTGGGTGCTTTCGCTGGATGCAGACGAAGGGGTTAGCCCAGAATTGGCGGGAGAGATTCAAGCAATCCTGGCGGCTGACGCACCATACCGCGCGTATTCTGTTCCCCGCCGCAATCACTTTCTTGGTCGCTGGATTCGTCACGGGGGATATTACCCGGATCGCAAGCTGCGGCTTGTTCCGCGCGGTGCCTGTCTATTTGAGGAGCGCACGGTGCATGAGACCATGCGGCTTGTCAGCCAAGATGTCGTGCTCGACAATACTTTGTTGAAAGGCGAGCTGCTGCACCACTGCTATCCCACGATCGAAGACTATATCGAGCACATGAACTGCTACAGCAGTCTGGGTGGGGAGTTGGCCTTGTCGGCAGGAAAGGCCAGCCGTAGCCTGCCAGCGTTTGTGGGCAATGTGCTGGTGAATCCTGCGGCCACCTTCGTCTACAATTTTGTTTTTCGCCTCGGCTTTCTGGATGGCCGCGAAGGACTGCTGCTGCACCTGTACCACTCCCTATACATCAGCTGGAAGTATGCCAAGGCATGGCAACGCGGGCGCAATCGACCACTTTGAGTCTGACGCTGGACCCCTAGGATCTCCACAGCTTGCAGTATCTTGTTCCACTCACCTATGCTGAGGTGATTTTGCTCGGCCAGACAAAGAGGAATCATGTATCACAACTCACCGGAGCAGCCCAGCGACCAGCAACCTGTCGAGGACGTATCCGCTGAACCTTCCCGACCCGCCGCGGAAGAGTGGACCGCGAACACTTTGCAGCCGGCCCTCGCCAAGTTCCCTGAGCGCCCAATTGGAGCGGCTTCCGGCTTGAACCTGGACCCGCAAGGCCGCGCGCGATTCACGACTATCTCCGGCCAACCGGTCGAGCGTCTCTATACCGAAACCGACTTGCCGGCGGATTGGTCCAGGGGCCAATCAAAGTACCTGGGGCTCCCCGGCGAGCCGCCCTATACACGCGGCATTCATCCGGCTGGCTATCGTGGCAAGCTCTGGACCATGCGCCAGTTTTCTGGCTTTGCTACTCCGGAAGAGACCAACCGCCGTTACAAATATCTGCTGGAGAACGGTGGCAACGGGCTCTCGGTCGCCTTCGACCTTCCGACCCTGATGGGCTGCGATTCCGATGATCCTCAGAGCGAGGGCGAAGTGGGCAAGTGCGGGGTCGCTATCGATTCGCTGGAGGACATGGAGCTACTATTCAGCGGCATTGATCTTGAAAAGACTACGGTCTCGATGACGATCAACTCTCCGGCCAGCATCCTATGGGCAATGTATCTGGTCGTCGCGGAGAAGCAGGGCGCGGACTGGAACAACATTTCAGGCACCCTGCAGAACGACATACTGAAGGAGTACATCGCACAGAAGGAGTACATCTATCCACCCGCGCCCTCCATGCGCCTTGTGGTGGATACGCTGGAATTTGGGTCGCGTTTTACGCCGCGCTTCAATCCAATCTCCATCTCCGGATACCACATTCGCGAAGCTGGATCCACCGCGCTGCAGGAGCTTGCCTTCACCCTTTATGACGGCGTGGAATACGTGGAATGGGCTCTCCGCCGTGGCCTGGCCATCGATGACTTCGCCCCCCGGCTCAGCTTCTTCTTCAATTCGCACAACGACTTTTTTGAGGAGATAGCCAAGTTTCGAGCGGCCCGCAAGATTTGGTATGGATTGATGACGGAGCGCTTCCACGCTAAGAATCCGCGCTCCCAGTGGATGCGCTTCCATACCCAGACGGCCGGAGTTTCGCTGACCGCGCAACAGCCCAAAAACAATATAGCGCGGAGCGCGCTGCAGGCCCTGGCAGCGGTGCTCGGTGGAACGCAGTCGCTGCACACCGATGGCTTTGATGAGGCGCTTGCCCTTCCCACTGAGGATGCGGCGCGCATTGCCTTGCGCACACAGCAGATTCTCGCTTACGAATCCGGAGTTGCGGGCACGGCCGATCCGCTGGGTGGGTCTTATTTTGTAGAGCGGCTGACGCTGGATATGGAAAAGGGAGCCTTGGAGTACTTTGCAAAACTGGATGCAGTCGGCGGCATGGTGAAGGCCATTGAACTGGGACTTCCGCAGAGGGATATTGCCGAGGCCAGCTACCACTACCAGCGTGCAGTAGAGGCAAAGGAAAAGGTTATCGTCGGGGTCAACGAGTACCTGGTGGAGGAAGATCCGCAGGTAATCCTACATATCGGCGAGGAGGTGCGCGAATCGCAGACGGTAAATCTGCGAAGACTGCGCGCGAAGCGTTCGAATGAAGCCGTAGAGAGCGCGCTCGATGCGCTCTGCCGAACACTCGAGCAGCTGCCACAATCCGGCCGCGATGCCCTCTCCACCGCCAATACCATGCCGCGCGTACTCGATTGCGTCCGCGCCTACGGCACCGTGGGGGAGATATGTAATGCCATGCGGAAGGTTTTAGGAACCTATGAAGAAATCACCATTGCGTGAGTTTTTAGGCCAACGGCGGAATTGAGGAGTAACCTATTTCAGTGTCAGGAAGATTGTGCCGTGGCCCAGAAAAGCGATTCACCTCAAATTAAGCATTCAGTAAAAGCAGCGTCCTCCAAGCAGAAATCTGCTCCGGCGAAAAAAACTGGGCACGTCAACCTGCGTGCGCTGGCTGCGCACCTCGAACTGTCGCAAACGACCGTATCCCTGGTTTTGAACGACTCGCCTGCGGCGAAGTCGATTCCCCGGGAGACACAACAGCGGGTGATGGATGCCGCGCGCGAGTTGCAATATCGCCCCAACTACTTTGCGCGCTCCTTGCGCAAGCGCCGCAGCATGTCCGTCGGCGTGATCGCTCCGGACTTGAGCGAAGGCTACTTTACGCTGGTGATGAGCGGAGTGGAGCAACATCTGGTCCGCTCTCACTATTTCTACTTCACTGCCAGCCACTACTGGCATAAGGATTTGATTGCGGAATATCCGCGGCTGCTGCTGGAGCGTGCGGTAGATGGCTTCCTGCTGCTCAACACTCCGGTTGAATTCGAGCAATCCCCGGTGCCGGTAGTTGCCATCTCCGCGCACCGCAAGATCGCCGGGGTTACTAACATCGTGCTGGATCACAATCGGGCCGCGATGCTTGCGCTGAGCCACCTGTACGATTTCGGCCATCGCAGGATTGCGTTCGTGAGAGGCCCGGAATTCATCGTCGATTCGGACTTTCGCTGGAAGGGCATTCTTGAAGTCGCCCAACAACTGGGACTGCGGGTCCAGCCCGAGCTAACCACGCGCTTGTCGATAAGTAGCTGGTCGCCGGAACTGGGCTACCTTCCCATGAAGGAGTTGCTCACCCGAACGCGAGACTTCACCGCGCTGTTTTGCTTCAACGACATTGCGGCGATCGGCGCCATCCGCGCCATCCAGGATGCGGGACTGCGAGTGCCGGAAGATGTATCCGTCATCGGCTTCGATGACATCATCAGCGCGGCATATTACAGGCCCAGCCTGACGACCGTGCGCCAACCCCTGCGCGAGATGGGTACCGCTGGAGCGGAGTTGCTACTGGAGCGGATAGCGCATCCAGAAAGGCCGTATCCAAGTGAGATCGTGATGCAGCCGGACCTGATCGTTCGTGAATCCACTGGGCCGGCACCCGCGAGCGTCAAACGCACCAAGTAAGGGCGCTCCACCGAGGAGAGCCTCGCACTGACTACACCTAACGTGGAATGACTGCATACGCCCGCTGCTCTCAGTTCTCAAGAATCTGCAAATCGAGAGGGCTCTCCTGCAAACAATCCATCTTCGCGATGCGCGCGAGGGCCTTCTTGAGTGCGGAGCTGGCGCAAGGTTCCACCGTCACGACAAAGGGCAGGTTGTGCTTGGGATGGCCCGGCTTTTGTAAAATGGCGTTGATGTTCACGCCAAATTCGGCGAGACTTCCCGCTATCTCAGAGACAATGCCGGGTCGGTCATCCACTATAAAGCGGACATAATGCGGCACCATGAATTCTCCTCCGACGGTAGTCTTGCGGCTGGGAAACTCCACCTGGCTTGACCCATGGACAATCGCCAGCAGATCCGAGACGACGGCCACGGCGGTCGGGTGTCCGCCAGCGCCATGACCAGAGAAGACGACGTCGCCGCCGAACTGGCCGCTGGCAATCACCATGTTCTCAGTTCCCCGCGACCATGCCAGGGGAGAGCTTTTGGGCACGAGCATCGGACCTACCGTGGCCACGACGCCCTCCTCGTGCAGTTGTCCGCGGGAGATCTGGCGGATGGTGCAGTCAAGGTCGCGAGCATAGGTAAAATCGATGGCGGAGACATCCGTAATTGAGCGGCATGGTACTTCTTCCGGGTGCACGTCGGCACGCATCGCGAGCCGCATCAGAATCACCAGCTTGGCTCGTGCATCATAGCCGGCAACATCCTCCGTAGGATTTGCTTCCGCATAACCCAATGCCTGAGCCTCAGAAAGCACGGTATTGAATTCTGCTCCCTGCTCCATCTTGCTGAGGATGAAATTGCAGGTACCGTTCAAGATCCCCAGCAGTTGCGTTAACCGATCTCCTGCCAGTCCATGCTGCAGACCGGGAATTACTGGAATGCCACCGGCGACCGCAGCGCCATAGAGAAGCTGGCAACCCCGGGCAGCGGCCAACTTTTCGAGAGCCACGCCGTGGTGCGCGATGAGTTGCTTGTTGGCCGTGACTACGGATTTGCCCGCAGTTAGCCCCTTGCGCACCCATTCCCCTGCGGGATCGAGGCCACCGGCCAACTCCACGACCACGTCCGCACCGGAGGCCAGCACGTCATGGAAGTCCTCCGTCCACTGCACCGAGTGCGGTATCCAGGAGACGCGTTTGCGCGCCACGTCGCGGTTGAAAATGTGTGTCATCTCCAGCCCTTGGGGCTTCAACTCGCATAGAATTTTTGCGACGGAAGCACCGACGGTGCCGAATCCCAGAATAGCTACCTTCAGATTGGCAGAGTTGCGCGCATGTCCGGTTGGCGCGAGGGTAGTCTGCTTTTCTGCGGGCGGGGTTTTCTCTGTGGATGGGTTCTTCGTCATTCCAACTAGCAGTCTCCTCTTGTGATGATACCTGCCCAGGGCCAATCCCGAAATCTGCGGCGGGTGCGCTCCACGCTACTGCACGGCTTCTACGTAGTGTCATACGCTCACAGGAGGTTGAATAAACCGGGCAGCTTCTCTCCCGCTTTTCCCAAAATGATTTGCGTGAATGCGTTCGCGTTCAGAGGCTTTTCCGGACCGACATAATACGTCCGGGCGGGGCTTGCGGCGCGCATATTGGCCCAGTGAACAAAGCTTGCCGCAGGATGTACCGCCCCGGATGTTCCCACCACCAGGAGGATGGAGCAGCAGTCAATCTCGTGCTGGATTCGCGCCATCTGCAACGGAATTTCTCCGAACCATACGATGTGCGGCCGCAGTCGAGCGCCGCACGCACACAGTGGAATTTCACACAGCGATCTGTAACCGTTACGATCCTCTATTACGGGAGCACCGCAGTCTGCTTCGCAACGCGATTTGAAAAGCTCGCCGTGCATATGAACCATGTTTCGCGAACCGCCACGTTCATGCAGGTCGTCCACATTCTGCGTACACAGAAACAGGTGATCGCCGATCTTATCTTCCAACTCGGCCAGCGCGTAGTGCGCAGCGTTGGGATGGCTGGCCTGCGACTCTCTCCTGCGCTCCGAGTAGAACTGCCAGACCAGCTCAGGATTCGCGTCCCAGCCTTCCGGGGTGGCGACCGTCTCCACACGATACCCGGCCCACAGGCCATTGCCATCGCGGAAGGTCTTCAGCCCGCTTTCCGCGCTGATGCCGGCCCCGGTGAGAACGAAAACTCTATCCCTGGCGTTGATTTTAACCCTGTCTTGTGAAACGTTACTTATCAAGTGTCTGCTCATGGCTTCTGATCGAAGTTTACGCTGGCTGGCTGAGCGGCGCGGGAGCGACTGATCGAAGACGGACCGCAACAACTCCTGCCTTGCCATCGGTAGAAATGGATTGTTTGAATCTTAACCTTGACCCGGCATACTGAAAGATCGCGTCTTACAAAGTTATGGCTTTCCGGAGTGGCTCGTGATCCGAAGTCTACTGCTCGTGTTTTTTGTTTGCCTGGCGCCAGTCTTCGCAGCGCGGCCGCAAAGCAATGTGTCGCTGGCGCGTGAGAGCGGCCACGCCGAAGATACTCCCGCGTTGACGCACGATACTGACAGGAAGCCCGCGCCGGAGGGCAACCAAAAGGCGGCAGATCGGGCCGAGCCAAACGGCGAACAGCCGAGGGCGATGTTCGCCCACATCCTTGCCGATCGCGTATGGATCTCGGGACAGGCGAACTTCATCTTTCAGGCACACGGTCCTTTTCACTCGCCCTACCAGGGTACAAACAGCCTCATCGGAACCGGCGAGACCGCTAGTTCACGAGTGTTGACGCTCTACACTGGCGTTAAGCTGCCCCACTACACTGAGTTCATCTTCGACCTGGAGGAGACGGGTGGCGGCGGGCTGAGCCAGGCACTTGGGCTGGCCGCCTTCCCTAACCTGGACGTGGTCAGGAATCCCACCATTGGGCAGGGCGTTTACATCTCGCGGATGATGCTGCACCAGACTATCCCTCTCCCCGGAGAGCGAGCCGAGGTGGGTTCCACTCCCTTCTCCCTCGCAAGTTCTATCCCTGTCAGGCGCCTTGAACTTCGCGCAGGCAAGATGAGCATGGTGGACTTCTTCGACGTCAACGCCATTGGCACCGACAGCCACCTGCAGTTCAGCAACTGGGCGATCGACAACAACGGCGCCTACGATTACGCCGCCGATACGCGGGGTTACACCTACGGGGCGATTTTGGAGTATCAAAGTCCCCGGTTCGGCGCGCGATTTGGTGAAGCGCTCATGCCCAAGGTCGCCAACGGCATCGACCTGGAGTGGAACTTGACCGTCGCGCGGGCTGAAAACTTTGAGCTTGAATTTCGCCCTGCATGGTTCAAGGGATCGGCCACCGATATCCGGCCAATCGCTTACCTGAATCACGCCAACATGGGTAGCTATGCCGCTGCTATCCAGTCATGGAAGGCAGGGCTGGACCCTGTGCCGGATGTCACTCGATCTCGCCGCCAGGGGACGCTCAAGCAGGGCTTCGGGCTGAACATCGAGCAGGAGTTACCTGCACACCTGCGCGCATTCTTCCGTACTGGCTGGAATGAGGGCCGCCATGAATCTTTTGCTTACACCGAGATCAATAACACCTTATCTATCGGGATGGATCTCGAGGGAGATGGCTGGAACAGGAAGTACGACAGGGTGGGTTCTGCTATCGTCAGCAGTGGTTTAAGCAGGGACCACCGCAACTATCTCGCGGATGGAGGACTCGGCTTTCTTCTCGGCGATGGACGACTTAACTATGGTCGTGAATTCATTAGCGAAAGCTACTACAACGCGCACATCTGGCGCGAAATTTATGCGGCTGCGCAACTCTCCATTGCTGTCAACCCGGGCTACAATCGCGACCGCGGCCCTGCGGTGATTCCGGGACTACGCGGTCATATCGACTTCTAGAAGTATAAGCGCCCACTGCGTGTGGCCGAGAGTCGCGATGTGCCCTTTGGATCGATCAAGCGGATAAGGGGCGTTGTCGGAGCTTGGCTCTCGTTGAGCGAGCTACCTACCCACGCGCAGTAGCACGACGCCATGTTTCGGTACCACGGTCGTGTAGCTTCCCTGCTTCGCCTCCACGTCCTTGCCTGCCCACACATCGTGGATCTTTGCCGTTGTCGTGAAACCGATGCTTCCGAGTTTTAGCGTGATCGGCACAGCAGACTCACCGCGATTGAACAGCCCAACGGCCTTGGTGCCGCCCTTGAGCGGCTTGGCCCAGATCTCCATTGGGCCGACAGCGGAGACACGATCCCCTTGTATGCCGAGGGCGTCCTGATCGATGGCAATTGCGTCGCGATTGGTTAGCACCGCCACGGTTTCCGGGGTCATTTTACTCAGGTCGTTCCCGGCGAGTAAGGGAGCGGCTAGTATCACCCACAGGCTCATGTGCGTGCGATATTCATCGGCTGTCATGCCGCCATTGCCCACTTCGAGCATGTCGGGATCGTTCCAGTGGCCCGGCGCGGCATACTTGGCCAACCCTGCCTGGCTAAAGCCGATCACTGACATGCGGTCGTAGTTATCGGTGATATCCTCTGTCGTCCGCCAGAGGTTCCCGCCCACCTCCGTGCCCCACTCCCACACGTTGTCGTATCCGTACTGGCAGAGGCTGTAAACAATCTGCCGTCCGCTATGAGCCAGCGCCTGGTGCATCTTCTGATAAGCCTGCTTCTGCATAGCGAACGCCTTGGCATGGTCCCCGGGCGCCTCACGTCGAAGGATCTCTCTGAAGCTGCACAGGTCGTACTTCAGGTAGTCAATGCCCCAATCCGCATAGATCTTCGCGTCCTGCTCTTCGTGCCCGTAGCTGCCGGCATAACCGTCGCACGTCTTTGGCCCGGGCGAGGAATAGATGCCCAGTTTCAACCCCTTGGAATGCACGTAGTCAGAGAGTGCCCTCATATCGGGAAATTTCTTGTTGCTATGCAGAACACCTTTGGCGTCTCGCTCGCCCTCCCACGCATCGTCGATATTTACGTAGATGTACCCCGCATCTTTCATGCCGCTTGCAACCAGAGCGTCAGCCGCGGCGCGGACGTCAGCATCCGTAACTTTGGCTGCAAAGTGATTCCAGCTATTCCAGCCCATAGGAGGAGTGGCGGCTGGCTTCCCCTGCTGAGCAGCAAGGCGAGTGGAGGAGGAGAGGACGCTGATTCCGAGGATCAGCAGCGCGATAATTTGCAGGCGAGATGGGGAGCGGAGCGAGTACGTCATGAGAGCCCTACCTTCAATGGTTGAAACTTAAGTTACCGGAATTTCAAGCGAAGCGCATTCCGATCAGGATACGGTTTACCCAACGGATTGGAGAATGAAGATGTTTTTCTATTGAATTTTAATTTACAACGCAGCTATGCTGTAGGGTCAATTGCTCGAGCCGAGTTCAAGTCGTGTACCTGGAGCTGATCGGGTGTTGCGCTGCTTCCTTCCAGAAAAGCCGCGCGCAGCGGGACTTGGTTATTCAAGCCATTGGCAAGTTATTCCAAGCAATAGCCTGCGCGGAAAGCGCATCTGAAGGCGGAGAATCTTGGCGAAGAAAGCACCGAAACGGCTTTATCTTGTACCCATCCTGTCTAAGGCGCTCGACATTCTCGAGTTGATGCAACTCGAGAAAGAGTCG
Source organism: Acidobacteriaceae bacterium (assembly GCA_025355385.1). Classification (GTDB taxonomy): domain Bacteria; phylum Acidobacteriota; class Terriglobia; order Terriglobales; family Acidobacteriaceae; genus JANXZS01. The sequence continues at coordinate 72,904 of JANXZS010000071.1, read as the reverse complement.
ATTTCACTCGAAGCCATCTATCAGCGTACCAAGGTCTCGAAGACAACTGTCTACCGAATCCTCAAGACTTTCGTGCATCGCGGTTACCTTGCACAAACTCAGGACGGACTCTACCGCCTTGTATCCCGTCCCAAGAAGATACGCTTTGGCTTCGCTGGGCAGTCGTCGGAAATGCCGTTTTCGGAGGCCGTAACCGCGAGTCTGCAGGCAGCTGCGTCCGCTGCGGGCGTGGACCTGCTGGTGCTGGACAACCGTTACGATGCGGAGACCGCGCTGCGGAATGCAGATGATCTGGTGAGGCAGCATGTGGATCTTGCCATTGAGTTCCAGACCGAGCAGGAGGTGGCGCCAATAATTGCCGACAAGATCGCCGGCGCTGGTATTCCGCTTATTGCTGTAGAAATGCCGCACCCGCACTCCACCTACTACGGCGTCGATAACTACCGCGTGGGCTTTGAGGCAGGGGAGATTCTGGCACAGCACGCCATCACCCAATGGAAATCTCAGGTGGACTGGGTGATTGGGCTCGAGCTACCCGAGGCAGGACCGCTGGTTCAGAGTCGCATTACGGGAGCGTTTGAGGCTGTCCGCAACCAGCTCCCAGACATTCCGGTGGAGTTTTTCGTGCGCCTGGATGCTCGTGGATTGCGCGATAAGAGCTACAAGATTGTGCTCGATTTTCTACGCCGTCACCCCAAGGATAGACATATCCTGCTGGCTTCGACTAACGATACGGTTGCCCTGGGCGCATTGCAGGCCGCCAGAGAATTAAATCGCGAGAAGAGCCTGGCAATCGTTGGCCAGGACTGCATTCCGGAAGCCTTGAACGAGATTTCAGTGTTGCGGAGTTGCTTTATTGGCTCCATCTCGCATGAAGTGGAAAAGTACGGGCCGGAATTGATCTCGCTAGGTCTGGCGATCCTGAGGGGACAGACCGTCGCCCCTTATAACTACGCTTCGTACCGCAGCATCACCCAGGAATTTCTGCAAAAGGAACAGTAGCCCCAGCGACTGCTCAGCGGTTGCCTAGGTGACCTTCAGTCTCCGGCCAGTATCTTTTCGCCTTTTTCAAGTTGCGATAGGAAATAGTTTCTTGCTGTATTCTAAGCAGTCATTCCGCGGTTCTCCTCCGCGGTAGCCTATGCGCAAAATGCCACCCTTCTGCGGCGCTGCGCAATCGGGAAGATCGAGGGGTTACGCTTGAGCGATCAACGAGGAAATCAGGATGATCGGGCAATCTCGTCGGATGCAACCGGCGGGCGCGCGATTGTCGCGATCGATCTGGGCGCGGAAAGCTGCCGCGTCAGTCTGCTGCGCCACCTCACCAGCACGCCGGAGATTGAACTCGTGCACCGCTTCGCCAACTCCGCCCAAGAGCGACACGGCGGCCTGCGATGGGACATCGGTTCGATTTGGGACGGAGTTCGGGAGGGTCTGCACAAATGCGCCGCCATCGCAACCGAGGGGATAGCCTCTATCGGCGTCGATGGCTGGGCGGTAGATTACGTGAGGCTGGGAGTGGACGGACTTCCGCTTGCAAACCCCTCCTGCTACCGCGACCTCCGTACCGCAGCGATGGAGGACAGGGTTCGGACCCGATTCAGCAATGAGGAATTGTTTCGGCTTACCGGTGTTCAGCCTCTGCGGATCAATACCCTCTTTCAACTGCTGGCAGATACCGAAGCGGGTGTTCCGGCGAATGCGCCTTGGCTGAACCTGCCGGAATACATCCTCTACCTACTCTCTGGGGTGCGGGTGGCGGAGTATAGCAACGCCACCCATACGCAGCTGGTTGAGTGTGGATCGGCGAAGTGGTGCACCGAGTTATTTGACTCGCTGGGACTATCCCTTGCTGCCGCGCCCCAGATCGTGCCGTCGGGGACAATCCTTGGGCCCCTGCGCGGTGCGCTCGCTGAGCTTCCTGCATTTGCGCGCACCCAGATCATTGCGCCTGCCTGTCACGATACCGCCTCGGCGATCGCCGGAATTCCCGCCGAGGGGGAGGACTGGGCCTACATCAGCTCGGGTACTTGGTCGCTGGTCGGCACCCTGCTACCGGCTCCGTGCATAGAGCAGGCGGCGCTCGACGCGAAGTTTACCAACCTGGGTGCGGTAGGCGGTGACTTGTGCTTCCATCGGAACGTGAACGGCATGTGGCTGCTGCGCCAGTGCATGGAGACATGGAGGGCAGCCGGCAAAGAGTGGAGTGTTGAGGACCTCGTGGCGACAGCCCGCCAGCTTCCGCACTCGGCTGCGCGGTTCGACATTGATGAGCCCAGCCTTCTGCTGCCGGGAGACGTCCTATCCCGCATCAACCAGCAGTTGACGGCGGTTGGCTATGGAGCGCTTCCCACCGATCCAGACCACGCCCCGGAAGTGACCAGCGTGCTGTTCCAGAACATGGCGGCAAGGTATGCGCAGGTCCTCGGTGAGATTCCTACGCTTGCGGGCAAGCAGATCAACCGTGTCTACGTCGTTGGCGGTGGCAGTCGCAACACGCTGCTGAACGATTTGACCGAGATAGCCAGCGGCCTTGAGGTATCTCTTGGATTCGCGGAGAGTTCCACCGTGGGCAACATGGCCATCCAGTGGGCGGCGCTGACTTTGGACGCGAACTCGCCAGCAGGGGTTCGATCCTCGGATGTGAGGGTTCGCGTCCGACTATTGAGCAATGGAGAAAATAGATAGATTTACCTGTGAACTTGTTTCACAGTTGTTATGGTGGGCTGTTATAGTAACGCGCATTGAAGGGGAACCAAGCCATGATCCAACATTCCGACGTCCTTGAGAGGTCGCTGAACGACTTCGCGATTGAAGTGCCATCCTGGGGTTTTGCAAATACCGGCACTCGATTTGGAAAATACCTGCAGGCTACGGCGGCCTCGACTTTGGAAGAGAAGTTCGCAGATGCGAGCCAGGTTCACATCTTTACCGGCAAGTGCCCTACGCTGGCACTTCATGTGGAGTGGGACGTTCCCAAGGGCACGACGATCTCGTCTGTATTGGAACTGAGCGCCCGGTACGGCATTCGCCCAGGGTCGATCAACCCCAACACTTTTCAGGATCAGTCATATAAGCATGGTTCGCTGTGCAATGAAGAGGCGGAAATACGGGCGCAGGCGCTGGATCACATTTTCTATTCCATCGAACTGGCGGCCGGGCTTTCCAGCCGGGATATTTCTCTATGGTTCGCGGACGGGTCGAATTATCCCGGCATGGCAAATATCCGCAAGCGTAAGGAGTGGATGGAGGAAGGCCTTCGCCAGGCGCATGATCATCTCGGCCCTCAACATCGCATGTTGATTGAGTACAAGCCTTTCGAGCCTGCGTTCTACCACACCGACATTGCCGATTGGGGCATGTCATTTTTGCACGCGCGCCACGCGGGACCGCAGGCGCGGGTGTTGGTCGACACGGGGCATCACTACATATCGCAGAACATCGAGCAAATTGTGGCCTGGCTGCTAAGCGAGGATATGCTGGGCGGCTTCCACTTCAATGACCGACGCTATGCCGATGACGATCTGACGCTGGGATCGATTGATCCCTACCAGATCTTTCGTATCTTTGCGGAAATCGGACATTATGAATGGGAGACGAATACCAAGGCCGACATCGCCTACATGATCGACCAGAGCCACAACGTAAAGAACAAGATTGAGGCGATGATCCAAACAGTTACGACGGCGCAGGAGTTGTACGCAAAGGCGGCGCTTCTGGACCACGAAGCACTGGAATTCCATCGCGCGCACCAGGAGATTATCGATGCAGAGAACGTTTATAAAGACGCTTTCGCGACCGATGTGCGCCCTCTCCTCCAAGATTGGCGACGGGCACACGGCCTACCTGAAGACCCATTGAAAGCCTTCCGTGCCAGCGGTTATCTGAAGGAAGTGGCGCGGCAGCGTCAAGGCCGGCAAAAGGAATCCGCTGCTTACGCTTGAGGCCAGATCGATCCTTGAGAGCGTCCAGACTGCCACGGAGAAGAACTGCAAATGAAACGAATTTCGCGAGTGTTTTACCCCAGGACCGTGGTCGGTTTCGCCGCGGTCTTTCTTCTGTCTACAGCTCTATCAACCACTCATTTGTCAGCGCAGGAGCCCGCGGCCCGCGAGAAGTGGGATGCCTCCTGGGTAACCCATCCTACCGCCCCGCTGCGTGAGCCAATCGTTCTCCATTTTAAGAAGTCGTTCGCTGTCACGAATCCGCTTGCGCAATTTCTTATTCACGTGAGCGCCGACAACCGGTTCGTGCTGTATCTGAATGGTGAGCGAATCGGCGATGGCCCGGCTCGCGGCGATCTTGCCCACTGGCGCTACCAAACGTTCGACCTCGCGCCGCACTTGAAGACTGGCGAAAACATACTGGCCGCGACCGTCTGGAACTTCGGAGTCTACGCACCTACAGCGCAGATAACCAATCGCACTGCTTTTCTTGTGGAAGGCGACACGCCAACGGAGTCTCTGGTGAACACGGGCGATTCCTGGCTTGTGGAAGAAGAAAAGGGACAGATAATTCTTCCTCGGAAGGAAGAAGGCTTCTCCGTTTACATGGCCGCGGGACCGGGCGAAACTCTAGACGCGAAGCACTTCGACTGGGATTGGCAGGCAGCAGGCAATACGACGAAAGATCGATGGGTACACGCTGGTCCGGCCATCCGAGAAAATATTTCTCCCTCTGTTTCGATAGCTGCCTCCCGCTATACAACGAGTGACGGAGGATGGGAATTGGTTCCGGATACGCTGCCGCACATGAGTTATACGCTCGAAGACCCGGGCCACGTGGTCCGTACCGATCTTGTGGGCGAGCAACAATCGGTCGTGCAGCAATTTCCTCAGAAGCCGGTCACAATTCCCGCACACTCGCATGTCCGAATCATGCTCGACCGCACCACGCTGACCACTGCCTATCCGCGTCTTACCTTCAGTGGCGGCAAGGATGCGCGAATCATGCTGACCTACGCCGAAGCGCTTTACGACAAGGCCCAGCATAAAGGAAATCGCAACGATGTGGGGGACCGGCAGGCACTCGGAATTCAGGACCAGATTCTGCCGGATGGTGGGAGTCATCGTGTCTTCGAAACACTTTGGTGGAGAACATGGCGCTACCTTGACTTGAATATCGAGACGGCGGACCAGCCTTTAACCCTCGATGGTATGCAGGCATACTTCACCGCGTATCCCTTCTCGAATCTCGCCGAATTCAGCTCTAGCGATCCTCAGCTGAAACAAATATGGGACATAGGTTGGCGGACCACGCAGATGGTGGCTCACGAAACTTACATGGACACTCCGTATTACGAGCAGTTGCAATACGCAGGCGACACGCGGATTGAACTACTGACGACCTACGCCGTGACGGGAGATGACCGGCTTCCACGTCAGGCAATACGCGCGTTCAATAGTTCGCGTATTCCCGAGGGCATTACCCAGAGTCGCTATCCCTCGTCACTGCCGCAGTACATTCCTCCCTTTTCGTTGCTATGGATCGGCATGGTCCACGACTACTGGATGTACCGGCCTGATACGGCCTTTGTGCAGGAGAATCTTGTCGGGACACGAACCGTACTCGACTGGTTCGCACACTATCAGCAGCCGAGCGGATTACTTCGCCGCACTCCGTGGTGGAACTTCGTTGATTGGGCGGAGACCAAAAAGGACTTTCCATCGTTCGATGCGCAAGGCCAGTCGTGTCTGATGACGCTGCAGTTTATAGGCGCGCTCAAAGAGGCAGGCGAGATGGAAGAGGCGATTGGGGACAAAGAGAAAGCCGCCCGCTACCAGAAGCTGTTGGGCGCAGCAGTGCATGGTGTAATGAGTGGCTGCTGGGATAGCCAGCGGCATTTGCTGGCGGATTCACCATTGAAAGATGCGTTCAGCCAGCACACAAATACGCTGGCCGTGCTCTACGATGTTATCCCCAAGGCCGAGCAGGCCGCTGTCATGCAGCGCATCCTGGCCCATGACTTTGGAGAAGACGCCGCCTCCACAGACTCCGCATTAATCGAGGAAACTTACTATTTCCGGTTCTATCTGGCACGGGCGATTGATCACGCAGGCATGGGAGATAAGTACCTTAAATTCCTGCAGCCATGGCGGGAGCTTTTGCCCCTTGGCTTCAGCACATGGCCGGAGAGTACCGGGGAGACGCGATCGGATTCCCACGCGTGGAGTGCCCACCCGACATACGATCTGTTCACCATCGTGGCTGGAATTCGGCCTGCGGAGCCGGGCTTCAAGACTGTGCGCATCACTCCCCATCTTGGCTCGCTGACTGCGCTGGATGCTTCCTATCCCCATCCCTTGGGAAGGATTGCCGCGCACTACACGTTGGCCGCGGGCAAGCTTGGAGCAACAATCGATCTGCCGCCCGGCCTGTCGGGCTTCATTGAGTGGAACTCCACCACGCTCCCCTTACATCCTGGCCGGAATGAGGTCAGCTTGCCTATGCCACGTTAGTGACTCCTGTCGAGATGCTTTTTACGTAACAAGACTTCGCCCTTCTGCTGATAGTGCAGCAGAGTCAAAGTTTCATCTTTCACTGCGCGATTCCTGTAGGATTGGTAACGACCTCGCTGCATCACATTTCGAATACAGGAATTTTTTGGAGGAGTAGTGAGCCGTATCAGATCGTCTTGTTTCGCCGTAGTACTCATCGCCTCATTTGCAGTGGCAGCCACCGGGCAGGCACCGTCCGTATCCAGTACCTCGTCAAACTTCTCCATCCACGATGGCGATCACGTAGTTTTCTACGGCGATAGCATTACGGAACAGAGACTGTACACAGAGTACGTCGAGGAATATCTGCTTACGCGCTTTCCCCATTGGAAGGTCACCTTCCGCAATGCGGGAGTGGGCGGAGACAAAGTCAGCGGAGGGTGGGCCGGGCCTATCGATCTCAGGCTCGACCGCGACGTTCTGGCAGAGCGTCCCGAAGTGGTGACAATCATGCTTGGCATGAATGACGGTTACTATCGCCCCACTGAGCCCGGCATCGTATCGACATATGCTGACGGATTACGGCACATCGTCGACTCCATGCAGAAGGCGCTGCCGCAGGCGCGCATTACTCTCATCCAGCCGAGTCCCTTTGACGATGTGACGCGCGAGACCCAGTTCGCCGGCGGCTACAACGAAGCATTGCTCAAGTTCAGCGACGTCGTTGCCAATCTTGCTCGCGAGAAGAATTTGACTATCGCCGACTTCAACACACCTGTTGCAGCATTCCTCAAAACACTTAACCAAAACTCCCCCGATCTCGCTCCTCAACTACTTCCGGATCGTGTGCACCCGGCTGATGGTGGCCACTGGATTATGGCGGAGGCCCTGCTGAAGAGCTGGAGCGCGCCATCCCTGATCAGTTCCGTAACGATAGCCGCCGTTTCGAAGTCCGGCGCCGAGGCGGAGAATGCGCGTGTCACCGATTTGCGGCGAGTGAGGGGAAAGCTTAGCTGGACTCAATTGGACGAGGCTCTGCCCTTGCCCTTTTCTCCAGCAGAGGTTGACCCAGTAGTTGCTCTCACGATTAAGCTGTCCGATATGGTCGCGGCACTCGATCAGGAAATGTTGCTGATTCGCGGGCTTCCCACCGGAAATTACGATCTGCTGATTGACGACCGCAAAATTGCGTCCCTTTCTTCTGAGGAAATGAGTGCCGGCATCAACCTGGCAACCGTCGAAACGCCCATGCTCGAACAGTCGCGCCTGGTGGCTGCCGATACCGAAAAGAAAAATGCTCTCGAAGCAGCGCGCTTCAAAATCATCGGCATGGGTTTGGCTTCGCCTGAAGCTACGAAGACGGCTGCGGCTTTGGCCCACGCTTTGCCGGGTGCGGAAGCGCGTCAGCGCGTGGATGCACAACCGCGTCCCCATCGCTTTGAAATTGTGCCGCATTTATAGACATTGAACCTCTGGGGTTGGAGGGCTTTACAGGCATGCGATTAAAGGTAGGACTGTACTCAGCGGCAGCAGTAATTTTCGTGATGACGGTGGCCTGCTATCGGCCAGCTATCGTGCAAATCGGTCGAAAGGCGACGACGCAGACGGACGACCCCGTCACGAGAGATCTGCTCAGCGCGTCGGGGCCCACATTCCAAGTGCGAGATGACCAGCTGGCAAAGCATTGGTCGCTGATTGCATACGGAGATATGCGCTTCACCGACCCCACCAACGAAGAAGTCACCAATCCCAAAGTACGACGCTGGCTGGTGGAACAGATTGCCCGCGAACATCCAGACGCGCTGCTACTCTCCGGCGATCTTCCCTATAACGGCGAAATAGAAAGTGACTATGAGGTCTATCAGCAGGAGACGGCCCCATGGCGTGACGCTAAAATCCGCGTCTACCCCGCTCTGGGCAACCATGAGATGCGCGGGCCTGAGGTGCGTGAGCCCAAGAACTGGTGGCACACGTTCCCGGAGCTAAAGGATCGCCGCTGGTACTCGGTGGAGATGGCGAATGCCTATATCGTTACCCTGGACTCGAATCTCTCGCTTGATGAAGGCAGCAGGCAGCGCCATTGGTTGGACGACCAACTTCGCCATCTTCCCAAGACAACGGAGTTTGTTTTCGTCGCTCTGCATCATCCGCCGGTTGCGGATTCGATCCAGGACGACTCCTCCCATGATGTGCGCGCCAACGAGAGGCAACTCGCCGCCCTGCTGGAGAAGAAGGCCGCTGGAACGCCCGCAAGGTTCATCGTTGTCGCAGGGCATATTCATAACTATGAGCGGTTTTTCCAGGATGGGGTCGTCTATCTTGTCTCAGGCGGAGGGGGCGCAAAGCCGGCTCGGATAGCGCGCACTCCTGCCGATCTCTATCAGGATCCAAGCTTTCCCAACTACCACTACCTTAAGTTCATTTATGACGGGAAACAATTGAACGCGGCCATGTACCGCGTCAAGGACCCTGAGAGCTCGACCGCTGAGTGGGAAGTCAAAGACACTTTCACCGTCGGTCTCCACGCAAATAAGTAGGCCGCCCCGTCGCAACGCATTCTACAGCGTCACAGGGAACAATAAAGCCCCGCTAGATCACACGGGGCTTCATTCTCATTGGAGTGCGAAATTTTTTCCCGCTATCGCTACTGATTGAACTTCACAGTTGGGACGGCTTTAGAGCCTTCGCTAGCCTGGAAGTACGCTGGGTTGCGATGGAAGCCTGCGATGCCAGCCCAGATGCTGTTAGGGAACTGCTGTATGAAGGTGTTGTAATCCTGCAGTGTCTCGTTATATCTGCGACGTTCTACCGAGATGCGGTTTTCAGTCCCAGCCAGCTCATCCTGCAATCGCATAAAGTTCTGGTTGGACTTCAGATCGGGATAGTTCTCTGACAATGCCAGCAAGCGTCCGAACGCGGAATCAAGACGCCCGTTTGCCTCGATCTTAGCCTGCGGGTCGCGGGCATTCAGCAAGCCGGCGCGCGCGTTTGCAATATCGCCGAAGACGGTCTGCTCCTGCTTGGCATAGCCCTTCACCGTTTCAACAAGGTTTGGGATAAGGTCAGCGCGGCGCTGCAGAACGATGTCCACCTGTGACCAGGCACTCTTGACGGATTCATCCTTGGCTACCATCTGGTTTTTGGCACTGATATAGCTGCCTGCTATAAGCAACAACACGATAAAGACGACACCTACTACGGCTAAACCGATCCAAAGCCCGCGCTTCATAGCTGCATTCTCCTTGTTCCGGCTCATCCGATCTGGACAGCCGGGTTACTGCATCCGGGGAAACTCAAAATAAATCCAAGTCTGCATAGCTTACCAGTCTCCGCTGGCGCCACCGCCGCCAGAACTGCCGCCACCAAATCCGCCGAAACCTCCCCCGCCGCCTCCTCCACCACCGCCCCACCCTCCACCACCCCTGCCGCCACCACCGAGTAACATGCCGAGGATGAACCCAAGCAGGCCTCCGCCGCCGAGACGGGACAGCAGTGCAATGACAAAGAAGATGACGATCGCGAACATGAGCATCTGCCCCAGACTAAGAGCCTTGCCCTCGGGCTGCGGCGGTCCGCGACGGGGAGCGCCCTGGATTGTGACCCCGGCATCAGCGGCGATCACCTGCGACACCTGCTGCACAGCAAGAACCACGGCGGAATCAAAGTCGTTCGCCCGCAGGTAAGGAACCATCTGCCTGCCGATATCTCCTACCTTGCCATCGGGCAGGATGCCTTCAAGCCCATAACCCGTGGTGATACGGCGCTTGTGATCCTCGGTCGCGAGCAGAATCATGATGCCGCGATCGGTGCCCTTACCGCCAACCTTCAACTTATCCCAGAGGCGGATGGCGTAGTCGTCGATATCCGTGCCTTCCAGGTTTTTGACCGTAATAACGGCGATCTGCGCGTGCGCCTGCTGATCCACCTTGAGGCAGTATTGATCGAGCGCATCCACGGTTTCGGGAGAAAGCACGTGGGCGAAGTCGCTGACATAATTGGTGGGCTGGGGCAGGTCTGCAATTCGCTCCGCGAATGCCGTGAGCCCGGCAGAGCAAAGAAGAAGGAAAGTGAACAGGTTCGTACTGATTCGGCACCGCGGCATGTGTAGTTATTGTACCCAGAAATCTGACGGGCACCTATCTTACGGTGCCCGCATCGACGGATTAGCGCTGAATTGTCAGATGGTTACCGCGTTGCCATTCCTTCTGACGTCATCATCGACTTGGCAAGCTGCGAAACGTGGTCGAGGTGGGATTTGATGACCGGCTCACCCTTCTGAGCAGCGTCTTTTACAGCCGCGATAGATGCGGACTGGGCCGCATGTTGAAACTCCGCATAATCCTTTTTGTGATCCTTCAACATGGCCTGCAGGTACGCCTTGTCGAACTCACTGCCAGAAAGTGACTGAAGCTTTGTCTGCAGCGATTGATCCTTCTTGGAGAGATTATCCGGTATTTTGACGCCGATCTGGTGGGCGACTGGTTTCATAGCCTCGCCTAGCTTGGTATGGTCTTCCACCATACGTTGAGCGAATTTTTTCACATCCTCGTTGCTGCTCTTCTCCAGTGCAAGTTTGCCGAGAGCGACTTCTGCCATGCCGCCCTGCAGTGCCCCATGGACAAATTCTTTGTCCATCTGCTCCTGTGAATTGCTGCCCACGTCCTGCGAAGGTCGTGTCTCGTCATGAGCCCTGGTTGGGTCAGCGCTGTTTACGTCGGGCCGCTGGCCCGGTCCAGTCGTCCCACCGCTTGGCGGTCCCTGCATCTGGGCAAGCCCGATTGCGGTAGGTACGAGTGACACGGCCGCTACCCACAGCAGCCCGCGCAAAATTCGGTTGTGACGCATATATTTTCCTCCCTGTACCAACTGTGAGATACGGCAAGTGACTGGAGCGATGCCCGCTACATCGGAGCAGGGTCAGCCAGCGATCCATGTAGACTGACTTTGAGCCATGGATGCATCTTCCTACGTCCTTGAATGTGTTGACCTGCGCCGTGAGTTGCCTGCCCATCCACCCAAGATCCCGGCAAAACTTCTGCTGGATAAGGTCAGCTTTTCCGTTGCACGGGGCGAAGTACTTGCCGTGGTGGGACCGAGTGGTGCGGGCAAGAGCACACTGCTCCGCCTGCTCAATCGTCTGGACGAGCCTACCAAGGGCACGGTCTTCTTCCACGGCAAAGACTACCGCGAAGTGCCGCCGGGCGAGTTGCGGCGCCATATCGGTATGGTGATGCAGAGAGCCTTTCTTTTTCCCGGCACCATCGCAGACAACGTCAGGTTTGGACCAAAGCAACACGGCATCGACCTCACGAATGAGGCGGTAGCGGACTTGCTAGCGCAGGTAGGCCTCGCGGGCTTTGGCAATCGACAGGCCTCGACACTCTCCGGAGGAGAAGCGCAGAGGGTTGCCATTACCCGCGCACTCGCGAACGAGCCGGAAATGCTATTGCTCGACGAGCCTACATCCGCTCTGGACGATGCGGCCAAATCAGGCATCGAGAGCCTGCTGGAGTCGCTTATCCGGCAGCGCCATCTTACCTGCGTATGGGTGACACATGATGCGGCCCAGGCCCGGCGTATGGCGGATAAAGTTTTAATGCTGGAGGCTGGCCGCGTGACCGCGCACGGCGATGCCCGGGAGCTCCTCCATGCTTAGTCACTTTTTTCCCAGTCAGCTAAGTCTCGGCATCGCGGAGTGCATCGCAGCCGCCCTCATTGCCCTGCTGGCCATGGTGCTGGCCCGACGGCGCGGGGTGGATATGCTGGGAGAATTGCCTCTGGCACAGGTACGCGGCATTGTGCAGATCGTGGCGGTGGGTGCGATTCTGGCCTTCCTGCTACGCGGTCCGCAGTGGACTTCGCTTATCGTGCTGAGCGCTATGATGCTCGCGGCAGCCACCATCGTGCGCGGCAGGGCGAAGAATATCCCGCGAGCATTCACGCTGGCCCTTTTCTCTATCTTCGTAGGCGCCGGCAGTGTACTCGCAATCATGATCGTTCTCGGCGTCATTCCTCTGCGTGTCAGCATGCTGGTACCAGTGGGCAGTATGGTCATCGCCAGCACCATGAACATGCAGTCGATCTTTCTGGATCGCTTTCGCGGCGAGATCACCAGCCACGTGGGCGAGATCGAGTCAGCCCTGGCGCTGGGAGCTACACCCGATGTAGCCACGATTCCCTACCTGCGAGCTGCCTACAAGGCAAGCCTTATCCCTTCCATCGACAATGTGCGCTCCCTCGGTATTGTGTGGATTCCGGGGATTATGGCGGGCATGGTCCTCTCGGGTGCATCCCCCATCTACGCCGCGCTCTACCAGTTCGTCGTAATCTCAACGATCTTTTCCGCCGCCGCCATTACCTGCCTAACCGCCAGCTACCTGGTGACCGCCCGTGTTTTCACGGCCCAGCAGCAGTTGTTAATTCGCAATTAAAATGCGCCCGCCCTCGTTACTGCGGCAACAACTACACGCCGGAGGTTCGGCAGGATATTCTTGCTTATAGCCATGAGCACACCTGAGAGTATGAGCACACCCGAGAGCGTTACTCCCCAGACAAATTCAACGCCTGTCGCCCGTCGCGAACCTAAGCAGACCCTGCTCCACGGCCACACGCTGATGGACGATTATGCCTGGCTACGCGAGAAATCGAGTCCAGAGGTCATTGCCTATCTTGAAGCAGAGAATGCGTATTCCGCCGCGGTGATGAAAGAGACGGAACCCTTGCAGAAGGAGCTCTACGAAGAAATGGTTGGCCACATCAAGGAGACCGATGTGTCGGTTCCCTTCCCGGATCGCGGCTACCTCTACTACACCCGTACGGAGCAAGGGCGCCAGTATCCGATCTATTGCCGCAAGTCGCGCGAGCTGGCTGAGGATGCTGAACAGATCATCCTTGACGTGAACTATCTCGCCGAAAATGAAGACTTCATGTCTGTTGGTGCCTTCAGCGTTTCCGATGACGGTGGCCTGCTGGCTTACTCAACCGACACCACCGGCTTCCGTCAGTACACCCTCCGAGTGAAGGATCTGCGAAGCGGAGAGACCCTTTCCGAGCATGTGGAGCGGGTGGGTTCCGTGGTATGGGCCAGCGACAATCGGACACTCTTCTACTCCGTGGAAGATGAGGAGCAGAAACGCCAGTTCCAGCTCTACCGGCACGTTGTCGGGACTTCGCACGCGGAGGACGCGCTGGTGTTCGAGGAGAAGGATGAGCGATTCAATCTGGGTGCAGGCAGGACGCGAGACGGGAAGTATCTCATCCTCGCCTCTGGCAGCCACACCGCATGCGAAGAGCAGTTTCTGTCGGCCTCGACGCCAGAAGGCAGATGGACACTGATCCAGCCGAGAGAAAACGATCTCGAGTACTACGCCGATCATCGAAATGGCACTTTCTATCTTCGCACCAACGACGCGGGTAGGAATTTTCGCCTGGTGACTGCCCCCGTCGAGCAGTCCGGGCGGGAGCATTGGAGTGAGATGCTTCCGCACCGCTTGGATGTAATGCTTGAAGAAGTTGATTTATTTGGCTCATTCTACACAGCTTGGGAGCGCAAAGATGGCCTGCCACAGCTTCGTGTATTTAGCTTTGCCGACGCAAGCTCGGCGACCCGGGCAGTCAAAGAAATCAGCTTTCCCGAACCGGCCTACAGCGCGTTTCCGTCCACCAACCGCGAATTCGACACAGCCAAATACCGCTACAGCTACCAATCGTTGGTGTCACCATCATCGGTATTTGAGTATGACGTCGTCAGTGGAGAGTCAACCCTTTTGAAGCAGCAGGAGGTTCCCGGCGGGTTCGACCGGTCGCTCTACCAATCGGAGCGTATCTTTGCCAAAGCTGATGACGGCATCGGAGTTCCCGTCTCCATCGTCTACCGCAAGGACAAGAAGGGCGACGGCACCAATCCCCTTTGGATATACGGCTACGGGTCGTATGGATATTCGCTGCCAATCGGATTCAACTCGAATCGGTTAACGTTGCTCGATCGCGGATTTGTGCTGGCCTATGCGCATATCCGCGGCGGCGGGGACATGGGTAAGCCCTGGCACGACGCCGGGCGCCTGATGCAGAAGCGCAATACATTTACCGACTTCATTGTGGTCACGGAAGAGTTGATCGCGAATGGCTATGGTGACGCCACACGCGTTGCTATCGAGGGCGGCAGTGCCGGAGGATTGCTGATGGGGGCTGTCGCAAACATGCGACCCGATCTCTTCAGGGCAGTCGTCTCCCACGTTCCCTTCGTAGATGTGATGAACACGATGCTCGACGCTTCGCTTCCGTTGACAGTGCCTGAGTATGAGGAGTGGGGCAATCCCAATGAGCAGGCTGCTTTTGAGTACATGCTAGGCTACTCACCCTACGAAAATCTGCACCCGGGGGCGTATCCCGCGATGATGGTGAAGACTTCGCTCAACGATAGCCAGGTAATGTATTGGGAGCCGGCGAAGTACGTCGCCAAGCTGCGCACCCTCAAGAGCGACGGCCGCGCCCTGCTGCTGCATACCAACATGAGCGCTGGTCACGGCGGCGCGAGCGGCCGCTACGATTACCTGAAGGAGATTGCCTTCGACTACGCGTTTCTGCTGTGGGAGCTCGGGGCAGTGTAACTCTCTAGCGGGATATTTTCCGCCTGTGGAGCCCGTCATGAGTTCAGCGAAAGTTCGACGTCACACTAATCTGATGGTTGCAAGTTTCCTTGCGCTGGTTGGAACGGCACTTATCAATGTCCATTGTTTCGCCCAAGAGACTGCGCCTCAGGCGGCGAAATCAGAGGAGGGGCAGGCAACGAATCCCAAGCCAGAGAAGCCCGCAGAAGGTTACGGCGCCGCCAAGGCTAATGAGCCGCAGATGATTGACGGCGCTTACAGGGTTGGCAACGGGGTTACACCTCCAAAACTGACACTCTGTCGCCCCCAAATTTAGTCAAGAAGCAAAACGGAAGAAAGTCCAAGGTGTTGCGTTGTATCACTGGTAAGCAGTGAAAAGGGCGTGCCTCAGGATGTGCATGTAACCAAGCCGATCGGCGCAGGGCTGGATGAAAACGCGGTCGATACAGGGAAACGGTATCGTTTCAAAGCAGCCACATACCGAGGCGAATCCCGGCCCGTCCTGATATTTATTAGGGTGTAGGGTGCAATACCGAATCTACCGCTGACTCCTCAGCAGCTTCTATGTAGCTTCTTCAGGCACGGAATCTCCCTCACCCGGGGCGAGGAAGAGATTCGTTTCCAGCCCATGCTGGCGGGTGTAGAGATCGTAGTATCGGCCACCGAGCGCATACAGACTTTCATGCGTTCCGCGTTCGAGAATGCTTCCTGCTTCAACCACGAGGATCTGATCGGCTCGACGGATGGTCGACAGTCTATGCGCAATGACGAACGTGGTGCGCCCGCGCATCAGGTAGCTCAGCCCTTCCTGGATCATCGCCTCCGATTCTGAGTCAAGCGAGGACGTGGCTTCGTCGAGGATGAGGATACGCGGATCGGCGAGAATGGCGCGGGCAATTGACAATCGCTGACGCTGCCCTCCTGAAAGCTTAACGCCACGCTCGCCCACAATCGTGTCGTAGGTGTCCGGGAAGCGGTCCGCGAATTCGTCGACGCGGGCGATGCGGCAGGCGGAGAGAAAGTCTTCTTCCGTCGAGTCGGGACGAGAGAAGAGTATGTTGTCGCGGATTGATCCATCAAAGAGAAACGAGTCCTGCAGTACCACTCCAAGCTGGCTGCGATAGCTATCCAGCTTCACTGTGGAGAGGTCGACTTCATCAATCAGCACGGCTCCGGAGTTGGGCGTGTGAAATGCGCAGATCAGGCTGATGATAGTGGATTTGCCTGAGCCGGAAGAGCCGACAAGTGCCGTAACTGTACCCGGGTTGGAGGTGAACGAAATGCCGTGCAAGACGGGCTTTTCCGGCTCGTAGGCAAAGCCGACATTGTCGAAGGCGACCTCGCCATTGATGACCGGCAGCATGATCGTGCGCGCCGGGTCAGCATCCTCTTGGGGTTCGTTCAGAATTTCGATCGTGCGGTCGAGGCCGGCAATCGCTTCCGTTATCTGGGTGCCCACGTTCACGATCTGAAAGACAGGGGCGATCATGAACGCCAGCAGCATCGTGTACTGGAAGTAGCCGCCGGTTGTCAGTTGGTGATTCAAAACCTGATGCCCGCCAAGCAGCATCACCAGACCGCCCACTATGCCCAGAACAGTGGTCGAAACAAAGCCAAGCGCACTGGTCGCAGTCAACGACTTCATCACGTTATCCAGAAGCCGCTGCACACCCTGGGCAAACACGCTGGCCTCGCGATCCTCTGCGTGGTAGCCCTTGATCACGCGCACACCGCCCAAAGACTCCGTCAGGCGTCCCGTAACTTCAGCATTGATCTTGCTGCGCTCGCGGAAGATAGGCCGGATAACCTTGAATCCTTTTTGCAGCACAAAGACGAAGACGATAATCACCGAAAACACGATAAGCGTGATGCGCTCGCTCTTGTACAGCAGGATGATGAAGACAATGAGCGCGGTGAGGAGACCGCCGACGAAATCCACAAGGCCGGTGCCGATAAGATTCCGCACGCCCTCCACATCCGTCATGATGCGCGAGACCAGTGTGCCGGTACGATTGGAATCGTAAAAGCTCACAGGCAACCGCCCTATGTGTTGCTGCACCTGCTTGCGGAGGTCGGCAATCATGCGCTGCCCGGCTTTTGATAGCAATTGCGTGAGCGAAAAGGAGGTCGTCGCCTGCACCGCCGTCGCGGTGAAAACAGCGGCCACCAGCCAAGGAAGCTTACTCGCACCGCTTCCGTCGATCTTGAGCGCCGTGTCGATCAGAAACTTCGTGGAAAGGGGGAGCACAAGACCGGTAACGCTTTTGAGGCCGGTGAGCAGCAGGCCTAGGAGCAGTATCCACCGCCGCGACCGCACCAGCTTCCATATCTCAGGCAGCACCTTGCGCAGATTGGGCTTGGTCTTTTTATCGGTAGAATCGCCGCGAGCCCCGCGACCGCCCAGGCTTCGCTCCGCTCTCATCGACATGGTAGAAGTGCGCACAGATCTTAGACTGTCCCCGCGCGGCGAGCCGCAATAAAGGAACGCACGCACAACATTACGTAAATGAGGGTGAGAACCGCCATCGCGGCCTTGGCCTCAACCGCAGCAGGGTAAGGGAAGAGCCGGCCATGCAGCATCTGGAAAAAGCTGATGATCGACTTCGCCGTGCCCAGAAATCCCAGCAGACCGGCCGTCACCGCGATGTGCATATACAATTTGCGCCTGGAGGCATCCGGAGTTCTGGCGAGCAATCCAAAGATCGCGAGAAGCACGCCAAATGCGCATGGAATCAGAGAGGTGTAGTGGGTGCTGCCCGTAGCCACAAAGCCGAGTACGCCAAGCAATATTAAGAGTAAGCCGAAAACTACAGTTACCTTTGCCATGAAAGAAGAATTGCCTCCAAGCCATCCACTGAAGCCGCAGTGACTTTGTAACTGCTTAGTACAATGTGAGATGCCTTAGTACGGGTAGTCGATTCAGTGTTTCAGGTTATCGAGAACAAACTGGGCAGCATCGGAAGCTGTCGCGCAACCCTGACGTCCCGGCCTTCTGCCGTTCAGGTTGGGGCTATCGCTGCCTCATCTGTTCAGAGCAGTGCCCACATGTATAAGGAGCGATGTCGCCTGGGATCGGTGCGTCCTGCAACCCAGAACATCAGCGAACTAAGTGTGCGCCTGCAAGGACTGTCGAACATCTTTCATGACATCCTCCGGCTTCCACTCGTTGCCGGGATACCACTGCACCACCTTGCCATCCGGGCCTATCAGTACCGTAGACAGCGAATGTGTAATGCTCTTGTTAATCTCTGGCGTCACGCCAACGTCAAAAAACTTTGCTATTTCCGGCAGCTCGCTCTTGGCAGGTACGGCAAAATCCCAGTGGTTGAAGGTTTCGTTGGTATATTTACCGGTGTAGGCGCCACCGTAACTGCGCAAAACTTGAGGGGTGTCGTAATCGGGGTCAAAGCTCACGCTCAGCAGATGAGTCTTGGCATAAAGCGGTCCGTCCGCCGCCAAAGCCTTATCGATCTTTGCAAAGTTCTGGCTCATGCGTGGACAGAAATCGGCTAGGGGACACCGGGTGTAAATGAATGTGATCAACAATGCCTGGCCTTGATATTGCGCAAGGTGAATGTGCTGATTGCTCTGGTTGAGGAGTTTGAAATCGGGCACCGCATCCCCGGGCTTGGGGACGTGGTAGAAGATTGCAGGCTTGTAGTCCGGCTTGGCCTGGCCAACAATCACGATGTGGTCTAGAAGCACATCCTGATCGGTTACCAGAATGTCGGCCGTCACTGTATCGCCGGGATGCAATTCGCTGAGGACGGTCGGGTCCTTCAACTTGTAAGGCATCGTCATCGCTGACATGAAGCCGGGAATGGCTTCGTGGTCGAGCGTGACTTCACTCTTGGCGGCATCTGTGGATATCACCTTGCCCCGGAGCTTGTAGGTCTTGATTGTCGCCCCTGAGGAGGCAGGAGATGTTGCGGCCTGCTGCCCTCTGCGGCAACCGAGAATGTAGACCGTCACCAACAGAACGGCCAGGCACACGATCAATATGGCATAGCGCTTCACAAGACAGTTTACACTTTCCGGCGTTTCCCATTTCCAGAAGCTGCGGGAGTATAAAGCAGACATGGAAGCTGCTGTCGAACTTCTGGGCTTTATCGCAGGCGGCGGCCTGGTCGTCACCGCGAATCTCCGGACCGCGCGTACCTTGCTTCGCGATTATGCAGACTGGCAGAGGTCCCGGGGGACACAGGCATGGGTCTCCCCCACAATTGTCGATTGGGTTGGGTGGCTGGGGGATCTTTGGGCGGGATACGCCTTCTCAGCGAACGACGCTCCGCTTGTGCTTTCTTCTCTGCAGGAGCGCTGGCTTTGGGAGCGTGTGGTGCAATCGCAGCCCGAGGCGAAACTGGTCTATTCTGTCGGCCCGCTGGCTGACCTGGCCCAGCAGGCATACTCGCTGCTATCGGATTACAGCGCGCAACCGCAACGCCAGCACCCCTGGTCCACGCGCGGAGAGGATTCTGTAAGCGATCCCGAAGCATTTCGCCGATGGGCCTCCGTGTTTGATTCGGAGTGTCGCCAGAGACGCGTCGTCAATCACAGTCAAATCGCATCGATGCTGGCGGGAAAGATCAGGGGGGGGGCCATCCCCGCCCCCACGGAGATACGTCTGCTCGGCTTTGACAGGCTCACGCCGGAGCAGCAAAACCTGCTAGATGCCGTCAGAGAGATGGGCTCCGTTGCTTCGATCCTAACGTCACACGTCGCCTCCGAGGACTCCCGTCTCGTCTTGGCGCAGAATCGTCGGGACGAAATTGCCACCTGTGCAGCGTGGCTGCGGAAGTTACTCCTATCTAATTCCGCTCTTCGCATCGCGGTTATCGTGCCCGACCTTAAAGCGGCTCGCGGAGAGATTGAGCGCACCTTCCGCCGCACGCTGGCCCCAGAAACGATGGATGTTGCTGCCAAATCTGCGCCTTTACCTTTTGAATTCTCGCTCGGAGTTTCGCTGGCAACGCTTCCCACCGTGCGGGCCGCACTGTTGCTGCTGCGTTGGATTGACAGTCCTCTGATGGCGGAGGAGCTCTCATGGCTGCTGCTTTCAGACTTTGTCGCAATCACTGATACAGATCCGATGGAACTGGCTGAGATAGATTCCAGACTGCGAGGATCCGGCCTGATGCAACAAGAAATCAGCCTCTCAAGCTTCGTGGCTCAACGCCGTAATCAGGCGAATGAAGCTGGACAGAAGCTGATTCAGCGGCTGCTAAACATGTCGAGAATGGCGCAGGTAAAGCCCCGTCGTGAGGCCTTGGAGTGGACGGAGTTGGCGCAGGCGATGCTGACCACTGTGGGCTGGCCGGGGCCTGCGGAGCCTGACAGCATCGAATTTCAGGCGCGTAAGAAATGGGCCCGGCTGCTCGAAAGCATGGCTACGCTTGGCTTCGACGATTATTTCCTGACGTATAAAGAATTCCTGCAATTTCTTGAGAGACACGCGGCCGACTCTATTTTCGCGCCCGAGTCCGAGGATGCACAGGTGCAAGTTCTGGGACCTGCGGAGTCCTCCGGCCAAAGCTTCGATGCCGTTTGGTTTCTTGGAGCGGATGAAAGTAGCTGGCCGAATTACGGCAAGCCGCATCCCCTGCTTCCTATTGCTGTTCAGCGCGCCGCCGGCATGCCGCACACAAGCGCCATATCCGACTGGACCCTCGCACGGACCGCCACTCTGCGTATCGCGTCCAGTGCGCCCATTTCGATCTTCAGCTATTGCTCCCAAAATGACGATGGCGCCCTCAGGCCTTCCGCGCTGCTACGCGAGTTGCTGGAACAATTGAAGGCTGTGCCAGCAATCGAATTTCGCTCAGAACTAGAACTTGAATCTGAACCTCGGGCGTTTGATCAGACTGAGAGAGTTCCTGACAGCGAGAATATTCCGTGGCCCACTGAAGTATCTCCCGGCGGCTTCGCGGTTCTGAAGCGTCAATCCGCATGCCCCTTCCAGTCGTTCGCCGCTAAGAGACTCGCTGCCAGCGAATTGGAACAGGCTCAGTGGGGACTGTCTGCGCTGCAGCGGGGGGAGTTGCTGCACTGCGTGCTGGAACGGCTCTGGTCTCCGGTGCCACATGCGGAAGGGAGGCTTCATTCGCTTGAAGACCTTGGCTCCGCGATCCGGGATAAAACCCTGGGTAGGATCCTCGCGAAGCACATCGAACAAGTCTTTGAGCGAAACCCGGCCACGCAGGGAGTGGATGAATGGACGGCAACCTATCTCAGAGCGGAGAAGCAGAGACTCCGTTCGATTCTCACTTCCTGGCTTACGTATGAGTCTCGTCGCCAACCCTTCACGGTCGAAGCATGCGAAAAGGAGCTAAAGGATGTCTATGTAGGGGCGCTTCGACTCGATCTGCGCGTCGACCGGGTCGATCTGCTAGGCGATGGAGCACGACTCCTGATCGACTACAAGACCGGCGAGGTCTCCACGGCAAAATGGACCGTACCCCGACTGGAGGAGCCGCAGCTCCCCCTCTATGCGACATACGGCGGAATGGAAAACGTTCAGGGTGTAGTTTTCGCCCAGATACGCGCTGAAAAGATGAATTTTATCGGACACGTTCGCAATGCAAAAACCCAGCTGCTGGTTGATCTCGATGGACGCTCGGCGCTGATCCAGAGGCCACTCGACAACTCGATGTATGTCAACTGGAAGGATGACATTTTGGATCTGGCAAATGCGTTTCTCTCCGGTGAAGCCTCCGTGTCGCCCAAGCAGTATCCGCACACCTGCAAATACTGTGCATTCCCCGCGCTCTGCCGAGTTGCGGAAACCAACATACCGCGCATGGCAGTAGATATCAGCGACCTGGAGAACGGAAACGGCGGAGAGGAAGAAACCCATGATTGAGTCGGAAGCCGTGCGCTGGGTGGACTCTCCGGCGCGCACCCAAGCGCTCGACACTGGCCAATCCTGGATAGTCCAGGCTCCCGCCGGATCAGGCAAGACAGAATTGCTGACGCAACGCTTCCTCAGTTTGTTGAGCGAAGTTGACTCGCCTGATCAGATCTTGGCGATCACGTTCACCCGGGCTGCGACAGCCGAGATGCGGCGACGCATTCTCGAAAGCATGGAACGCGCGATGCGCAACGAGGGGTCGGATGATCCGGCGCTCGAACCCGCACGACGAGCCCTGCGTCATGCGCGGCAACAAGGGTGGGACCTACTCAGCAATCCGCAATTGCTCAAAATTGAAACAATTGACTCTTTTTGCCTGGCCCTGGCACATCGCACTCCACTTCTCGCCCGTCTCGGCGGAACATTTCAGCCAACCGAAGCCGCGGGGGCACTGTATTCCCTCGCGGCGCGACGAACATTGCAACGGCTTGGTGGTTCAGACAGCCAATTGACCGAGGCCATCAGTGCCCTGTTAGAACAGCGGGACAACGGCCTTTCGGAGTGCGGGCAGCTGATAGCCGATATGCTGGCGCACCGGGATCAATGGCAGCATGCATACGTTCTAAATCCCGATGCAGATTGGCAGCAAACGGTGCGCCGGGAATTGGAGAAGCCCATGGCGCGTGCTATTCGACGGGCTCTAAAGAGACTTGGCGGCATGGTCGAAAAGGCCGGCATAGACGGAAGACAGTTCGCGGATCTTGCGGCCTTTGCTTGCGTTAATCTGAAATCACCGGAGTGCGAAAAGTATGCGCACAATATCGACAAGATTGCATCCCTTTCTGACCTTGACGACTTTCCTGCGCAGACGGAAGAGAATGTAGACACTTGGAAGGCGGTCGCTAGTTTTTTGCTGACTAATAGTGGCACGTGGCGTAAGAGTCCCACGGCCCGTCAGGGGTTTCCACCTAGCTCCAGCACAGAAAAAAGCAGCTTCAAAGCGCTAGTAGAACAGCTGGAATCAATACCTGGATTTCGACAAGCACTCTGCGAGATCAACGAGCTGCCACCTGCACATTACACCGGCGAACAGTGGGCGCTGCTCTCGAAGCTCTTCCTCACACTTCGACGGGCGACGGCTGAATTGACAGTTATTTTCGCCGAACAGAATGTCGTGGACTTCGTTGAGATTGGCCTGGCAGCCGCACGGGTGCTGCAGCAACGGGATGAGGTGCTGGGGGAATCTCCAACCGAACTTGGGCTGGCAACCAGCGAGGAGCTACGCCATCTGCTGGTAGACGAATTTCAAGACACCTCCCGTATTCAGCACGAGTTGCTGAAGATGCTCGTACGTGGATGGTCTCCGGAAGAGGGCCGCACCTGCTTTCTCGTTGGTGATCCGATGCAGTCCATTTATTTATTTCGCCAGGCGGAGGTCGAACTATTCCAACATGCCCGTTTGCATGGACTCGGCACGGGCCCCCATCCACTGCTGCTCAAAGAATTGCAACTTACCACCAACTTCCGCTCGAATCGAGGCGTGGTCGATCGTCTGAACCAAATACTTGCACCCATCTTTTCACAAGATATAAACCCTGAGGCAGCGCCGGTCGATTTCACTGCGTCTGAAGCCAGCGATCCAACTTTTTTTCCTGAAAACGTACACATCCTGCCAAGCCTCCTCCCCCCGCCCCCGCCGGGAATCCTTCCCTCGCAGGTCCGACTGCAGGCGCAGGATCACGAAGCGGAACAGATATTTGAAATCGTCCAAACACATCTCGCACGGATTGAAGAAGCGAAACGTAACAATCAAAGTTACACGCTCGCCATTCTTTCTAGAGCCCGCAATCATTTGCTGCCAATCGCAGAGAAGCTGCGCCGAGCGGGCATTCGCTTCCGCGCAGTAGAGATGGAAAACCTGGGAGAAAGGCAGGAGGTGCTCGACCTCACCTCGTTGCTGAAGGCTCTGCTGCATCCGATGGACCGAGTGGCATGGCTGGCAGCGCTGCGTGCACCGTGGTGCGGGCTCACGCTCGCGGATTTGCACCAACTCTGCGGCTCTGATACACGATCGCTTGCTAACGTGCCTGTAATCGAATTGCTGCGGACCCGCAGCGGATTGTTGAGTGCCGATGTACAGAAGCGTGCGAGCAGGACACAGATGGTCCTCGAAGCTGCTCTGCAGCAGAGGTATCGTCAATCCTCCTCGCAATCCCTGGCCGCGTGGATGGAGCGCGTGTGGTACAGCCTTGGAGGACCCGAGTGCGTTGACGCCCTTGCCTATGAAAACACACAGGTCTTTTTCAGTATGCTGGAAACGATTGACGCCGACGGCATCGCATGCTTAGGCGGAGAACTGGCTGACAAACTCACACGGCTGTTTGCAAAGCCCGATCCCGAATCGAGCGAATCCGCAGGCATTCAGTTAATGACAATTCACAAGGCTAAGGGGCTAGGCTTTGAGGTCGTAATCGTTCCTGGCCTCGATCGTCAACCCAATAGAGACAAAGCCAAGCTGCTTTCATGGCTCGAGCGTTCGATTCCATTCAACGATCATTCTGAGGACAGCGAGAGAAATAGCGAGATTCTCGTTGCGCCGATCGGAGGCAAGGGGAAGGACGCAGACTCATTGTGCGCCTGGGTGAGGAAGCAAGAGAACATGCGCCTAGGGGAAGAACAGAAGCGGCTATTCTATGTTGCCTGCACTCGCGCGCGGCACGAGTTACATCTGCTGGGGACTGCCCCCATCAAAGAAGAAGTCGACAAGGCAACCGGTGAAATTGCCTATTCGCTTACTCCCGGTCGTTATGGGAGTCTCTTGAGGACTGCCTGGCCCGGGCTTGAGGCAGATTTTCTTCGGGCATTAGGAGAATGGCAAGAGAAGCTAGTTACTGCATCGATCCGAGACAACATGCTCACCTTCCCACCGCAGACCGCACTTCCCTTCCCCGGAGTGCTCGACATTGCCGCCGGCGAGGAGCGTCAGTGCAATCTTCGCCGCCTGCCTGATAACTTCATACCGGCGAAACCTCGAATGAATGTAACCGCGACTGCAGCATATTCCACTGAAAGCTCCTCTGAGAATCTGTACGAACGACCAGCGGGATCGATACGAGCAAGGGCCTTCGGCATCGCGGTCCACGCTCTGCTTGAGAAGGCCGCAGGCATGCTGGCCGAGGGAACTAGTACCCTACTGTGCCGGCAGAAACTCCCCGATTGGAATCAGACGATAGAGAATTTGCTTCGATCGGAAGGCGTTTCTAATACTAAGTCAGCTCCGCTCGCGGCAGAAGTCATAGCCGCTGTATCCGGAACGTTGGAAGATGAAGCTGGAAACTGGATACTGTCTCCACACGCGGAAGCCCAAAGTGAAGCCGCGTGGAGTGGATGGCTCAAAGGCTCACTGCGCAATGTCCGCGCCGACCGCGTATTTCGCGCCGGTGAAGGCGTGGCCTCTCCCGGGGACAGTGTTTATTGGATTATCGATTACAAAACTGCGAACCACAGTGCAAGCGGCCTTGCAGAGTTTCTCGAACTAGAGCGAGAGGAGTACAGGCCACAGCTCGACACCTACGCAGAAGTTTTGCGCTTACTCAAAGGGCCTAAGACGTGGATACGGCTCGGCCTCTATTATCCTCTGCTGCGCAGGCTGGAATCATGGCTTGTTTGAGGTACCGGGCCGGGACAATTTGACTTGCGGTACATTCGAAGAAGATGGGCCGAAGCGGCCTTCGTGCTCGGGCAGACACGACGGAGCTTGGGACTCGATGCATTTATGCTAATGCAAATCTGACTCGCCAGGCCTATCCCGCACGGCCTCGTTCGTACTGAGATAGTGGCGCACATCCGCGCCACGCACCCAGAAAATTACATCTTCAGCAATGTTGGTCGCGTGATCGGCAACGCGCTCCAGGCTGCGCGAGATCATGAGGGCATTGAGCGCCTGTGGCGTCAGTTCAGGCTTTTGCTTCATCACGTTCGACAACGCAAAGAAAGCATTTTCGTTGAGTCTATCGACGCTGTCGTCCATGGTCAGGACGGTCTGCGCAAGCTCTGCATCGAACTCAATGAAGGCTTGCAGTGATTTACGTATCATTCCCGCAGCGAGCGACGCCATGCGCTGGATATCGACGGGTAGCTCCACCGACTGGAATACTTGAAGATCGCGGACACGCTCGGTGATAGTCACCGCCGCGTCGCCGACACGTTCCAGGTCCGCGTTAATCTTGATGACCGCCAGGATGAATCGAAGATCGATGGCGGTGGGCTGTTCCATCGCAAGAATGTCGATAGCCATTTGGTCGATGGAGCGCTCGAGGCGGTTGATTGCCATCTCGCTGCGAACCACCAGGTCGCAGATGGAGATGTCACGTGTACGGTAGGCCTCGATTGCGCGCTGAATCGCCTGCTCGGACATGCCAGCCATCACGAGTAGTTTTTCCTTCAAATCATCGAGGCTTTGTTGAAATCTGAGTCGTGTCATCCAAACCTGCCCGTGATGTAATCCTCTGTGCGCTTGTCGGTTGGATTGGTGAAAATCTTGTGCGTCGAATCAAACTCCACCAGCTTTCCCATAAGGAAAAAGCCGGTCGTCTCCGCTACACGTGCAGCCTGCTGCATGTTGTGCGTAACGATGACGATAGTGTATTGCGATTTAAGCTGAAAGATCAGATCTTCAATCTTTGCCGTAGAAACCGGGTCGAGAGCCGATGCCGGCTCGTCCATCAGCAGCACTTCAGGATCTACCGCAAGCGCGCGCGCGATGCAGAGACGCTGTTGCTGACCGCCCGAGAGACTGGCACCGGACTTTTTGTGCAAATCGTCTTTCACTTCGTCCCACAAGGCTGAGCTCTGAAGCGAGCGCTCCACTACTTCATCCAGCACACCTTTGTTGCGAAAGCCGTTCAGGCGCAGGCCCGACGCCACGTTGTCGTAGATGGACATCGTAGGAAAAGGATTGGGACGTTGGAAGACCATCCCGACGCGGCGACGAATTTCAACGGGAGATGCCTCAGCGTAAATATCGACGTCGCCGATGCGGACTTCACCCGATACGCGCGCCGTTGCATTTGTCTCATGCATGCGATTCAGACAGCGCACAAAGGTAGACTTGCCACACCCCGATGGACCGATCAGCGCGGTCACATGATTGGCGGGAATGTTCATGTTGATTCCGAGAAGCGCATGGTTGGCTCCGTACCACGCATTCAAATCGGTGACTTGAATACCGACGCCCACTAGTTTGCCCCTTTCAATATTCCGCGCGACGCCACGTAGCGAACGAGCGAGACGGCGACCACAATGAGCGCTATGAGCACAAGCGCCCCGGCCCACGCCAGCCTGTGCCATTCATCATAGGGCGAGATGGCATAGATGAATATTTGCAGAGGGAGCGCAGCGATCGGCTCGTTGAGATTGGCGCTCCAGAACTGGTTGCCGAAGGCGGTGAAGAGGAGAGGGGCAGTCTCTCCCGCCACGCGCGCAAACGCAAGCATGCAGCCGGTTATGATTCCCGGGGAGGCAGTTTTCAGAGTAATCGCAAGGACCGAGCGCCAGTTGGGAACGCCCAGGCCAAGCGCCGCTTCGCGAATCGCATGCGGCACCATTAACAGCATTTCCTCGGTGGTGCGTGTGATTGTCGGAATCATCATGATGCCCAGAGCGACGCCGCCAGACAGCGCTGAGAAGTGCTTTTGCGGCAGCACAATCAGCGAGTAGACTGCGATTCCCATCACGATCGATGGCACACCGTTCAAAACATCGGCGGTAAACCGGATTGTGTTCGCAAGTCTTCCTCCGCGGCCGAACTCCGCGAGGAAGATGCCTCCAGCGATGCCGATCGGTACTCCGATGGCACTGCCGACAGCAAGCAGAATTGCGGAGCCGAGAATCGAATTTGCCATACCTCCGCCTGCTTCTCCGACGGGCTTTGGAGCCTGTGTGAAGAAAGCGAAGTTGAGGGAACTGGCGCCCTTGTAGATCAAGTAGACGAAGATTGCCACCAGGGGAGCCACTACCAGAATGGTGCTTACCACAGCCAGACCCGTAGCAACATGGTTGGCAATGGTGCGCCAGATTCGGTTCGCGGCACTCGTATTCGATCGGTGAGCCATATGAGTCTCGCTAATTGATGCGCGCCGGTGTTCCCCGGGTGACCGCCCACACCAGCAGGCGAGCCAATGCGTTCACGACGATCGTGACAATGAACAGCGCCAGGCCGATCTCCATCAGCGCACTCAGATAGAGGTCGTCCGAAGCTTCGGTGAACTCGCTGGCAATGACCGCGGCCATGGAATAGCCGGGCGCGAAAAGAGACTTGGCGATCTCTGGCCGATTGCCGATGACCATGGTGACGGCCATCGTCTCGCCGAGCGCTCGACCCAGTCCGAGAATAATCGACCCGACAATCCCGATGCGGGCATTGCGCAGCACGCCCATTCGGATCATTTCCCACCGCGTAGCGCCGAGCGCCAATACAGCCTCGCGCTGGGTGTGGGGAACAGATGTCATCACCTCGCGAGTAAGCGAGGAGATGATGGGCAGGATCATGATGGCAAGAATCACGCCAGCAGCCAGCATGCCAATGCCAAAGTTTGGACCACTGAAAAGGCCTGTCCAGCCGAGAGTCTTCGCCAGCACTGGGTTCACGTGCTCGCGCAAAATCGGCACCAGGACAAAAATGGCCCATAGTCCATAGACAACGCTGGGAATGGCTGCCAGCAATTCCGTGATGAACGCCAGGGGGCTTCGCAGAAATCGCGGGCACATCTCCGTTAGAAAGATCGCCAGACCAATGGCCAGCGGCACGGCAATCAGAAGAGCCAAAAATGAAGAGGCGAGAGTTCCATAGATAAAAGGCAAAGCCCCGAAGTCGCCGCTAACCGGGTCCCATATCTGGCGGAAGAAGAACGCCATTCCGAATTTGTTGATGGACATCTGCGATCGCAACACCAATTCGGTGGCAATCAAAGCCACAATTCCAAAGATGCTAAAAGCGCACAAGAGCATGAGACCGCGGAAGGTCCGATCGGCGAATGCGGAGCTTCCCCGGCTGAGAAGAAATTTCCTTACAAGAGAAGGTTCTGGCTGCGAATCCACACCCGAGCGGGTCCGGCCCCTAGAGGGCGAACCCGATTGGCCTGCCACACCGGCTTCTTGGAGTTTGATCTTCACCAAGACCAACGCTACCTGTTTCAGGTGAACAGAAGGTTAAAAGCGCTGTAATATCAGGGAATTGGAGACGAAATGGACCGGTTCCACCTGGCCCATTCGAATATCCACGCGGACGCATCCACTGTTGGCGAATGCGCCCGTTACTGGTTTGCGCGGTTCCACTTCCGCAGTTTCTGCAGCCAGAAGGCCCCGCGACGGCTCCTGGGTTGGAGTCGTGCTTGGCTTCTGCTGCGAGGACACGCTGGAAGTGGCGCTGACGGATGCGCTGTTTATTGCAGCCCTGCCACAGTTCCGCGAACCTTGTTCGCGACTTCCTTGGGAAGCGGCGCATAGTAGAGTGCCGCCGCCTCAGACTGCCCGTGATCCAGCATCCATTGAAGGAACTCCTTGATCACCTTGCCCTTTGACCCGTCCTGAGCCTTGACGGGAATCAAGAGCCAAGTGAAGCTCGATATTGGATAGGAGTCCTTGCCCGGCGCGTTGGTAATCGATACGCGATAGTCGGCTGGCATCGACTTGACGCTTGCCGCTGCCTGGGTCACGCCCTCGATGCTGCCGCTCACCCAGTTACCGGAAACATTGCGCACTGCGCCATAGGGAATCTTATTCTGCAGCGCATAAATGAGTTCCACATAGCCCATTGCGCCGGGCATCTGGCGAACCATGCCCGCAATAGCTTCGTTGCCCTTGCCGCCAATGCCCTTGGGCCAGTTGACTGCTGTGCCTTTGCCTGGACCACCCTTCCAATCGTTGCTGACCTTAGATAGGTAATCGGTGAAGATGTAAGTAGTGCCACTACCATCCGAACGGTGAACTACAAAGATTTCCTGGTTCGGTAGTTTCACTCCCGAATTATCTTTCGCAATGCGCGCATCGCTCCAGTTGCTGATCTTGCCGAGGTAGATATCGGCCAAAACATCCGGAGCAAATTTGAGACCCTGTCCAACCCCGGGAAGGTTATAAATGGGAACCACTGCACCCACCACGGTAGGGATATGCACCAGCTTGACCTTGGATTCGGCGAGTTGAGCGTCGCTCATCGGGCCATCGCTGGCACCAAAGTCGACCGTACCGACCGAAACCTGGCGTATGCCGCCCCCGCTACCGATGGATTGATAGTTGATCTGGATACCCTGATGCGCTGCACTGTATTCGCTAAACCATTTGGAATAAATTGGATACGGGAATGTGGCGCCGGCCCCATTGATCTTCTGCGCAAGACTGGAAGTCGCTGCGAGCACCGTCAGCGCCGAAACAATAAGTAATTTCTTTCTCACTGGTTCCCCCTTGAAATCCCTCTCACTCAAATCCCTAAAATGAAGTCGTCTTCATTCTTGGTCTTAATTGTTAAAGGCTATTTACATTCAGGTAAATATGCGGCTAAAAGCCCCGGGTTAATTCTTCGCATATTGCAGAATCTAAGACAACTTCTTTTGATCATCCGTCAGATAGAGCCGAGCGCGGAGCCGCGGGAGGCAGGGTGAAGATGAAGGTCGTTCCCAAGCCCAGTTCACTCTCGGCCCAGATCGTGCCCCCATGTGCAAGGACGATGTGTTTTGAGATCGCCAGGCCGAGCCCGGTTCCACCTGACTCGCGCGACCGCGCTTTATCGACGCGGTAGAAACGCTCGAAGATACGATTGAGGTGCTCGGAGGCAATTCCCGGCCCAAAATCCTGGACGGAGAATGCGACTACATGCTCCTGCAGGCGCGCCGCTACAACCACGCGGCCGCCAGATTTGCCATATTTCATCGCATTTTCAATAAGGTTGCCGAAGACCTGGTTCAGGGCGTCGGCGTCCGCCAGCACAATGTCGTCAACTGTCGCCCCCGCCTCCAACGTTACCTCGGAGTCGAGCACCATGCCGGCCAGCAATTCTATAGCGTCCTCCACCAGCGCCGAGGCTTTCACCGGCAGTGGACGCACCTTGTAGTCTCCCGACTCCACGCTGGCAAGTGCCAGCAAATCCTCAGTAAGGCGGTTCATACGGGTAGCATTCTTGAGGATGATGGTCATGAACTCGCGGGCTTGATCCTCGCGGATCTGAGGCTCTTCCAGCAGCGTTTCTACATAGCCTGAGATAGACGTGAGCGGGGTGCGCAGTTCGTGCGAAACATTGGCAATAAAGTCGCGGCGAGTCTTCTCCGCGCGCTCTATCTCGGTGACGTCATGCAATACTGCAACGGCGCCTCCACCGGGCGTTGGCGCGGCGCTGATGTCAAAAATTCTGCCGGGAGCGACCGACGTTGCACGCCCTCTCGTGACCTCTCTATCGCGCAGCGCGCCCTCAACACAGGCAAGGACTTCAGGATCGCGAATAGTGTGGACCAGGGACTGCCCCTCCCTAACAGCATGGGGAGCAATGCGCCGCATCACAGTGTTCGACCAGCTGACCTGCCCCTGGTCGGTGACGGCGATGACCGCCTCCTGCATGCTGTCGAGCAGCGCGGCCAGTTCCCTGCGGCTGCTTTGCAGATCGTTGAAGCTTTTTTCAAGACGTGCCGCTGTTGTGTCGAGGGCACGCGCGACGGCTGAAAGCTCGTCGAGACTTGCCTCTTCCACGCGCGCCGTGAGGTCGCCGGAAGCCACGCGATTGGCAAAGGTGACGATACGCCGCAGGCGATGCGAGACACGTTGCGCCAGCAGCGCCGACAGAAGTATCGCGAAAACGAGCGATAGCAGCGTAGCCAGCAGGATGTCGCGATGCAGCAACCGCAAGGTGCTGTAGACCTCATCTAGAGGGTAGGCGAGGTCCACTACCAAATCGTCGTCGGGGGCGCTTCCGCCGCTGTCCGCAACCGCGACGTAAAGCACACCATTGCGTTCCGACCGTCCGGTCTGACGCTTGCGTTGAATGACATCCCGAACTTCTTGAGAGGTAATGTCGACTTGGAGCGGGCTCGTGCTGTCGGACGCAGCGGACCTGGCCAGCAGGTGCCCCTGACGATCGAGAATGGTTACTGCGGCCCCGGCCGCGCTGGCCTGCTGGCGAACTCTATCGGCCAGGCTCGCCGGCTGGTCGGATCGACGGAGCTGGCTGGCGACCAGCCTCGCTTTGGCGATAAGCGAACGCTCCGCCTGGTCATGAAGCGAATGCTCCACGATCCGGCGCAGCGAGAAATCCAGGACGGTCGTCCCCAGTAAAAGCACGAGGACGAATAGAGACAGTAGCTTGGTAAAAACCTTTCCACTCACGACGGTATTCCCTGCCCATCCCGTACCCGTTAACTAACCCCCGGGTGCAACGCACGATCAAAACGCTATCACGCCGGGCGCGGAACCTCGAAACGATATCCGGCGCCGCGAACAGTCTTTAGATAACGCGGATTCTCAGGATCCGTTTCGATCTTCTCGCGAATCCTACGGACGTACACATCCACCGACCTCGGAGTCACAAAGCGGGCATCGCCCCACACCGCATCCAGCAGGTGATCCCGGCTGAAGACGCGCCCGGGGTGCCTGGCGAGATAATCCAGGAGGCGAAACTCGGTAGCCGTGGTGGTGGTCAACTCTCCGCGAACCTTCAACTGCATGGCGCTTGCGTCGATGATCACTTCTTCAAAGCTGATGACCGACGGGGTGGTAGGACGCTCAAAGCGGCGCAGAACTGCTTTGACCCTCGCGACCAGCTCTCGCGTGGCAAAGGGCTTGGTGATGTAGTCGTCGGCGCCCAGCTCGAGGCCCAGTACACGATCGTTCTCCCCCGCCCGAGCGGTAAGAAAGATGATCGGAACGGTGCTCAGCGCAGCATGGTTTCGCAGGCGGCGGCAGACGTCCAGTCCATCGCCACCCGGCACCATGATGTCCAGAAGAAAGAGCGCCGGGGCCTGCCGTTCGGCATCGGCAACGATGTTAACGGGGGTTCCATACACGCGAACCGCAAATCCTGCAGCCTCTAGATGGTGCTGCACGAGACGGGAGATGTCGGTATCATCCTCGAGAACGAAAACAGTCTGGCTCAACCGGAATTTCCTCGTTCCTCGCGATGTTTTTGTTCAAGATAGCGCGATCACCCGCTACGCGAGGATGCCCTCAGGGTACCGCATCCGGGCGAAGGAATTGCAAACGTTTCGTGAATACTGCCGCGCCACCGCGCTGTCCACGAGGTTATCTTTCCCCACGAATCTAATGCGAAGGGAAATACGAGGATTCGCCCGCCTCAAGGCGATGGCTGCGACGACACCCTCTCAACTGTTGCGGGTTGCCACTCAGAGGACGCCCTCCGCATTAAGATTGAGCAGAAGGTATTGATCGGCCAGCCGGATGTGGCCCTGAGGACGGAATTGCAATGACTTTGCTCGCGTTACTGATTGGGCTACTCGTGGGAGGCTTCTCCGGCGTGGTTGGTCTCGGTGGTGGAATCCTGATGGTACCCGCGCTGGTTTACTTCTTCCATATGAGCCAGCACCGGGCGCAGGGCACCTCACTCGCAGCCATGCTGGCGCCGGTAGGCATCCTGGCATTTCTGGAATACTATCGGCGCGGCAACGCCGATCTGAAGACTGGCCTGCTGCTGGCGGCGGGCTTCACCCTGGGCGCTTATTTCGGCGGGGTGGGTGCCCAGCATATTTCGGAATTGCTATTGCGTCGCATCTTCGCGACCACCCTCATCATAGTGGGGATGCGGATGCTCTTCGTCAAAATCGGTTAGGCCAATTCCATCCCAGACGAATCCGAAGCGGACTCCAAGTCGACTCTTCAGTCGTGGTACCGCATTTCCCCCAAAACCCATTAGAAGCGAAATGGCTCTATATCGATTGCACTGGTAGGAGAGTCAAGTCGCCGACCAGGCCAACTTCCTTCTGTACGAAGGGCTCGGCGTAACGCACCCCGCCCAGCAGTCCGTAATGCCGCGCCTCAGAGAAGGTGCGCTCGCGAATCTCCTCTTCAGGCACAAATAATCCGCCACCTTGGGATTGGTTTGCGTATTGCGACCGGTAGGCCAGGAGCGATGCGAAGCGTAGTTCGATGAAGTCCGTGATATCGACGACAAAGCTGGGCCGCACATCCGCATATAGACTGGCGTAAACGATCTTGAAAGGGCGATGCGGCGGGTCTCCCGTATCGATCTTCTTTAGTCCGGAGAGGAAGCATGCTTCGTAGCCGAGGGTCGATGCGGTGTAGTGATCGGGATGGCGGCCCTGCCCTATTGGCAGGATAACGACCCGAGGTTGAAGTCTACGCAGGACCCGCACCACTTTCAACTTGTTTTCAAAATTATTTTCAACGCGGCCATCGGGCAGATCGAGCGCATGGCGCCAGGCCACTCTCAGGATGCGTGCCGCCTCCGCTGCTTCCGCTCCTCGCTCCGCTGCCGTGCCACGTGTGCCCGCCTCGCCTTGGGTCAAATCGAGTATCGCCGTGTGTAGCCCGAGGGATGCCATGCGGAGCAGGGTTCCGCCGCATGTCTGCTCAACATCGTCGCGGTGTGCTGCGATGGCAAGGATGTCGGCGGAGAAGTCTTCAGTCATGGTGAAGAGAACCGGGGTGGTGCAAGAATTCGGGCGCTATTGGAGCGGCAGCCAACACAAATCTAGTAGGTGGTGTTATTGCCGTTGCTGGCGCCGTCCATGTAGGCCACATCGTATGCAGTACCTGTAATTGTCACCTGCGAATTGTCGAGTTCGTGACCATCGACCGTAGAGTAGATGTGAACCTGCCCACCTTCCGCGACATAGAGCTTGTGCAACTGCGTGACCGCCGCCAGTCCTGTCAGGTCGCCCTTGTAGGAATCGAACATCACCGCCTGAGTCGCGGTATTGAACATCGCCAGGCATCCCGTGGTCTTGTCGGCGGCCGATGAGGCGCTGCCAAGATAACGTTCGCCTTCCTGGCACAGTGTAGACCCGATCCATAGCGTGTTGTCGTCGGCCAGGATCATTTTGCTGTGGGGTCCGTCAGTGATGCCATACTGCCCGGACACCTTCTGCCCCGCAGCATCCAGCACTGTGAGGTTGCCGGAGAAAAGCCCGTCCGGCTGCAACTGCTGGCCTGCGACGTACAGCGTGTTTCCCGCTGGCAAAGCGTTGGTGGCGCCTCCGGGGATCGGGATAAAGCCTGTGAGATCAAGTCCTGCTCCGGGTGCCACGCTGGATGTGCCGCTATTTACTATCACTCCCGCGGTGGGGAGATAACTGACGCTCGCCTGGCTGCCACCGCATTCGGGTCCGCAGTTCAGAACGTAGCCGGTGCTGCCGTCGGGCGAAAAGACAGCCTTCGTCGGGCGATCAAATTTGATTGGGTTGCCCAATTTGTCCACGACTGGGACTGCGCAGTAAATTGGCAGATTCTGTGGTTCGCAGTCAGCCGCATGAACGCTGGGAGGAAGAGTCTGGTTTGCCTGCAGGTGAACCAGGCTATACACCGTATCGCTGTTTTGCACGAAGGCCAGAACTACTGTCCCAGAAGGATTGACCGAAACCCGAAAGATCCCAGGAAGGTTCAGATAGTAGCTTGCGCCGAGTCCACGATCGAGGACGGTCAGCGCGTGAGACTGCTGGCTGGCAGCGTAGACAAACCTCAAGTCCTGCGTGATGAAGACGCTGGAGGAGGGGCCGGCAAGCCCTCCAATAGCGGCTTGCGCAGCCTCGGTCGCATAATCGGCAAGTACAAGGCTTCCGTCGCCCGAGTTGTAGATTGCGCCGTTCTGGTGCTCCGGTATGTTCTGGATCGTGACTGGTTGTGCTCCGCCAAACCCGCCTATGGAGAACTGTGGAAGCTTGTTATCGAAGCTATGGCGAATGTCGTAAAAAGCGTCCACAAACAACAACTGACCTTTGTTGAAAGGACCAGGATTCTGGATGGCAATCAACACCCGATTTTTTACCTTGCTCGGAGGTAAAATGCGCCCGGCAAAATAAAAGTTTTTACCACAGCCGGTCACGAAAAAAACGGCGCAGCACAGCGCTGCACAGAGCCAGAAACAGCGTCCACTTCTCTTATTCAAACCTTTAGACCTCACCTGCCACGCAGACAAAACGCGAGAAGACTAAGTATAACAAAGCGATGGGACCAGCTTCGCTCCGACCGGCGGGTGGAGCGGGACGTGGGATCAACCCAGTAGAAGGGGCGCAACGAAACGAGTCTCTTTGACTTCGAAGAGCCGTGCGGACGGAACTCGGTATATGCCATGGTTCCCTCGCGAGGCTGCTCACTGTAAATTGATAGTATGTACCGGGAAAAAGCTGACTCCATGCCCAATCGACTGAAAGAAGTTTTTGGCGGCCGGATGGTGTTATGCGATGGAGCCATGGGCACCGCGCTATATGCCCGCGGTATCTTCATCAACCGCTGCTTCGATGAGTTGAACCTGTCGGACCCGGAACTGGTCCGCACCATTCACGAGGAGTATCTGCAGGCCGGCGCCGAGATCATTGAGACCAATACGTTTGGGGCCAACTCTTTCCGCCTGCAGCGCTACGGACTGCAGGACCGCGTTTTTGAAATCAACAAGGCAGGGGCCAGTCTGGCCCGTCAGGCAGTCGCACAGGTTGAAGACAAGCAGGCTTCCCACGCCTTCGTCGCTGGCGCGGTCGGTCCACTAGGCTTGCTGCTGGAGCCGGTGGGAAAGGTGGGCCTGGATGAGGCTCGCACTGCGTTCGCGGAACAGATTCGCGGACTGGTCGCGGGCGGCGTCGACTTGTTGATTATTGAGACCATTTCAGCACTAAACGAAGCAGAGCAGGCCCTCAAAGCAGCGAAAGAGGTCGCACCCACTCTTCCCGTCATTGCGATGGTAACGGTGGACGAAGACGACAATTGTCTCGATGGATCTTCTCCCGAGAGTGCGGCCACGCGGCTGGTGGAGTGGGGAGCGGATGCGATTGGCTGTAATTGCAGCGTCGGCCCTGCCACCGTATTAACGGCTATCGAGCGCATGGCCGCAGTCGTTGACGTACCGCTCGCAGCCATGCCGAACGCGGGCATGCCCCGTGCCATCGACGGACGCAACATCTACCTTTGTTCGCCGGAATACATGGCCAGCTTCGCGCGCAAGTTCTTGAAGGTTGGAGTGCAGTTCATCGGCGGCTGTTGCGGCACCACGCCCAACCATATCCGCGCCATGAAGTCGGCCTTTCGCGCCGTGGATGCACAGAAGGTGAGCGTTACCGGCACGTCGAAGGAGCCGATCCTAAGCGAAACGGCGCCCGCGCCCCTGGCGGAACGTTCGCTCATCGGCAATCTCGTCAGCCGCGGTGAATTTGTAACCATGGTTGAGATCGTTCCACCTCGCGGTATCTCCTGTACCAAGGAGATCGAGGGCGCACGCCTGCTGGCTTCGCTTGGAGTGCACGCTATCAACGTCCCGGATTCGCCTCGCGCATCGGCACGGATGAGCGCACAGAGTCTTTGCATCCAGATCCAGCAACAAACCGGCATTGAAACCATCCTTCACTACACGTGCCGGGACAGAAACGTGCTGAGCATTCAGTCCGACCTGCTCGGCGCGTCGTCGATTGGGCTGAAAAATATACTGTGCCTGACTGGAGATCCGCCCAAGATTGGCAACTATCCCGACGCCACTGCTGTCTTTGACGTCGATGCTATCGGGCTAGTGAATATCGTGCACCGCCTGAACTTCGGCCTGGACATCGGCAGCAATCCCATCGGCGCGTCCACCGGCTTCACCATCGGAGTCGCTGCGAATCCGGGAGTCCCCGACATCGAAAACGAGATTCGCCGCTTCGCTTTCAAAGTCGAGGCCGGAGCCGAATACGCGATCACGCAACCTGTCTTCGATCTTCGCCTGCTGGAGTTATTTCTGAAGCGAATTGAGGGCTTCCGCATACCCGTTATTGCTGGCATCTGGCCGCTCACCAGCTTGCGCAATGCGGAGTTCATGAAGAATGATCTGCGCGTCTCCATGCCGGATGAGATCATGCTGCGGATGCAGAATGCCGACACGCCGGAGCTGTCGCGCCTCGAAGGCATACGCATTGCGCAGGAGATGCTGGCCCAGGCCCGGTTTATGGTCGAGGGCACGCAGGTCAGTGCGCCCTTCGGGCGCTATACGGTAGCGGCCGAGGTAATTGCCGCAGTGCTTCCGTCGGCTACGAGCCACGTCTCTGTAGTCTCTCCAAAGTAAAGAGGAACTCGCGATGGCTACATTCGAAGAGCAACTGAAACAACTGGAAACCATCGTCGACCAGCTTGAGCGCGGAGATTTGCCGCTGGAGGACTCCATCAAGCTTTTTGAAGAAGGCGTGGGCCTGTCGAATGCTTGCAAACAGGAACTGGAAGCAGCCGAAGGTAAGGTACAGATCCTGCTGAAGCAGAAGGATGGTTCCATGAAGATGGAGCCGTTCCCAGCGAACAACTGATTTTTCAGCCGCTGGCCGACAGTGGCAGCGCAGCAGGAGACCTGACCAAGCGCACTAGCCGCTCGCGTACAAAAGCCAGCAACTCTGCTGACGAGTAGTCTGGCGGCGTAAGCACGAATTGCGGCTTCGTCTCGATCACAGCCTCCACTCCCAACGGCCATGAGGATTGACGCCGCACAGGCTTACTTGATCGCCACAGGATGGCATCGGCCCGCTCAAGAAACAGATTGGCGGATGCCTTAAAGTCACCCATCCCAGGATCCAGAACCGTCAGGTAAAGATGCGGATGGAGAAATTCCATCACGCTGTTCGATTCGATAATGGCGTTCTCTGCCGCTGCACACTCGGCCCGAAGCCTGGGGATCGCCTCAGGCAAACTGCCCGGCCGCGTTCGAATCAAAAACGATCGTATCGCACCAGCGTAAAGATACCGCGCACTGTCTCGGCCCGAAGTGCGGTTGGTCTCCTCGGTAAACGCAACCGTGTGCTGCGAGGTAATGCAATCGCAATATGGGCCCTTGCCGTCGCATACCAGGTGACCATGCTGGGTGATTTTGAAGGCGGTCCAGTGCATCTCGACCAGATTGCCAATCAAGCTGGCTACTACCGAGGTCTTTCCGATGTTGCGCGAGTTTCCGCCGACCACTAGAACTGCCATCGCGCTGGTCCTCTAAACCTTGGCCTTCCGCGTCAGCCGCCCGAGAGTAGCCAGTTCGCGCAGATATTGCTTCACGGGTTTGGCGGGGGTTCCCCAGAACAGCATGCCAGGGCCAACCAGATTCTTGTGCGGCAGAACGCCTGCCTGACCCCCGAGGATGACGCCGTCGCCCACGCTGGAGTGGTCGCCCATACCAACCTGGCCGCCCAGCATCG
Organism: Acidobacteriaceae bacterium; assembly: GCA_025355385.1. GTDB lineage: Bacteria > Acidobacteriota > Terriglobia > Terriglobales > Acidobacteriaceae > JANXZS01. Next base: position 33,645 of record JANXZS010000071.1, on the reverse strand, counting down.
CTCCATCGCCGACGTTGCAGGAGCCCGAAATACCAGTGAGCGACGCTATCACAACGTTCGAGCCGATCTGGCAGTTGTGTCCTATGTGAACCAGATTGTCGATCTTGGTGCCGTGCCCGATGCGCGTCTCTTCTAACGCGCCCCGGTCAATGGTGGTATTGGCGCCTATTTCCACATCGTCTTCAAGCACCAGCGTTCCCTGTTGCGGAAACAGCAGGTACTTGCCGGTTTCGGCGTCGCGTACATAGCCAAATCCGTCGGCCCCCAGCACTGCTCCCGCATGCACCACAACACGATCCCCCAGAGTTGTACCGGGATAAATCACGGTTCTCGGATAGATTCTGCAGCCGCTGCCAATTGCCACGCCTTCGCCGATCACCGCACCGGCTCCAATGTTGCTGTGGCTACCGATCGTCACATTCTCCCCGATGACAGTACCTGCAGCGATGCTGACCTCAGCGCCGAGCATTGCGTTGGCCGCAACTACAGCGGAAGCATGAATACCAGCGGAGCTTCGATCACCGCGCAGCAACTGAGCGGCACGGGCGAATTGCAGTCGGGGTTGATTGGCGATCAACGCCGGTTTCTCACCCGCAAGCAGTGTGGCCAGCCCGGGCGTTGTCACCACGGCGGCCGCGCCGGACAACAAGGCAGTCCTGAGGGCCTGCTCGTCCTCTGCGAATACAAGCGCGTCGGGCCTCGCTGTTTTGCTGGTCGCAACCGAGCAGATCAGCGGATCTTCACCGCCATTGCGTAGCTCCAGACCGAGCAGGACTGCGAGTTCAGAGAGAGGCTTCATAAGGATTCCGGTCGTGCATGCTAGTTCAGATGTAAAGCTCAGGATGTGTAGATGGGCGGCTCGCCTACGGGCCGGGTCTTCCAGCGGCGATGCACCCAGAGCCACTGATCGGGATAGCGTCGAATGTACTCCTCGGTGACCCGGGCAAAGAGGGCCGTATGTGCGATGATATCTGCCTCATCGTCACCCGTGGTCAGCAACTCCAGCTTCTTCTCAAAGTGCAATACATATTTCTGCTCAGCCTCTTCCCACATCAGGAAGCCGGGAAGCACGGCAGCCCCCGTCTTCAGAGCCACGCGGGCCATCCCGGAGGCAGTGCACGCGGCCCGGTCAAAGAAGTCGACGAAGACTCCCTGTGGCGGAGTCATGTTGGTATCCATCAGAATGCCGACCGTCTCACCGCGCCGCATCGCGGCCAGCAACCCGCGCGCGAAATCATCCTTGTGCAATACGTGATTGCCGTGCAGGCATCGAATCCGATTCACCAACCGATCCACACCGGTATTGTCGAGGCGGCGGATGACCATGCTCATGGGATGCCCCATCAGCGAGTGGTAGAAACTGGAGAGCTCCCAAGCGCCCAGATGCCCGGTCAGAACCAGCACGCCCTTGCCCGCCTCGAGTGCCGCCAGGTAATTCTCCAGCCCTTCATATCGAATAAAGTTGCCGGTGTTTCTGCGCGTGTAATGGGGCATTTGGCAGAACTCGGCGAGCAGCCACCCGAGATTTCGATACAGCCGCTGCAAAACTTCGTCCTGCTGCTGCCCGGTCATTGCAGGAAAGGCAATGCGTAGATTCTGGCGTCCAACGCTCCGCAAGCGCCCGAGGACGCGAAACGCGATGGCTCCGATCCATGCGCCAATGGGCCTGGCCAACCTGCGCGGGGGCCAGCCGAGCAATTGGACAAGGGTCCAAACAGCCGCCAGTTCCAATTTTTCACGTATCCACAAGATTGCGATCAGTGTAAATGTTCGAAGGGGTAAACGCGACGGGGCGAACAGTGACCAGCCAAGGGGGCCAAAAAAGAAAAGGGCAGAGACCGTGTGGTCTCTGCCCCTGATTTCTCGGGAAAGAGTTACTTCTTTTGCGCCTCTATGAAGTATTTCGCTACGGTGCGAACGAACGGCTTGGCATTATCCGGGACTGCGACATCTCCCTTGAGAATCGATTCGACGGCGTGACCCTTACCGTAGTACGCAATGGTGTCATCGTTGCTTTGGCTGACTGCGGCACCGTTAAGATCGATACCCGCAAACAGTCCCTTGCTGCGCGAATAGGTGAGCAACTCCGAACTCATCTTCCAGTCCGTGGCTGCCTGCGAATTGCGACCTACAGGACCTGCAGAAGCGGCAGCATCCCCGCCAATCTTGAATTTGCTCTTCAGCAAATCCTGGAAACCTTTATCGTTGACAGCTACCAGAACTAAATCTGTCGACTGCCCTCCAAGCTGAAAGCCAAACGAACCTCCCGCCAAGGTAATAAATGCGGGAGCACTCCAGCCATGACCGGTGCGGCAGGTAACCACACCCCGTCCATACTCACCGCCAACCACGAAGGCGGCTTTCTTGAGGCCGGGAATGACACCTACGCACGTAGCCATTTCCAGGATATTCAGAGGAATTGACTTATCTTTCGCCATCATCACCTGGTCCATGACCGCTTTGGCATTGATCAAGCGCTGGTCAATCGTGGCTTTGTCGCTGGCGGCGTGGGCTGACAAGGGCATCATGCCCGCGAGACACAGTAACGCTATAATTTTTTTCATTTCTTTCTTTCTCCAAACAAGCTGATGTGTGCTGATAATATTCAGCCACCTTTAACCCAATTATTTATAGACGCAAAGGCTTGCGCGCAATTATTGCACGCATTCAATAAGATGCAGGATTGTCTTCAGAGGTTGATGCGGGTGAGAGATGAAAGCGAGCAAAAAAAGGGGGCTTGCCAGGTAGCGGATTACCGCTGCCCGAGAAGCCCTTCCCCAGATCTGCGTTGTTTCTGTAACTGTTTTAAGTGTATACCGGTAACACCGCAATTACACTAAAGTACCATACACTAAAGTAAATAAAATAGGTAACTTCTTAGTCATCCACTCTTCGCTGTATCACATTGTAATGCGGGTTGAATAATCTCAGGAGGCTTTGGCTAGCTATTAATGCGTAAATGGGAGGCGGCTTAGCTGAGCGGGTAGAGTGACGGGCCATAATATTTTAAGTAACTGTAGTGCTTGTAGTTAGTAAATGCATAGCACTATAAGTAGTGCGGTGTACGGTTGACAGTCGTGATGGGGTATGGCGAACATAAGGCGAAGACTTTGCTATGTCGAGCGCCTCCCTCTTACGTACTCAAATCGAAGCATTATTAGCAGCAAGGATTCCGTCTGCGCTGACTCCACTGCCACGGAGCATCAGACCGGTTGCGGCTACGGGCATACGGAATGTCGATGAACTATTGAAAGGCGGCGTGCCGTTAGGAGCCATCACCGAGATGGTTGGCCCGGAGTGTTCTGGACGCACTTCCTTCGCTCTTTCCTACATTGCTCGCATGACCCAAGCAGCCAGGGTCTGCGCCTGGGTAGATGTCTCGAATACCATGCATCCTGAATCCGCAGCGGCAGCAGGCGTGGATTTAAGTCGTCTCCTATGGGTGCGCTGTGGGGTTCCGGTTACAACCAGCATGCAGCAATCCTCCAAAGACGGCTTCGCTCTTCCCGAGAAATACCTTATCCCGCCACCAATCAAAAAAGGTCTCCATGGCGGAGGCTTCGGCCCTCATCCACGCAGCGAAGTGAAAGGACTTTCAGACGCGGTCGGGGACTTCCTGAGACCAGAGGTGACCGAGCCGCGATGTGCGGAGCCGCAACGTAAGGTGAGGCATGCAAGCGAAATCTTTGAACCTGATCTGCCGCAGACAGTAACTAATGGCAGAAAGCCCGTTGCTTCAAGCAAACCGTGGTTGAGGATCGACCAGGCATTGCGAGTAACAGATCTGCTTCTGCAGGGCGGCGGCTTCAGTGCAATTGTGCTGGACATGGGCAGCATCCCACCTGAATACGTATCGCGCGTGCCGCTGGCGACATGGTTCCGCTACCGAGCCGCTGCGGAACGAAGTCAGGCGAGCATCGTCCTGCTCACGCAACATGCCTGCGCGAAGAGTAGCGCGGGGCTGGTACTACGTCTGCAATCCAGGCATGCGCTGCAGGAAGAACCTACCGTGTTTACCGGTATGGAATATCGCGTGGACGTAGAGCGGGAACGATTCACAGTGGATCCTACAAATGTTGTTCCATTGCGGAAGCCGCCTCAAAGCGAGAGAAGTGCCAAGTGGCATAGTCGAGCCACATGGGTAGGCCGCCGGTGACGAAGCCAGTGGAGTTGTATGCGTGCCTCTATGCAAAGGAGTTTCCGGCGCAAGCACTCCTTCGCCTGCGGCCAGAGTTGCGCCACAAGCCATGCGCAGTGATGGAAGGTGAGCCACCGTTGCAGCAAGTGTGCTCACTCAACTCGAAGGCGCGGGCCTTAGGCGTCGCTCATGGAATGACGCGAGTTGAGATAGACACAATCCCCTCGGTAGCAGTGTTACAGCATTCAAGCGTGGAGGACGCATGCGCAAGAAAGACACTTCTTGAATGCGCAGGTACATTTTCTCCTCGCGTAGAAGATCGGAGCAATGACAATGCCTTTCTGTGCGTGATCGATATTGCTGGGGTGGAGACGCTATTCGGCCCTCCTTCAACATTGGCAAAGAATCTGCAGGAGCAAGTCAGAACACTTGGTGTTGCTGCCTCAGTTGCCGTAAGCAGCAACTTCCATGCTGCCATCTGTCTCGCGCGTGGCGCGTCATCACGGAACCAAGTGGCCATTATCGCTCCTGGACAAGAGCGAGCCACATTGTCCTTACTGCCTCTCGCAGTTCTTGATCTTTCTGTAGCGCAGGCTGAGACATTTTCTCTGTGGGGGATCCGTACCTTGGGGATGCTCGCGGCTCTGCCCGAGAAAGAATTGATTGCGCGGATGGGACAAGAGGGCAACCGACTTCGCCAGTTGGCGCGCGGAGAGCATCCGCATCATTTCCTGCCCGGGGAGCCTACGTTCAGGCTAGAAGAGCACATGGAACTAGACACGCCCGTAGAGCTGCTAGAGTCGCTGCTCTTTGTTATAGGTGTCATGCTAAAACAACTCATCGTACGTGCGACCGCGCGTGTGCTGGCACTCTCATCCGTCACCATTACTTTGCAGTTGGAAGGTGGAGCATCGCATATACGCTTGGTAAGACCAGCACTCCCCACGAATGATTTGCAGCTCTGGATCAAGCTGCTTCACCTCGATCTGGAAGCACATCCGCCGCAGGCCGCAATCGTATCGCTGGCTCTTACGGCAGAGCCGGGCAGCACCAGCAAAATTCAGCTCGGCTTGTTCTCACCACAACTTCCCGAACCGATGCGGCTCGATGTAACGCTGGCGCACATTCGCGCAATCGTCGGTGATGACTGCGTAGGTCGCGCATTGCTCAAGGATTCGCATCAGACGGACGGCTTCCGCATGGAGCCATTTACCGTTCCTTCAGGGCCAGAATCTGAATTGAATTCAAATCAGCATCGTGCTGCAACGCGTCAGATCCGCCCGGCAGAGAATGTAGCAGTCACATTACAGGCCAAGCGGCCAGAGGCATTTTCATTTCGTGAGAAAAGGTATGCCGTCGAACATGCCTATGGTCCATGGCTGGCGAGCGGCGACTGGTGGAGCCCGACACTATGGAGCTTCGAACAATGGGATCTGGTTGCTCGTTCGCACGATGGCCTCCTACTGTGCTGTTGTCTGGTTCGTGACCTGACAGGGGGCTGCTGGCAGATGGTGGCGCTCTATGACTGAGCACTATGTGGAGCTACATGCGGCGAGCGCCTTTAGCTTCCTTGAAGGCGCATCCCAGCCGGAAGAGCTAATCAAGCGTGCCGTTGAACTTGAGATGTCGGCGATGGCGCTGCTTGACCGCAATGGTGTCTATGGTTCAGCTCGCTTTCATACCAGCGCCAAAAGAAACAGCATTCAAGCGCACATCGGATCGGAGATCGCTGTGTCGAGTTTCGGACCGCGCCTGACACCGCCCGCGTGGCTGCCTCACCAGCACGTTGTAGAATCCGCGCGCTTGTCTCTGCTGTGCGAATCCCGTATCGGGTATCAGAACCTTTGTCAGCTCATCACACAATTCAAGATGCGCGAGAAGACCAAGTGCGAAGGCGCAGCCACGGTGGACGATCTTCAACAATACGCATCCGGTCTGGTATGCCTGACTGGGGGCGACGAAGGCCCTTTGGCTGCCGCGTTAGTCAATGGAGGCGAAGAAGCTGGCCGCGAAACAGTAGACCTGTTAGTCAGAATCTTCGGCAGAGACAATGTTTACGTCGAGGTGCAACGCCACCATGAGCGTGAGGAGGAATGGCGTAACCAGGCCGCGATTCGTATTGCTCGTTATCTGAAGTTGCCGGTGCTAGCAACCAATGGAATCCGTTATGCGAGTGCTTACGACCGCGAGGTACTGGACCTCTTCACAGCGATACGCCACCACACCGAACTCGACCATGCTGGCCGGCTCCTGGCACTGAATAGTCAGCGCCATGTGCGCCCAGCACGTGAGATGGCAACATTATTCCGCGACGTTCCCTATGCCGTGCAGAACACGGTCGAACTCTCGTCTCGCCTCAAATTTGAGCTGGATGATCTTGGTTATGAGTTCCCACGCTATCCTGTGGCTGACGGTGGAACGATGGACAGCTTTCTACGTAAGCGCGTCGCAGAAGGCGTCATGCTGCGGTATGGACCAAAAAATAATAGTGACTTGCTTGAACGGGCAAAGAAACAAGTAGACCATGAACTCGCTCTAATCGACCGACTTGGTTTTGCTGGGTATTTCCTCATAGTTTGGGACATTGTTCAATACTGCAAACGCAACGGCATCCTCGTGCAGGGGCGTGGAAGCGCTGCTAACTCTGCTGTCTGTTATGCACTCGAAATCACGGCAATCGATCCGGTGGGTATGGAGTTGCTATTCGAGCGCTTCCTGAGTGAGAGCCGGGGCGAATGGCCAGATATCGACCTCGATCTGCCCTCCGAAGAGAAGCGTGAACAAGCCATCCAGTACGTCTATCAACGTTACGGTGAGCTTGGCGCGGCCATGACCGCGAACGTCATCACGTACCGCGGCAAATCTGCCGCGCGCGAAGTGGGCAAAGCGCTTGGCTTCGATCAGGAATCCCTCAGCCGGCTATCGAACCTTGTCAGCCAGTGGGAGTGGCGGGGCAAGACAGACACTATGGCACACTCATTTCAACATGCCGGTTTTGATCTGAAACATCCGCGCATCGCCAAGTATCTTGAGCTCTGTATGCGCATTAAGGACTTGCCCCGCCATCTCGGCCAGCATTCGGGCGGTATGGTGATCTGCCAGGACCAGTTGAACTGTGTTGTGCCGCTGGAGCGGGCCTCCATGCCGGGCCGAACCGTCATTCAATGGGATAAAGAAGATTGTGCCGACCTGGGAATTATCAAAGTCGACCTGCTCGGTCTCGGCATGATGGCAGTCATCAAGGATTGCCTGGAGCTGATTCCCCAGCATTATGGTGAGCGTGTGGATCTGGCGCAGTTGCCAGAAGACCCAGAGGTCTATCGAGCTCTGCAACGGGCTGATACCGTTGGCATGTTCCAGGTCGAAAGCCGTGCGCAGATGGCGTCGCTCCCTCGAAACAAGCCTGAAATCTTTTATGACATCGTCGTGCAGGTAGCCATCATCCGGCCCGGCCCAATAGTCGGCAAGATGATGCACCCCTACATGCGGCGTCGCCAGAAGAAGGAAGCAGTCACGTATCCGCATCCCAGCCTGGAGCCGGTGTTGAAACGCACTTTGGGCGTACCGCTATTCCAGGAGCAACTGCTGCGGATCGCCATGACAGTCGCTAACTTCTCCGGCGCCGAAGCGGAAGAGTTGCGCCGTGCTGTCGGAATGCGTCGCTCATGGGAGCGTATGAAGAATCTTGAAGGAAAGCTTCGCGCAGGGATGACGGCGAATGGACTCGACCTTGCAACGCAGGAAAACATCGTTCAGAACATCAGCTCATTTGCTCTGTATGGCTTTCCGGAATCCCATGCGGCCAGCTTCGCCTTGATCGCTTATGCCTCTGCCTACTTCAAAGTGCGTTATCTTGCCGCGTTCACGTGTGCAATTCTGAACAACCAGCCAATGGGCTTCTATATGCCCGTCGTACTTGTCAAAGATGCGCAACGCCATGGCCTGCACATCAAGCCCATAGACATTCAGAAATCGGATTGGGCCTGCACCATCGAACATGAAGACGATGGCGGGCTCGCTCTGCGCATGGGTTTGGGCTACGCGAAGGGCCTGCGAACTAGGTCAGTGGAAGCGCTCGTAGCATCTCGTGTGCAGCATGGTCTGTTTTGTTCGGCTGAAGATCTTGCTCTGCGTGTTCCATCCTTAAACCGAAAAGAGTTGACGCTGCTGGCCCGCATCGGCGCTCTGAACAAACTCGATAAAATCGAACATCGCCGCGACGCGCTTTGGCAGGTGGAACGTGCTGGCAAGCTGGAGGGACCACTGCTCAGACACAGCAGCGAGGTGCTGCGGGATGATTCTGAGACTCGGCCGCTTAACCAAATGACCACAGAAGAGCGCCTGGTCGCGGATTATGCCGGCACTGGACTCACGGTGGGGAAGCATCCGATGCACTATCGCCGTCCTGAACTCCGACGCCAAAGAGTCCTGTCTGCTGAGGATTTGCGGGCCTGCAGAGATGGAGAATATGTTCGAACAGCAGGTTGCATAATTGCGCGTCAGCGCCCTGGTACGGCGAAGGGATTTATATTTCTCTCAATGGAAGATGAAACCGGCATTGCCAATGTTATCGTTACGTCGCAGCTGTATGAGCGGGAGCGATTGGCAGTAACACGCGGCAGGTTTCTACTCGTGGAGGGGCCACTCCAAAACCAGGACGGAGTGATCCATGTAAAGGCGACACGGATTATGACACTCTCTGATAGCGCGCTGGAGATGCGTTCGCATGACTTCCATTAATTCAGCCGCAAGTCTGAATCAATAGAGGAGTTTCAGAGACCCGGCGCTTCGCCATCACTACGTGAAATCCAAGCCTGCTGCAGGCCCTCGTCGCCCGGGCGTCTGCTCGGCTATGCTAAAGCTAAATGTGGATACCGCCTAGAGCGGAAGCAGGATTGTGTGATGTATCCAGCGTCATCGATGTAGTCATTTTCTTTATGAAAATGCCTGCTGAGATCCGTGGCTCACCTTACAGTAACCCTGCTTCTGCTCTAGTAAATGCGGAAGTTTACTTCGATACTGATTTCGACCGGGACCGCATGTCCTTGGAAGAAGGCCGGTTTAAATCGATACTGTCGCACGGCATCGAGAGCTTTTTGATCGAGGCCCATGCCCAGAGGACGCGAGACTCGGACATGCTGCGGGTTTCCCTGGGCATCGACGATCATCGAGACTATGCAGATACCCTGATACTTAGCGCGGCGTGCTTCGTCTGAGAACTCAGGGTCAACCGAGAAGATCAGTGAAGGCGCTGAGACTCCTCCGCCTACGTGGTAAACACCACCGCCATAGCCGCCGCCTGTACCGTTTCCAATTCCGTTACCCGACCCGTTGCCGAGGCCACCGCCGTTTCCGTTGCCCATACCACTGCCGCTGCCTGCACCATTCGACGCCAAGGCTACCTGGTTTGAGGATGGCATGCCCAGATTCGGCATGTTGGCGTCAGGAAGCTTGACGTTCGGCATCACGATTGTCGGGGGAATTGGCAATTTTGGCTTGTCGTTGCGAACGATCTGTGGAGGTGTGATTTGCTGCTTGTCAAATTTAGGCAGCTTGCCTTTGGAAACATCCACAATGTCACGATCGCCACCGCCACCGCCACCCCCCATGGACTGATTATTCTTAGGCGTGATTGGAATAAATGGCTTCACATCCACGTCTGTCAGATTAAGCGCTGGCTTAGGAGTCGGCTTATGCACGATCTTATTGATCAGCAGAACACCGATGAGCGCGATGACCACCACGTGGATCACAAAGGAAAGGAGGCTCGAAGCAGGGCTCCGCTTCTCTGCAAGGAGCTCCTTGACCGCGATCGGCTTCGACGTGAGTTCCAGTGGGGGAAGCTTCCGCGGGAAAAAGACGTCGAGGACGTTCTCCGTCATCTCTTTCCAGATCGGGGGCTGAGCCAGAGGGTCGGCAACAGTCACAGAGTGGGAGCTTAACTGTAAAGGATCCTGCTTGTTCGAGGAGAAGGCATCGCGCACATTGGAGACCAACGAACTCCACATCGAGCCGTCTGCTTCAAACAGCTGCTCGACAGGCTCATGTCCGTTATCCTGTGACTGCTTTCCTGGATCCAGCTCCGGAGGTGTCAATACCTGATTACCCATATGTACTTGTGCTGGAAAGCCGCCATTAGCGACCTGCCGCAATCTCCTCATTATGGACGACCACTAGGCTGCTTGTCTTGTTCGCGTTCCCGGAATCTTCTGCCTCGGTTGTCTCCGAATGCTAGCTTCGCGCTGTACAGCAGGGCTCTCAGTGACAGTACCCGGTCTGGTTCGGGTTGCCTGGCTACTACTTTCGTTAGACGCCGCAAATGCCTATTCGGTCACCTTGTTTTTTCAACCTCATTTTTTATCGTCGACGGCAGCTACAATAGATAATTACATTCAATCACGCACATGGGAGATACGATGTCCGCTCCGCTGGAGCTTAAGGCGACCCTCACCCTTCCTCAGACCGACTTTCCAATGAAAGCCAACCTGCCTCAGAATGAGCCCACCCGCCTCAAGGTATGGGCGGAAACCAATCTTTATGAGCAGATTCGCCAGGCGCGGTTAGGCTCGCCCAAATATGTTCTCCACGATGGCCCGCCATATGCCAATGGGCCCATCCACCTGGGCCACGCCCTGAATAAGTCTCTGAAGGATTTCGTCGTTAAATCGAAGACGATGGCCGGGTACGATGCCCCCTATGTTCCGGGATGGGACTGTCATGGTCTGCCGATTGAAATCAAGGTAGATGAACAGCTCGGGCGCAAGAAGCTGGAGATGCCGGCCATCTCGGTGCGCCGCGCCTGTAGAGAGTACGCGCAGAAATACCTAGACCTGCAGAAATCGCAGTTTGAACGTCTCGGCGTCTTTGGCCGCTGGAACAATCCCTACTCCACCATGACGATCGAGTACGAGTCGAAGATCGTCGAGTTGCTTTTCCAGTTCCTTGAGCAGGGATTTGTCTACAAGGGATTGAAGCCCGTTTACTGGTGCATACAGGATCGTACCGCTCTGGCCGAAGCCGAAGTGGAGTACGACATGCACACCAGCCCCAGCACCTATGTCCGGTACGCGCTTACTAGCGATCCGGCTGCGATCGACCCGGCATTGGGCGGGAAGATGGTAAACGCAATCATATGGACAACCACGCCGTGGACGCTGCCCGCCTCTCTGGCCATCGCGTTCCACCCGCAGTTTGAGTACATCGCGATAGAGCAGGACGGACAGACCTACCTGATGGCCGAGGCGCTCGCAGCCTCGACGCGCGAGGCCTGCGGATTGCAGAACGCGGTCGAAGTGGCTCGCTTCAAGGGCTCAAAGCTGGAATATGCCACCTTCCAGCATCCTTTTTTGGAGCGCTCGATCCTCGGCGTGAATGCCGATTATGTGACCACCGAGCAGGGGACGGGCGCAGTTCACACCGCTCCAGCGCACGGCGCAGACGACTTCTATACCGGGGTTCGTTACGGCCTAAGCCAGGAGTGCCACGTCGACAATGGCGGACACATCCGGGACGGCCTGCCGGAGTACGAGGGGCTGACGGTCTTCAAGGCCAACGAGCCCATTATTGAACTGTTGAGATCACGCGGCGCGCTCATGGGGCGGTCGGACATTCAGCACTCTTATCCGCACTGCTGGCGCTGCCACAAGCCAATCATCTTCCGCGCCACGGAGCAATGGTTCATCGGCATGGAGACTCCGATGAAGCAGGCCGATGGCTCCCCCACCACCTTTCGCCAGCGCGCTCTCGACGAGATCAAGCGTGTCAAGTGGGATCCCAAATGGGGCGAAGAGCGCATCTCCAACATGATCGCGACGCGTCCGGACTGGTGCATCTCGCGCCAGCGCATATGGGGCGTGCCGATCGCGGTGTTCCTCTGCAAGACGTGCCACAGACCTCTCAATAATGCTGCAGTCAACCGAAGCATCGTGGAACTTTTTGCCCGGGAGGGTGCCGACGCCTGGTATGTCCATGAGCCGGAAGCGTTGTTGCCTGCGGGCACTGTCTGCTCGCAGGATGGCTGCGGGGGTACAGAGTTCCGTAAAGAAATGGACATCCTCGACGTCTGGTTTGAGTCCGGTGCAAGCTGGCACGCGGTACTCGAAGCCGATCCGGAATTGCAATGGCCAGCCGACCTCTACATTGAGGGGGGAGACCAGCATCGCGGCTGGTTCCACTCTTCCCTGCTGACCTCGGTTGCGGTCAAGGGCTCCGCGCCCTACAAGATGGTCGCCACCTCCGGCTGGACGCTTGACGAGCAGGGCCGCCCGCTCTCTAAGTCGCTGGGCAATGGGGTGGATCCAGTGGACATTGCCAAGAGGCTCGGCGGAGAGATTGTGCGCCTATGGGTTGCCTCGGTCGATTTCCGCGAAGACGTAGCCGCCAGCGAAAACCTGATGCAACGTGTCGCCGACAATTATCGCAAGCTGCGCAATACCTTCCGCTTCCTGCTGGGCAATCTGAACGGCTTCGATCCGGCAAAGGATGCAGCTGCCTTTGATCAGATGGGGCCGCTGGATCAATACATGTTGTCACGCACCCGTGCAGTGACGGATAACGTGCTGCGCTGGTACGAGCAATTTGAGTTTCACCGCGTTTACATGGCGCTTAACGAGTTTGCCGTCGTCGATCTTAGCTCGCTCTACCTGGACGTGCTCAAGGACCGCATGTATACCTTCGCGCCCACGAACCCGGCACGGCGAGCGGCGCAGACGGTGATCTGGAAGATCACTGAGGCTCTGGCCCGGCTGGTGGCTCCCATCCTCAGTTTTACGGCGGAGGAGGTCTGGAGTTATCTGCCTGTCGTACCCGGGCGCGAGGCGAGCGTGCATCTGGCGCGGTTCCCGCTGCTGGACGATTTAGCTCTAGAACCACCGCTACCAGCAAGATTGCCGGGAGTCGCGATGTACCCAGCAATCAGCGACCGAAATGGCTGGCGCGTGGTTTTAGAGACCAGGGTTGATGTACTGAAGGCACTTGAAGAGGCACGGCAGGCGAAGCAAATTGGCAAATCAATCGAAGCCAAGGTCACGATCAAAGCCGGTGCGTCTACGTTTGGGGACCTTAAGGACGATAAGAAGAGTCTAAAAGAATTGTTCAATGTTGCCCAGGTGGAGCTTCTCGAAGACAAGGCATTGGGTAACGACGTTGTGGTAGAAGTCTCGCCTGCCGATGGCGATAAGTGCGATCGCTGCTGGAACTACATGCTCGACGTCTCGGCCTACGGAGCCTGGCCGCGTGTTTGCGGACGCTGCCAATCGGCGCTCGCCGAGATGGGCATTGAACCACCAGCGTTTGAGGAGGCGCACGCGTGATCCATTCGCGACCGCGCGATTGGCGCGTACCGCTGCTTGCTCTCTCTGCCCTGGTTATACTCTTCGACCGCCTGACGAAGATCTGGGTCACGCTGCACATCGAACTCGGTCAGGCAATCCCGGTCATTCCGCGCGTCTTTCGCATTACCCACGTGCTCAACTCCGGAGCAGCCTTCAGCCTCTTTGCCGATTCCCTCTCGCCGGAGCGGGTTCGCCTTATGTTGATTGGCTTTTCGGTAGTGGCCGCTGTGGCGGTCTTTGCAGTCTTGCTGAAAATGGGCCACCAATTCACGCTGACCACGGTGTCCCTCGCGCTCATTCTCGGGGGCGCCATCGGCAATCTTTACGACCGGTTGCGTTTCGCTTCTGTTGTTGATTTCCTCCAGGTTTACATCCTCAGTTATCACTGGCCGGATTTCAACCTGGCCGACTCAGCCATTGTTGTTGGGGCTATCTTATTGATGCTGGACGCTTTTCGCGGCACCAAGCCGGCCTCGCTTGAGAGTCGTGCAAGCTAGCTCCCGCACTGCTGTTTCAGCCCCCGCCAATCCTTATAATTAGAGCGGAAGAGTTTTGCTGTCGAGCCGGAGAACTATCCGAGCTACGGCAGATGCGGAGACCAGGATACCCATTTGACCGATCAGATAATCATTCGCGGCGCACGCACCCACAACCTGAAGAATATCGACTGCGACATACCGCACGGGAAGCTGACGGTCATCTCTGGAGTGTCTGGCTCGGGAAAATCTTCGCTCGCATTCGACACCATCTATGCTGAAGGCCAGCGACGGTACGTGGAATCGCTTTCGGCCTATGCTCGGCAGTTTCTTGAGCGTATCGAGAAGCCGGATGTAGATCTGATCGACGGTCTCGCTCCCGCGATCGCCATCAAGCAGAAGAACGGGACGCGCAACCCGCGCTCCACCGTCGCTACAGCTACCGAAATCTATGACTATATGCGTCTGCTGTACGCGCGTTGCGGTACCGTGCACTGCATCGCCTGCGACGGCATCGTAAAACGCGACAGTGTGGATGAGATAGCGGAAGCGGTGCTGGCGCTCGGCGAAGGCACGCGACTGCACGCGATCTTCCCGGTTGCAGCGACTCTTCCCGCTCCATCAACAGAAGCGCCCAAGCCAGCCAAGCGCGGCCGACCGGCTGCAGCCAAACCCGTGGAAACACTCTCCGAATCGCTGAAAGAGCGTTTGTCGGAATTGCGACGGCGCGGATTCAATCGCCTCTATCAGAACAACACTATCTTCGAGTTCTCCACGCCAGAGTCACTGCTCGATCTCGATTTCACGCTGCCGGTCTTCATCCTTGTCGATCGCATCGTGGTGTCCCCGGAGAATCGTGCGCGTATTGTGGACGCGGCAGAAATCGGCTATCGCGAGTCTGGAGAAATTCTTTACGAGATCGTACCCCGTGAGGACGAAATCCGCGACCGCCAGCGTCTGCGATTTTCGATGGCCTTCGAATGTAAGACGTGCCATCGCATCTATCGCGAACCAGAGCCCCGCCTCTTCTCGTTCAACAATCCGTATGGCGCCTGCCCGCGCTGCCAGGGCTTCGGCAATACCATCGACTTCGACCTGAACCTGATCATTCCAGATAGGTCGAAGACGCTGGACGAGGGCGCGATTGATCCGTGGACGCGGCCCAAGTATCGCCCCTACTTTACCGAGCTGAAGCGCTCAGCGAAATCACTGGGCGTGCCGCTCGACGTGCCCTGGCACGACATGACCCTCGCGCAGCAGGAGACATTGCTCCACGGCAAAGGATCGTTCCTCGGCGTGCACGGTTTTTTTGAGTATCTTGAGCGCAAAAAGTACAAGCTTCACGTTCGCGTGATGCTCAGCAAATATCGCGGATACGCTCTGTGTCCGGAGTGCAAGGGACAACGCCTGCGTGCCGAGGCTCGCGCAGTGCGGCTTTCCGGTCGAAACATCTGCGACGTAGCGGCGCTCACCATTACCGCGGCCAACGAGTTTTTCGGCTCGCTGAAGCTCACTCCGATGCAGCACGAAATTGCCGGAAGCATCCTTGGCGAAGTACGCCAGCGCCTGCATTTTCTCGATGCCGTCGGGCTTGACTACCTCACGCTCGACCGCCTTGCCTCAACCCTCTCGGGTGGCGAATCGCAGCGCATCCAGCTTGCCACGTCCCTGGGCTCGCGCCTCGTCGGAGCGCTCTATGTTTTAGATGAACCGTCGATCGGACTGCATAGTCGCGACACGGCGAAATTGATTCGCATACTGGAGGAGTTGCGCGATCTCGGCAACACAATCCTCGTCGTCGAGCATGATCCGGACGTGATCCGCGCCGCCGATTACCTGCTTGATCTGGGCCCTGGTGCAGGCGAATTAGGTGGTCGCCTCCTGGCTGCGGGCACCGTCGCAGAGGTGGAAGACAATCCAGACTCTCTCACGGGACGATATCTGAACGGACTGCTCACTATCCCTGTGCCCTCACGCCGACGCGAGCCCGGCCAGGAACGATTGCTGCTGCGTGGGGCGCGCATCCACAACCTCAAAAACATTGATTGTGAAATTCCGCTGGGCATGCTGGTCTGCATTACCGGGGTTTCCGGTTCCGGCAAATCTACCCTGGTGCATGACGTACTGTATCGCGCCGTCTCCCACGCGCTCGGCAATAACGAGGGCGGAGACCCAGGTGGACTCTATAGCGAGCTAAAGGGCGCGGATCGACTCAACGATATTGTGCTGGTCGATCAAACACCCATCGGTCGGACACCGCGCTCGAATCCAGTCACATATATCAAGGCATTCGATAGCATTCGTGAGCTCTTCGCTTCGCAACCCGAGGCCCAGCGTCATGGCTATACGCCCGGACACTTCTCTTTCAATGTGCCCGGGGGCCGCTGTAATGTGTGCGATGGCGACGGTACGGTGACGGTGGAGATGCAGTTCCTCGCAGATGTTGAACTGCCCTGCGAAGAGTGTAACGGTACTCGGTACAAATCTGTGGTACTCGACGTAAAGTACAAAGGCCGCAATATCCACGAGGTGCTTTCGATGACGGTGAAGGAGGCTCTGCGGTTCTTTGCCGGTCATCCGCGCATCGTCGACAAGCTGGGTGTACTGGAGGAGGTTGGGCTGGGTTACGTGCGACTTGGCCAGTCGGCGACAACTCTCTCCGGCGGTGAAGCACAGCGCGTGAAGCTTGCCGCGCATTTGACCACTGGACGTCCGAAAGGAGAGAGCAGCGCGGCGAAGAAGGCCCGCAGCCGCGTACTTTATATCCTGGATGAGCCGACGACGGGATTGCATTTCGACGACGTCAGCAAGCTGCTTATGTCGTTCCGCAAACTCATCGACGGCGGAGGTTCGCTGGTGGTCATTGAACATAACCTGGACATCATCAAGTCGGCGGACTGGATCATCGATCTTGGACCCGAGGGCGGGGCGGGTGGCGGCCATGTTGTGGCCACCGGCACCCCCGAGCAGATCATCCAGTGCGAGCAATCGCACACCGGCCAATGGCTGGCACGCGTACTTGTACCCCGGACACAACCTTCCACCGAAGTGGCGGTGTGATGTGACCAAATTATCAGTGAAGTTCCTCTGGTGCGTGTTGTTGGCAGCCCCTGGTATCGCTTTTGGACAACAATCGCCGCTGTCACCGGCAACGCACACACCCGATCATGCAGAGGCCACTCCCCCCGACGGTGAGCTCGCCAGCGCGGAAGATAAAATGTCTCAGAAAGACTTAGTTGGGGCCCGCACTATCCTCGACGGCTACCTTGCCCAACATGCGACGGATGCTCGAGCGCTCTTTGACATCGGTTACCTGGAGGACTTAAGCGATCACGACGAACAGGCAACCGTAGCTTATAAGAGGGCGATCGAGGCGGATCCTAAGCAGATGGAATCGCAACTGGCGCTGGGTCTGGTGCTGGCACGCGATGGCAAGCTGGACGAGGCGCGACTATATATCGAAGCGGCAACTCTGCTGGAACCGGCCACCGCACATCCCGGCGTAAAGGCCCGGGCCTGGCGAACCCTGGCGCAACTCGACCGAAGCTCCGATCCCTCAAGAGCAAAATCTGCGCTTCTGGAAGCTCTGAAGATCAGTCCTGAATCCAGCGAGGATACTCTGCTGACAGCGGAGATTGCCGAGGCCAGCGACGACCCGGAGACGGCGGAAACGGCCTATCGGCGCGTGCTGGCGGCTCATGCCGATTCTTCCGTCGCAACCGTTGGCCTGGTTCACCTGCTGATGAAGCAGAAAAAATACACCGAGGCGGAGCCCATTCTGGCTAGTGCTTTGGAGCGCGATCCGGCCGATCCCGCTCTGAACGGGCAATGGGCGGCGATCCTGCTCGCCGAAGACAGACCGCAGCAGGCAATTGTCGCTCTCGAAAAGCTGCAACAGACCCACCCTGCCGATGCGGTGGTAGGCAGAATGCTGGCTGAAACCCTCTTGGGAACCGGCGATTACGCCAAGGCAGACGCGCTATTCGCGAAGCTGACCGCCCAGTCTCCCGGGGACGCCGAACTTCTCACGGGGCGCGGAAAATGCCTTCTGCATTTGGAGAAGTACCCGGAATCCATGGCTGCCTACCAGCAGGCCCTCAAAATCCAGCCAGAAGACGAGGATGCCTGGTCTGGATTAGCGCTTGCATCCTCCAAGTTAAAGCAGTACGCCACCACACTTGATGCTTTATCGATGCGATCAAAATACATCGCCGAAACGCCTGCAACTTACTTCCTAAGAGCAACGGCGTACGATAGCCTGCATCAGCTGAAGTTGGCGATTGAGTATTATCAGAAGTTTCTGGCAGCCGCAAAAGGCAAGTTTCCCGATCAGGAGTGGCAAGCCAAACACCGTCTGGTTGCTCTTGGTCTTACGCACTAACGATCGTGGCCGTGGCACCTAGGAGGTGCTTTATGCGGTTCGTGTCAGTATCTGCTCTTCTCTGCTCGTTATCACTGACCTGTGTGCTCTCACCTCCTTGCGCTCTCGCAGTTGACGAAAGGCCATCCGATCCTCAAGCCATTGCAGCCCTGGTGCAAAGGGCGGCTCTCGCGCAGCCACGCGAACAATGCTTCCTGTACGCCGAACTCGTTCATCAGATGACGGAATTAGCCGCCCGACAACTCGCCTCGGGCGATGTTGATCTGGCGGACGTTACCCTGAACACCGTGCAGCAATACGCTGCAAAAATCCATATGGGATTGGCCGAGGATACCAAGAGACTGAAGAACGCGGAAATCCTGATGCGCCACACCAGTTTCCGGCTGAAAGAAATACTTTATGGAGCTTCGTTGGATGACCGTCCGAAGCTGCAAGCTACGCTGAAGCAGCTTGACCAGGTGCAGTCAGAGTTAATGCTTCAGGTATTTCGCCACTAGGGCAATCCCTAAACTCTCCTTCGCGCGAAAATGGCTACACTCGGATGTAGGGGTATCGGTTCGATAGCCGTTCCCTCGGTATCAAGACAGCGTTTATATCCGAGGAAATGTAGCAGCAGAAGCGGCATCAGGCCCGGGTAAGGAAGAGACACGGATACATGCGTCGCTGGACATACATGCTGTTGTTCCTGCTTGCCGCCGTCCCGGCGTGGCCACAAGCCCAGAAGGATCCTCTGACGGATAGCGAGGCCGAACAGATTCGTGAGTATGCGGATCGGCCACCAGACCGTCTCAAGCTTTACATGAAGTTCATCGAGCAGAGGACTTCGGCGATCCGCCAGATATCGGCAGATGGCAAAGACCGCAGCCATGGCGTAAAGCTCCACAGCCTGATTGAGGAATTCACCAGGCTGGTGGATGAGTTGCAGGACAATCTGGACGTCTACTCTAAAACGCATGACGATGTCCGCAAAGTTCTGAAGGAAGTTATGGAGGCCAGTAGCAAGTGGCCTACCCTCCTGAAGCAGCCTCCCCCTGACAACGCCTATGACTTTTCGCGAAAGACCGCGCTCGATGCCGCTGCCAGTGCGAGTGACGAAGCCAGAAAGATGCTGGCCGAGCAAGATAAATACTTCGCCGAGCTGAAGGCCAAGAACAAAAAAGATACCGTGAAGCCCGAGTGAGGAATGTAGCTGTACCGCCGAAAACTCGCTGATAGGAACTGAAATTCCCCGGCGAAATCAAAACGGCTCGACTAACGGGAAAGGTTGGACTCTGGGGCGGTTGTCAATCCACTGCAGGAATAGAACCAAACCGAGAATGTGCTAGGCTCAGTCAAGAGTGAATTCTCAGCTTTTCAGCGTGTTTGAGCGGGAGTATCGCGTGTTGCGGCCGCGTGCGCCCATGCCTCCCTTCGATGTTCGCTTCTATCGGTTTACCAGTTTGAATACCACCATTCGTCTGCGGGAAGGCCGTATTCGCGTGCACCTTTCCGATCTTTTGGAGGGCGCTCCGGAGCGCGTGCTCATCGCAATCGCGCACATCCTGCTGGCCAAGCTGTACCGCAAACCGATTGAGCCCATGCACGCCGACCACTATCGCCGATTTACGTCGAGCGAGGCAGTCCTGCATCAGACGGAGTTGATTCGCCAGGTACGAGGACGCAAGAAAATGCTCGGGGTCCAGGGTACCCACTACAACCTGGAAGAGGTCTTCGACGCGCTGAACGGCAGGTTTTTTCACGGCCTGCTGGGACGCCCGCTGTTGACGTGGAGCAGCCACAGCGCCCGCCGCTCTCTCGGCCATTATGACTCTGCACACAATACGATCGTGATCAGCCGCATCTTTGATCGCCCCAACACCCCACGATTTGCGATGGAGTATCTGCTCTTCCACGAAATGCTTCACCTTATGCATCCGGTCAAGGTCCGGGCTGGTCGCCGCTGCGTGCATGGTCGCGAGTTCCGGGCAGATGAAAAGCTGTTTCCCGAACTCAAGGACGCGAAAGCATATTTGAAAAGGCTGTAAAAAGTGATGATTGAAGGGCGAGGTGAAATTGCCTTAGCTTCGGGGACCCACAGCGGCATCCACTGGTGGAGAGACTGGCTTAAGTCCGCGACGCTTTGCCCATACGATCAATAGCCCGCCGAATATTACTGATCCCATACTCGCCACTTGTGCGTTGCTCATGCCCCAGTAGATACGCGGATTGATGCGGATAAACTCCACCAGGAATCGTGCAATGCCGGTCAGGATGAGGTATTCGCCGGTCAGCTGCCCGATTGGTTTCTCGCTCGCCCCGCGTCGCCATAATATCCAGCCGATCAGTAGACCCGCAATCAGCTCATAAATCGGAGTCGGATGTACGCGCTCCGTGGTCGGCACAAGGCCGTTGGGGAAGCTCATACCCCAGGGTAGATTAGTCGCTATGCCGTAGTCTCCATCGCCCGAGGTAAGGCAGCCAAGACGGCCCATCGCGTAGCCCACAGCAGCAGCCGGAGCAGACAAATCCAGCATGCCCACCGGCCCCACTTTGTAGACACGCCCCTGCCACATAAGCGCCAGTATTCCCGCAAGCAGTCCGCCGAACCAGGCGAAGCCTGAGCGGTCAAAGAGCATGGCCGCAGGGCTGGCAAGGAGGAGTTGTGGCGTCTCGAGAACGTGCCAGAGCTTGGCTCCGACTATGCCTGCCACGGTTGAGACGGCAACGATGCCAATTGCGTCCGCCGAAATGCTCCGACGCGCAAAGTTCTTATGCAGAACCCAGCAGGCGCAGACGGCGGCAAGCCAGAGCATAAGGCCGAAGGTTCCTATGGAGAGAGAGCCAATGTGAACAAATGGATACATGGTTATTGATGCAATGAGTATAGTCCTGAGCGGCGGATTTAGAGATACTGGAGACAGCTATGACGTCCACGAGTCGTGTTGCTTTCAAGACGCCGTCTGATCTCCAGATTCTTTACAGCCGCGCTCAGATCGGCGAGCGCGTCGGTGAACTGGGCCAGCAGATAACGAGCGACTACGCGGGCGAAAGCATCGTAATGGTAGGCGTCCTGAAGGGCGCGACGCTCTTTCTTGCCGACCTTGCGCGCGCCATCGGGATAGACTGTACCTTCGACTTCGTGGCGGTCACCAGCTACGGCAAAAGTATGCGCACCAGTGGAGCAGTGAAGCTGATCAAGGATCTGGACAACTCCATCGAAGGCAAACATATTATCGTCGTAGAAGACATCCTCGACACCGGCCTCACGCTGTGCTACCTGCGCAAATTATTTCTGCAGCATCATCCGAAGTCCTTGCGCATCGCAACGCTGCTGGATAAGCCTGGCCGACGCTTGGAAAAGATCGAAGCCGATTATGTAGGCTTCAGTATTCCAAACCTCTTTGTGGTGGGCTATGGCATGGATTATGGCGAGCGTTTCCGTAATCTACCGGACATCTGCATTCTTCCTCCCACTCATCCAGAATAGAAGTCCACCACCCTTTCATGTTTTCTCCGGGGCAAGCATTGCTTCCCGGCCGCAAGGAGTAAAAACGTGGCAACAAAATCTATAGGAACTGAGACAAATCCCGACTATCCCAGGTTCGACGCTGGCGCATTTTCCCACAATGCACTCTTGACCTGGTCCAATATGGCGGCAATCATCGACCACACGCTGCTGAAGCCGGACGCTACCCGCGATCAGGTTCTAAAGCTGTGTGAGGAAGCGGCGGAATACCGTTTCGCGTGTGTCATGGTGAACCCCGTCTGGGCGGGAATAGCGCAATCCGCGTTGTCCGGGACTGGCGTCCCCGTTGGAGCCGTCGTCGGCTTTCCTCTGGGCGCGTCGCTTGCTTGCAATAAGCGGGAAGAAGCCGAGGCGGCCGTGCGCAAGGGGGTTCGCGAGCTGGACATGGTGATCAGCATTGGATTGCTGAAGTCCGGAATGAACACGCTCGTGCAGCAGGACATCCACGGCGTGGTGGAAGTGGCACACGAGGCGGGAGCAATTGTGAAGGTGATTCTGGAGACTTGCCTGCTGAGTCTGGAGGAAAAAATCCGTGGTTCTGAACTGGCCATCGCCGCTGGAGCAGACTTCCTCAAGAACAGCACGGGCTTCTCTACTGGTGGGGCGACTTCCGTGGATATCGCAATCCTGCGTGGGGTGGCGGGTACGCGATGCGGGGTTAAGGCATCGGGCGGAATCCGCACTCTGGCTGATACTCGCACCATGCTGGAAGCGGGAGCAAGCCGCATAGGTGCCAGTGCCGGAATTCCGATTGTCCGCGAAATGGGAGCTCCCTGATAGGGCAGGTTAGCGCGTCAAGCCAGTCAGAAGGCGCTCAACGGCGGTCCGCCAACCGGGTTTCTGCTGACTTGCCGGTTGAGCGCTACTCGTACCGCAACGCCTCGATAGGATTCAGATTGGCCGCGCGGATGGCGGGGATCATCCCGCTCACCAGTCCCACGACGGCCAGGATGCCCGTGGCTACAAAGACGATTGTGGGAGAAATAAGCAGTTGGATATCAGCAGCATCCGCATTAGCCGCTATCGCGCCATAGAAAGTGATCCGGCCCACGGCGATCGAAACGGTATACGCCAGAAGAATCCCCGCCACACCACCAATTCCGGTAATGACCAGCGCCTCGGCGAGAAACTGCAGCAGGATGTGACGCTTCTTGGCTCCCAGGGCCTTTTCCACGCCAATCTCGCGGGTACGTTGCTGCACGGCAACCAGCATGATGTTCATCAACCCAATGCCAGCGATACCCAGGGTCAACGCGCCGATGAAGGTGAGCAGGATTTGCAGGCCGATGGAGAGGATGCGGAACTCGCTCAGTTGTTCCAACAGATTTGCTACGTAAATGGCATGGTGGTCCGACGGACGAAAGTGATGCAACTCCGAGAGGGTATTGCGCACGGCTCGCTCCGCCGCCATGTGGTCACCGGTGTAGGTGAACCAGATACCGTCCAGATACTTTGTGTCCTTGATATCGCTCATGGTGTTGAAGGGCACATAGATCTGGCGATTGTTGTCATTGTCGCCCTGCTGCATCTTAGGCTTGAGGATGCCGATGACGGTGTAGCTCGTACCGTTGAGGCGAATGCGCTCGCCCAGCGCGTAGGCGCCTGAAAAAAGCCTGGTCTTCGCTTCCGATCCGATGACGGCCACGTGCCTCCGTTGGGATTCGTCCTCATTGGTATAGAAGCGGCCCGACTCGAGGTCGAGCACCATCACGTCCTTTGCCTCCGGCCACTCGCCATTCACTGACCAGGTAAAGCTGTGCAGTTCGTTCTGTACGGTCACATCTTTCGACACCATGGGGAAGATGTGCTCCAGCCCTGGCACGGTGACTCGCAGGCGTTCGAGATCCTCCATGGTGAAGCGGACCTGCACGCCGGCCTTGGTGCCTCCGGCCTGCTCGCCCGTCCGGCCGGGAAAAACGCCGATCAGGCGGGTGCCGAACTGCGCGAAGATAGCCTCAAAGGCGCGTGCGAACCCAGCACCATAGGCCAGCAGGAGCACCACCGTGGCAATGCCCCACGCCATGCCGATCATGGTAATCATGGTCCGCCTCCGGTTATAAATCATGGCGTCGTAAGCCTGACCAAGTATGTCGCTAACCATGTTTCTCCTGTCGCTGCTGCTCGCTTCCAGTGCGATGGCGGGGCCATCCCCTGCCGCCGCCTTTCGGAGTTACTCGCGCCGCAGTGCTTCTACCGGTTCCAGCATCGCGGCTTTACGCGCCGGGTAGAGCCCAGCAACAATCCCGCTGAGGGCGAGCGATCCAAGCGCCAGTGCCGCTGACCAGGGCACCAGGCGCGGCGGATCAAAGCCCTGAATGCCTTCGCCTGCAACTGTCTGTAGCAGGGTCATCAGCCCTGCGGCCCCGGCAATGCCGACTAGGCCACTTACCCCCGTCAAGAACACTCCCTCGAGGAAGAACTGCATCAGGATGCTGGTATTGGTGGCTCCTATCGCCTTGCGCAATCCTATTTCGCGAGTCCGCTCGCTTACCGAGACGAGCATGATGTTGATGATGCCCACCGCACCGAGGGCCAGCGTGACGATCCCCACCCCTCCGAGGAATACGTCCATAGCGTCGAATATCTTTCCCACAATGCGCTCTTCCTTGATGGTGTCCCATTCGTCGAAGGCATCCACCAGGGACGGATCAAATCCATGTCGCCGCCCTATGATGGTGTGGGCCGACGCAGTGGCTGCCGCGTTTTCGCCGCGCAGGTGCGGCTGGTATTGGATAGATGTCACTGCGTCTGCGGGAATGTTCTCGCCCTTTACCGGAAACATCTCCAGCATTGTTGTCAGCGGCACATATACCTTTTGATTGTCGAAGTCATTGTTGCCGCGGCTGATGTTGTCGACGACGCCGATTACCAGAAACCGCGCGCCATTCAGGGTGACGAACTCCCCGATGGCAGGACGGCCGGGGAACAGCAACTCCGCGCTCTTCTTTCCCAGGACCACGACCCTGCGGCGCTCATCCAGATCAGAGTGATCTACAAAACGACCGACTTTAAGTGGCACAAACCGGATACCCGCAAAATTGGGCTCGACGCCCAGGACCTGCCCCCCCGCACTGGCATGTTGACTGACTTCCTTGATGTCGTTGTGCGTCAGCATTGCCGTCGCGTCGCGAATCTCAGGCGAGAGAAGCATCTCCGCTTCATCTCTCAAAGTGAGCTTGTAGGGGCGCATGCCAGTGTGTTGGTTAGCGAGGGCTGGAATGGTGCCCCCGAAATTCATGATGAGGTCGTTCCCAAGCTTGGCGAGTTGCCTGCGCTGGCCTGAGCGAAAGCCCTCGCCCAGACCAATGAGAAGAAGCATTGAGCCAACGCCCCACGCAATGCCGAACATGGTCAGGAACGAGCGCAGCTTCGACGCCCATATAGCGCGGAAAACCTGCCCGAGAGTGTCGCCGAGACCCTGCATAGCTTGTCCTGATCTACGTGAAAAGCGCGCCCATGGTTCCCTGCGACGGAGTTCCGCCGGAAATGCGATCCCGCAGGTATTTTCAGCGTGAGGTCTTCAGATTGGAGAGAGCCGCGCAAACGAAACGTCCCGCCAATCGTCGGTGCGGACCGTCGTCCGATGTCCTAAAGCGGCCCAAAAAGCCTGGACTGTCTCTATCACATCTGGCCGCGTCGCTATCGTTTGGACGATCTCGATTGACTCAGGTAACTCCACCTCGCCGAGAAAAGCCGCATTAAGCTGGAAGGCCACGCACTGCGCCGGACGGTAGGTACAGGAGGCCAGATCGGCAATGCTGAGCGCGACTGTGGGCGTCCCAAAGATCGTCTGAGGAGGGGCCATGCGGTCCAACAAGCTGAAAATCTCCAGTTTCGACTCCAATTCGTCTGGTACACAGTCGATTACCAGGTCGGCAGTGCGGACGGCACCCTCAAGCGTTGTGGCAAACACCAGCGATCCGGGACGCGTAACCGGCGTTGCCGCAGTGCCCTGTCTTGCCTGAAGCTGCTCGAGGACGGCCACGGCTTGTCTCAAGTTCGACGGCATCACGTCTTCGAGAATGGTCTCGAAGCCCGCACGGGAGGAGAGCCACGCCAGCCGCCGGCCCAACGGACCAGCTCCAATAACCGAGATGTTTTTGAGCGTGCTCACGCGAACGGCGCTACTTTACGTCCAACGCCGCCATCACCTGGTCGGCGTTGGGATCGGAGTTCCTCAGATAATCGCTCAGCCGCTTGCGCTCGTCTGGAGTGAGGGTTGGCGCCAATGAAAGGATCCGGCGCAGCGTGGTAGTCACGTCATCTACGTAATTCATCAAACGAATTGCTTCACCGGAAAGTGGCATCTTGCCCCCGAGATTTAACTGTCTATGTCACCATTTTCAGGCGTCCGCGACGATTCGTAAAGCTCCCACTGAGATTGTCCTCTGTTCTGGCGCCGGGTGAGCTCAAAAACATGGCTTCCTCTTTTTGCATCTATAGTCAGAAAGACAGATCAAGCGCGTATTGCCTTGAAGTTAGATCTCTCATTTTCCCGAAAGAAATAAGCCATGAAAGAGTGCATCGATCGAGTTGTAGCGGACAAAATCCGTGCTCCCCTATCGACCTACAGGTTGCAGATGCACGCCGGTTTTACCTTTGACGATGCGCGGGCCATCGTCAGCTATCTCGAGCGGCTGGGTGTTAGTGATCTTTACGCTTCGCCAATATTTGAGGCGCGCCCCGGGAGTACACACGGCTATGACATCACGCGCCATGATCGTTTGAATCCCGAACTTGGCGGCGAGGAGGGCTTCGAGCATCTCTCCCAGTCGCTGCAGCAGTCAGGCATGGGTCTTCTCCTCGACATCGTCCCCAACCACATGAGTATTGGTGACGATTCCCGCTGGTGGCGCGATGTTTTGGAGAATGGGAGATCTTCGCGATACGCCGAATACTTCGACATTGACTGGAAGCCCCTCAAGCCCGATATGCAGGGCAAGCTGCTTCTGCCCATTCTTGGCGAGCAATATGGGGTGGCGTTGGAGAGCAAGCGGATTCAGCTTGTGCTCGACAATGGACGCATCCAAATCCACTACTTCGACCACACCATCCCGCTTTCTCCGCGCACGCTGCCGTTGTTGTTTCCTGAAGCAGACCAGGTCGACTCGCCGCTGCCCCAGTCCTTGCGCGATCTGCTCAAGGATCTGCAGCATATCCCGCCGCACGAGACAGCCGATGCGACTCTGGCCACGCAACGCCGCAAGCAGCTTGCGGATTTGAATCCCCTATTGACCGAGGCCCTTCGCTCTGCGGAGATCGAGACTTTAGTCACAGCCGCTCTCGAACAGATCAACGGCGTTGAGAACGACCCGCGGAGCTTCGACCAGCTGCATGCCCTGCTCGAGGCTCAGCCCTACCGGCTTGCCTTCTGGCGCGTCTCCGGTGAGGAGATCAACTACCGCCGCTTCTTCGATATCAACGACCTAGTCGGCCTGCGCATGGAAAATCCCGAAGTCTTTGCTGAAACGCACTGCCTGGTGCGGAAGTTGCTCGCGCGCCACCAGATAACGGGACTTCGCGTCGATCATTGCGATGGCATGTTCAACCCCCGCCAATACCTCATCCGCCTGCAATTGCTGTATGTTGCCAGCCAGTGCGCAGGGGAATCCGCCACCGAGCCGGTCGCGCCAAACGGGATGGAGCTTTCGATCGGCGATAGGCTCCGCGACTATGACTGGACGCGCAACCGCGGCCCACTCTACGTTGTCGTGGAGAAGATTCTCGAGCCGCGCGAATACATGCCTCGTGAGTGGCCGGTGAGTGGGACGAGCGGGTATGACTTTGTCTTCCTGGCGAATCAGGTCTTCATCCAATCCAAAAATGAACGCGCCTTCGACGAGATTTACGCCCGCGTCCTGGGAGAAAAGCGCCATCCCGATGAGATCATTTATCGCGCGAAGCTGGAGGTGATGCAGACCTCGCTCGCCAGCGAGGTGTATGTGCTGACCAACCTGCTCAGCGGCATCGCCGCGGCTGATCGCCGGGCACGGGACTTCACTGACAATATCCTCGAAACGGTAATCCGCGAAACGATTGCCTGCTTCCCGGTCTATCGCACATACATCGACGATCGCGGCCGGTACACCGATCGGGACCGTGCATTTATTCACTACGCCGTCAGCCGGGCAAAGCGCCTGAATCCTGGCATTGACGCTTCAGCCTTCGACTTCTTGCGAGAGACGCTACTGCTGGGCGGATTTAACGGCAACCGTTCCCCGCAGAAGGACCAAGTGGACGAACGTCAGCTCTATTTCGCGCTCAAGTTTCAACAACTGACAGGACCAGTGATGGCGAAGGGAGTAGAGGACACAACATTTTACGTATATAACCGCTTCCTCTCCGCGAATGAAGTGGGCGGTTCGGTCAAAGTATTTGGTATCTCCGCGGAGACGTTTCACTCCAGCAACCGGGAGCGCCTGGAGAACTCGCCAGACTCCATGCTCACGACCTCCACCCATGACACCAAGCGAAGCGAGGACGTTCGCGCCCGGCTGAATGTGCTTTCAGAAGTTCCGGCACAGTGGGCGGCAATGGTGCGCCGATGGCAGCGAATGAACGCGGAGTGCAAGCGTACCCTGGGGGACGGACGCGTAGCCCCCGACGCCAACGAAGAATATCTGCTCTACCAGACAATCGCAGCGACCTGGCCTTGGCAAATAAACAGCCTCGATGACCGTAGGAACTTCGTGGGCCGTCTGCAGCAATATGCGGCGAAGGCGCTGAGCGAGGCCAAGGTCAACTTGAGCTGGATCAATCCCGATCCGCTCTATGTTGAGGCGGTGCAGAGTTTTCTGCAGGACATTCTGATTCCCTCCGGCCGCCGTCGGGAGACTCGGTTTGTGGAGACGCTCGCCACCATGATGCCGATGCTCCAGACATTCGGCGCAATCAATTCCCTGGCACAGCTTGTGCTGAAAGTTGCTTCGCCAGGAGTCCCTGACTTTTACCAGGGTACTGAGCTGTGGGAGTTGACGTTGGTGGATCCCGACAATCGCCGGCCTGTCGACTACGATTTACGCCGCCAACACGTGGATGCACTTGACCACATGGCTCGCGAAGAGGGCGCGGCGCGCGTTTGTGAAGAATTGCTGCGAACATTGCCCGATGGACGAATCAAGTTATGGACGATGCGGCGCGCTCTCGCTCTCAGGCATCAGGAAGCAGAGATATTCCATCGCGGCAGCTACGTCGCAATCGCGACCGCAGAAGAGAAGTACGCCGAGAACACGGTAGCCTTCCTGCGGCGCAGCAGCGAAACTGGAAAGACCATCCTAGCCGTCGTCCCGCGCTTTGCCTGCTCGATGATGGGCGGTAAACCGCATCCCCCGTTGGGAGATGCCTGGGGTAAAGCAACGCTCGCTCTCCCGGAGGGTGTCCCCACGCAGTACACAAATGTGTTTACCGACGAACCACTCGGTGATGGGGAGGGACAAACCTTGCGCCTGAGCAGCGTGTTCGCGCATTTTCCGGTCGCCCTGCTGATCAGCACGAACTAGAGCAGAAGCAGGGTTACTGTAAGGTGAGCCACAGATCTCTGCAGGCATTTTCATCAAGAAAATGCCTACATCGCTGACGCTGGATTCATCACACTAGCCCTGCTTCTGCTCTAGAGCGCATTTTCTACGACAGCTACAGCGGCCAACGATGTTGAGCCTGCAGCAGAAAGGCAAGAGGCGGCGCACCCTAGGTGCACACAATAGTGTTACCACTTCGGCGCCAGTCTTACTTCAATTGCGTTCCGGGTGGAACTGGATCACGGTCCGCGATTTCAGTCATAGCCGCAAGGCGTGTGGCAAGTTGCTTCGTCAGAACACCCTCGGGGCATCGCCAACTCCAGTTCGCGTCCGGTTTGGATGGCGTATTCATGCGCGCTTGGGAGCCCAGATCGAGAACATCCTGCATGGGGAATAGACATATATCCGCTACGGATGTAGCGACGGCGCGAATCATCGGCCAAACCACACCGTCTTCTCCGGGACTGAGATATGCATTCACCGCAGCTCTTTCGTCTTGATTCGACAGCGATTCCCACCATCCCCGCGTGGTGTCGTTGTCATGCGTTCCGGTATATGCAACTGTGTTAGTTACATATTTGTGAGGCAGATAATTATGAGCGGCCTTGTTGCCGAATCCGAACTGGAGAATGCGCATACCCGGCATTTCAAATTTTTCGCGAAGATGATCTACCTCGGGCGTAATCAGCCCGAGATCTTCAGCGATGAAAGGCAGTTCCCCAAACACTTCGCGCAATCTATTGAACAGAGCCTCGCCGGGGGCTGTAACCCATTCTCCGTTGATAGCTGTCTGCTCGTTCGCGGGGATGGCCCAATAGGCCTCGAAGCCGCGAAAGTGGTCAAGGCGAATCATGTCGTAAAGCGCACGTGCGCGGCGAATGCGACTCACCCACCAGTCGAAACCATTCGTCTCGAGAGCATCCCAGCGATACAGCGGATTGCCCCAGCGCTGCCCTGTCTGGCTGAAATAATCTGGTGGGACACCCGAGACGCGAATCGGGGAACCCTCTTCGTCGAGCTCAAAAATGTGGCGATTGGTCCAAACGTCTACGCTGTCATAGTTCACGAAAATCGCGACATCGCCGATGAATCGCACGCCCCGCTTGAGTGAGTAGTCACGCAGGGCCGCCCACTGCTCATCGAAAGCAAACTGAATGATCTGGATCACCGCCAGCTCCTGGGCCGATTCCTTGCGCAGTTTAGCTAGCGCATCCGGTTGACGCTGGGCAAATTCCTCGGGCCACGCCTTCCAGCTGTTGGTCCCCAGCCTCGTCCGCAGCAAGGTGTAGAGGGCATAGTCATCCAGCCAGTATTGGTTGTCGCGGCAATACTGCTCGAAGCGTTTCCACTGCTTGGGGTTTTTATGTGAGCGAAAGTTGCGCGCAGCCTCTTCGAGCAGCGGCAATTTGGTTCTCTCCACTTCGTGGAAGTCGACTTCGCCAGAGCGGCCGCGCATGCCCGCAAGTCGCTCGCCCCCAATCCATCCCCAATCCGAAAGATGCTCCAGACTGATCAGTAGAGGATTGCCCGCGAACGCCGAGAGCGTGGCATACGGCGAATTTCCATAGCCGGTTGGCCCCAGCGGGAGCATTTGCCACAGTCGTTGCCTGGACGCCGCGAGAAAGTCAGCGAAGGCATAGGCAGCGGGCCCCATGTCTCCAATACCACCGTAGGAAGGAAGAGAGGTAATGTGCAGCAGTAGTCCAGACGAACGCTCAAATGGCATGGGGGTTATTCTTCCGTATGGGCGTCAAAAGGAAAGCTACCGCGACTGAGAGAGATTCCTAAGCGCGGGCCCCGGTTCTAGCATTCTGGTTGGCCTTGAGTCGACCCGCTACTGGTGGATCCGAAGTAGCAGAACCCGACGCGGGTTTTCGGTCAAGAAAAGGCGCAGCGTGCTACTTTTCCCAGACACGCCAGAGGAATTGCGCTAGCTGGGTGAACCCGGCAGCGTCGCTGGCTGCGCTTTCTTCGTGAGTCGAATCCGTCCCTCTTTTTGATATTTCTGCTCTAGACTCGTCACAAAGACGGCGAATATTTCTTCGCGCCTCTGATCGAGAACTGAATCCCTGGTCTGCGCGAAATTCTTCGCGGTCTCTTCAGGGGTAGGCTCCTGACGATCGATAATCCTGGCTACGATACCCGCGTGCGCTGAGTTGATGGGCTGGCTTATGGATCCTGCCGGTAACTTAAAAAGCGTCGGCGCGGCGGAGGCAAGCTGCCCTACATCAGGTACCTGTGCGTCCTGACCGACGAGATCGCTGGTCTTTACAGTCGCCCCTAATTCTTTTGCTGCCTTCTCCAAATCGTTCTCGGAGTGGGCCTTTTCTGATAACGCCGTCGTTTTGCTCGCCAGCAACTGGGGAAGCATTTGAGCGCGATAGTCCTCGAGGATATGCGTCTTGTGTTGGTCAAAGGTCGGGGCATGGGCAGCATTGACCCCTTCAACCCGGAAGATGGCGAAGCCTTCGCCAGTGGTGCTCACTTGTGGAGCCGTTCCGGGCTTGACGCCAAATGCCTGCGTCAGCATTTTCGACCCGTCCGCCAGGCCGGGGACGACTGCGTTCTGTTCAAGAAAGTCCGTGGTCACAATCTGGAGATGATGCGCCTCTGCTGTCTTTTGCAGACTGGTCTTTTGCGCCTCCACGGCAAGCTGCTGGGCGAAATTCTGCTGCTGCTGCACTTCCTTCTGACGGGTGAGGGAGGCCTCAATGACCGGGCGAACCTCGTCGAGTGTCCGGGTGTGGGCCGTCTGCTTCTCTTCCACCTGCAGGATGTGATACCCAAACTGGGTTTTTACTAGGCCGGAGGTCTGGCCGGGATTGAGGGTGAAAGCTACCTTGTCGAACTCAGGAACGGTCGCTCCTCGTTTCAGGAAGCCCAACTCGCCTCCCTGAGCCTTGCTGCCTGGATCGTCAGAGCTTTTTTTCGCGAGCTCGCTAAAGTTCGCTCCTGCCTTGATCTCCTTCAGAATCGCCTCAGCTTTTTGCTGAGCTGCCGTGTTCGCCGCCCCATCCGCTCCGGGTGCGGTCTTAATGAGGATATGGCGAACCCTGACCTGGTCAGGAGTCTCGAACTCCTTCTTGTGCTGGGAATAGTACTGCTGAATCTCGGCCGCAGTCACTTGCGGAGCGCCCCCTGCGACCTGTCCTTCCCCAAAAACGATGTACTGCAACTTACGCGTTTCAGGCACCGCTGTGGCATATTTCCCGGCATTCTGCTTGAAGAATGCCTGAAGTTCGCCATCGCTGGGGTTGATCTGCTTGCGCAGTTCATCCGCGCTGAGCACCGCATATGCGAACTTGATCTTGGTTCCCTGCTGGCGATAGGTGTCGCGGATCTCCCCGTCGGAGACAGTCGCGCTGCCGGTCACCATCTCGCGCAGGCGATTCATCTGGATTTCCTTTTTCAGCTGGTTCTCGAAATCCTCCCGCGATATGCCGAAATTGTCCTGAACGAGTGAAGAATACTTGTCATCACCGATGTACTGGCCATTGGGGAATATAGCCATGCCAAATTGACCGGTATGAAGAAACTGACGCAGATCTTCCTTCGTCACCTTGAGTCCGAGGCGATCCGCTTCCAGCAACATCACCGACTGCTGGATCAGTCCCTGGCCGACGCGCTGCATCATGAAAGGCAACACAAAATCGGGGAGACGCTGCTGCTGCAATTGCCGTGACGCTGCCTGCTGAACCTGCGCATTCGATATCTCACTCGATGGGCCAAAGAAGCGGCTAAGGATACCGCCTCCGCGCACCGTGGCGTAAGTGTCTGCCGCTCCTGCTGAATCCTGGAAAATACCGGGAACCAGGGTGATGACCATAGTAATCACGGCCAGACTAATAATGACGATGAAAATGCCCTTGATGACGCGATTGTCTTTTTGCAGGAAGCGAATCATTTGTGTACAAACCTTTACCTGACGAGTCTTTGTAATTCCGGGGCTGAGCCGGAAAATCCAACATCGCAGGAATCTTTCGCATCATAATTGTGGTACTCGCGAAATTATAAACCAGAGGATTAGGGGCTGCAGCAGCTAGTCTGAAATGTCTGAAGGTGCAATCCATTCATCTTCATTTAATCTCGATCAGCGAAAGTAGTAAAGCAGATTCAAGTCGGAGTAATCGTTGAAAAGTTTAGACTTCGGCGGTATTTTGACATACACTTACATGAGGCATTCGGATTCAGTAACCAATTCGGGGCATTCAACTGGTCCCAGATCTGTAGTATTTGTAATTATCGATCCAAGTCGCAAAATGCGATTGGGCGAGATTTCTGGAGTCGTTCTTTGTT
>JANXZS010000034.1 GCA_025355385.1 Acidobacteriaceae bacterium | reverse complement strand
CTTCTCTGGGCTAACGGACTTCGGTTCTCATTTGTATAGGACGGGCACGCAAGGCGGGGGGGGCGGCGACATCGCCACCGATCTCGCTGTGGGCGGGGTTGGACAAGGTCTTCCGGTGGGAGAGGGTGCATTCTTCAAGGGCGCTGCCGGGATTACACAAGATGCCTTGGTGAACGCGGGCGAAGCAGGTCTAGCCGACGCGTTCGGTTTCGCAAAACTAGGCATTGATGCAGCCATCTATGGTGCATCGGCAGCATATTGCTACAAACATCCGTGAGGTCCTATGAATTCAATGCGAAACATGCTTCCACTATTTGGTATCCAAATCGGAGTAGGGATTGTCGGCTTTCTGCTGTCAATCCTTTGGATGAAACGCAGGGCTCCGACCGACACCGACTCGAATACGGTATCGTTCCTCGTGAAGATGTGGACCGGCATCGTTCTGGGGCTGTTCGTCGTTGACTACTTCATCTAACGCCCCAAATAACGGCACGCCAAAACCACAGCAGCCACCGCAACCACAACCCAAAAAGCAGCCATGGTTTTGCGGAGCGGGAAATTCCTGGTCCCACCCTTTCACTGCCCCAACAGGTAAGCAATGGGGCATCTGGTCCACTTCGGATTTGATCGTCGCCGCTGGCATCAGCAAATTCACAGGAGGAAAAGATCCTTTTTCTATGGTCTTCACTGATGCGGGCCTTTTGGAGGCCTATGGATGGGCAAAGTGCGATTAGGCCGAAGCCACCATGTGAGAGGAGAATTGTCCAATGCAGACGCAAAAAAGTGTATTTGTTCTCGCTAACGTAGTCGGATCTCTTCTTTGGCTAGGCTTTGTTGTTCGAATGATTGAGCAATGGAATCTAATGAAGCCCGACATTCGTGATACCGTCGTCGCATTTCTGGTTCTTTTCTGCCTCTTGTGGCTGACCATAGTCCGCGAGAAAAAGGAATACCTCTCTCTTGCGATGGCATGTGGAATCCTTGCTGCCGTATACAGAATCGTCTGGACTCTCAAATAGGACCGTCTCATGATCGGCAGGTGGCGCAAGTCTATCCGTGTTTATGAAAGCGGGCCGTCTCTTCGGGGGCGGCCTTGCTGTGTCTGTGGCCTTCCTCTGGCCTTCTGTTGACGCCCCGATCAAAAGAGCACGGTGCTCTGCACCGGGAGTAGGGTGACACGTCACCCCAGAATGGGTGCTGTAGAGGAACTAAAAGTTACGCTTGGGGAACTTGCTGAAAACAGGCAGCTAATAGAAAAAATGGGTGTAGGGGCGTAGGCTTAAGGGCGAGCGCACGTTGCTGAAGGGGAACCATCTGAGAATCAGACCCTTAGCCCGCCTCCGGCCCCCTTGCTGTCTTGTCATCGACGCACAGGCAGTGTGCGGCCACGATCTAAACTCCCTTCTCAAATCCAAACCAGGCGGTGCGCGATGAAGCCACCGTTGCGCACGAAGTCTGTCGGCACGAAGGTCTCGGAGGCGGAGTTCGCCTTGCTGGAGGAACGTGCGCGTGGGGCCGGGATGCGGCTGGCGGAGTGGGTTCGGGAGGCGCTGCTGTCGGCGCCGGTGAACTCTGGCCCGGACTCCGGGGAGGTTGCGCTGGGCGAAGTCCTGGCCCTTCGGTCGCTGCTGTTGAACCTTCACTTCCGGGCGGCGAAGGGTGAGGCGGGCCAGTCTACGTTCAGCGAGCCGGAGATGCGCGGGCTGATCGAGCGGGCGGACGAGACGAAGATGCAGCGGGCGCGGGAGCGTCTGGCGGCGGTGCGGGCGGCAGCAAAAGCGGCCCAGCCGGAGCCGGAGACGACATCTGAAACGAGCGCGGAAACCGAACCAGAGGAGGTCTGACGATGGCGGAATGGGGACGCAAGGATTACTCGAAAAAGTGGCCGAGCCGGAGGAGCGTGTGGACGTGGACGGCGTTCTTGGCGACGGGCATCTTCTTCTTCGGTGTGTTCTGCCTGGACTACTCGCAGGGGTGGACGGCGGCGGAGCGTCTGTACCTGATGCACTACCTGAAGAGCGGAGCGCGGGGCCAGGGTGGGGCGTCGATGCAGTCGAAGTACACGATGCTGGAGGGCGTCCCGGCGAAGGGCGGGCCGGTGTTCTTGCTGGGCGACCAGGTGGAGCGGACGACGGGTGTGGACGGCAAGCCGGGGTATCGGCTGACGGACGCGGGAGTGAAGGCCGGACTGGTTCGGTTGGAGTGGGTGACGGGGCAATATAACGACCGTGGGACGGCCAACAAATTGAATGACTATATTGAAGCTGAAGTGTGGGGCAAGCCGGCGGCCTGAGTCCGCCCGTTTGGCGCAAAGGACACACCATCACAGAAAGCGTTGTAATTCGGTGTATCGATCCTAGGAGCGCCGATACGCTTGTCGATCAGTCCTACGTTGCTCTCGACCATCGGGACGGACCGACCGCGGTAAAAACTTCCGTCCTGCCGACA
>JANXZS010000307.1 GCA_025355385.1 Acidobacteriaceae bacterium | reverse complement strand
CCTACAACCCCAACATTGCGCCAGCTCTTGGCATGAGCTACGGCGGACGCATCGCCATCTTGCCCGGCCAGTCGAAGGCCGAAACCTTCGCCACGCTGGTACACGAGACGGCGCATGAACTCCTGCATAAAAGCGAACGCCGCACTGCTACCACCAAGACGGTACGCGAGACGGAGGCCGAGGCCGTCGCGTTCGTTGTAGGCAAGGCCG
Source organism: Acidobacteriaceae bacterium (assembly GCA_025355385.1). Taxonomy (GTDB): domain Bacteria; phylum Acidobacteriota; class Terriglobia; order Terriglobales; family Acidobacteriaceae; genus JANXZS01. The sequence goes on along the minus strand of JANXZS010000307.1, from coordinate 4,023 downwards.
TTGGGCTGGTGACGGGTTCGGCATCCGCAGACTATATCCAGCTTTACAAAGGCAACGCTTCGCTCTTGGCCGAGAGCTTGGAAGTTATCCAGCAGACTGCCAGCGTCATCCTTGCAGCATTGGAGCCGCCTATCGCGGAAGAGGAGACGGCCACCACCGAAGCCGGAGAACTGGTGGAGGTGGCATGAAGGACAACCTGCGCTTGCAGGGCTACGAAGAGGCCTCAACGGGCAAGTGCATTCTCGGCTAAACAAGGCGCATCGGTGAGGCCGCGAAGCTGTGGCCTCACCATTTTCTTGCGCGCTCATCGCGCGGCAGGGAGAAACCCGCTCGGTTTCTCCCTGCACCTGTTTCCGGTTGATTCCGGCCCCCGCTCGCCGGCTGCGCGGTAGAGGCCACGCTCCAAGGACGTACCGGCTCCGCGTACTGCGGTATAATGTCGGTATGGCCGAGTGGTGAAATTGGCAGACACAGCAGACTCAAAATCTGCCGAGGGCAACCTCATGTCGGTTCAAGTCCGACCTCGGCCACCATCTACATCTCTCATTCTGAGAACTTCTCCTCCAAAATTTTTGAAATCATCCTCATCCCGTCCGCCATTTGAAAGCGGAGTCCAGCCTCGTCGCGTCCCTGATGTATGTCGGATCATTGGGTGAAGTCACTGGCAAGATTGGGATAGGGTACAGCAAACTAGGTTTTATGTTTAGCTGTGGAGGCTCAAGAGGTTGTTCCGATTCAGACCTGAACGGGAAGCTGGGGTGTTGTGGTTGAGGCTAGCATGTTGGCGATGGAAGTTGTAGTCGTGTAGCCATGGGTCGAGCTGCTGCTGGCGTTCGAGCGAGTTCTGGTAAGAGCGAGCGTAAGCCCATTCCCGTAGGGCGGTTTGGATGAAGCGTTCTGCCTTGCCGTTGGTGCGCGGGGTGTAGGGTCTGGTAAAGCGGTGTTTGATGTGTTGCCGTCGGAGGATCATGCGGAAGGCCCCGTCTCGATAGCAGGAGCCATTGTCGGTGAGCACGCGGCGGATGGAGAAGCCGAAGCGCGAGTAGAAGGCCCTTGCCATGAAGAAGAAGAGCAAGGCTGATCGATGGGTCTGGTCGGGCAGGATGGCGGCGAAGCTGATGCGGCTGTGATCGTCGATGGCGATGTGCAGATATTCGTATCCCGCGCCGCGCGTCTGTTGCGTTCGATCGCCATGGACGCGATGGCCTGGCTTGACGATCCGGGCGAGCTTTTTGATATCGAAGTGGATGAGATCGCCTGGACGCTTGTGCTCGTAGCGCACCATCGGCGGCGGCGGATCAAGCGAACGCAACCGGTTCATGCCGGCCCGGCGCAGGATGCGACTGACAGTGGCCCGGCTCAGAGCCAGCGCCTGCGCGATCCGCCAGCCGTTGTAGCACAACCGGCGAAGAGCCAAAACCTTTTCTATGAGAGCAGAAGAGGTGGCACGGGGAGATCGGTGCGGACGCGAAGTTCGATCGCCCAGCCCGGCACGTCCCAACTCACGGTAGCGGCGCACCCATTTGGTCGCCGTCCTGGCGCTGACGTTGAAGCTGGCCGCGGCCAACTTCAACGTCAAGCCCTGTTCCACCACTCTTCTGGCAAGCTGCTCTCGACTATGAACCGTCAGTCGGGCATTCTGGTGATAGTCCATTCGATCCCTCCGAAGAAATTGATTCGTCGCAGAACCAGCTTCTCGCAGTCAGATCGAATGGACAACCTCTTGAAACTTCACATTTAGCCTAGAACGTTGGCATTCATAACGAGCAATATCATACGCAATAACTGTTTTCAATGTGTATGATAATTCCTGTTATGGGTAAAACGACGCCATTGCTTGTACCACGCGTTGCACGACTGCTTGACGGGCTCGGCACTCTGCTGAAACTTGCGCGCCTCCGTCGCAAATACTCAGCGGAAGTTGTCGCGCAACGCGCGGGAATCACAAGGCGGACCCTATCCAAAGTCGAACAGGGGGATCCGGCAGTTGCGTTGGGCATCTACGCACGGGTGATGCAGGTCTTGCGTTTGGAGAACGATCTGGCGCTCTTGGCGAAGGACGATGAGCTGGGTCGAAAACTACAGGACGCCGGAATCACTTCAAAACTCAGAGCGCCTAAAAAGCCTCCTGCTGAAAGAAGTGTGAAGCGACTTTCTCAGACACAAGGGAAAGACTAATGGCAGGCATCGAGACCGTTGAAGTGTATCTGGATGCCGGTCGAGCCGCTGAGCCAGACCTCATGGGCACCCTCCACTGTCAATGGAGCGGTAAGGGTGAACTCTTTTCCTTCAAGTATGCGAGGGAATGGTTAAAGCAGGCAGAGGCGTTCGCGTTTGACCCGGACCTCACGCTTGACGAAGGCCATCAATACCCATCTGCGGATCGATCGAACTTCGGTATCTTTACCGACTCATCGCCCGATCGCTGGGGGCGTGTGCTGATGCAGCGCCGTGAAAACGCGCGTGCGCGCCACGAAGGAGCACGTCCTCGAACGCTGACAGAGTGGGATTTTCTGTTGGGCGTTCATGATGAAACAAGACTTGGCGCACTTCGGTTCAAACTTCCTGGCGGGAACTATGTGGACAGCGATACCAAATTAGCCGCGCCGCCACTTACATCGCTGCGAGAGCTTCAGGCGGCGAGCCTTCAGTTTGAACAGCACCTGAATGAAGAAGAGCATCCCGAGTATTCGAAGTGGCTCTCACAACTCATCGCTCCTGGGAGTTCGCTTGGGGGAGCGCGGCCTAAGGCTTCCGTTCGGGATGAACGAAGAGCCCTATGTATCGCCAAGTTTCCGAGTCGCCAGGATACGCGAGATGTTGGAGCCTGGGAGTTAGTAGCAAATTCACTCGCACGGCAATCTGGCATTGATGTTCCGAATGCCAGGGCGCTTCATTTCGCAGAAAGCCCATTCACGACTTTTCTCGTCGAAAGATTTGATCGCACTTCGGAAGGTGGACGGATCGCTTTCGTCTCGGCAATGACCCTCACACAACGCAAGGATGGAGAAGCGGGAGCAGGCTACCTTGAGTTAGTGGACCTTCTCCAGTCGAGAGGTGCCAAAACTCAAGCGGATTGCGAGCAGCTGTTCCGACGCGTTCTCCTGAACATTCGCATCCACAATACGGACGACCATCTTCGGAACCACGGTTTTTTCGTCGATGCTCAGGGAATACGACTTTCGCCTGCCTACGACATCAATCCTTCCGTCGATCGCAAGGAGCTTTCTCTAGCGATCGACGAGACAGAGAGCACTTGTGATGTTTCGATAGCCATGAGCGCACATAAGGCATATGGCATATCCGCCGCTCAAGCAGACGCAGCTCTGCGGTCTGTCAAGATTGCCGTGGCAAAATGGAGAGAGGAAGCCACACGATTTGGTATCTCCAGGGCAGAGCAGAACCCTATGGCTGCGGCGTTCGAGTAGAAGCCAGATCCAATGCATCTCGATCATTTCTCATTGGTGCGTTGTGCAACCTGGGATAGCTCGGTTTGCATACGCGCGTTCGTCCGCATCCCTCTTTTCAATCGACATCAGGTTACGCAATGCGACTTGTACTGATCTCCGACACACACGGCCTGCACGACAAGATCAAAAACATGCCCGAAGGTGATGTCCTAATCCATGCTGGCGACTTCATGAACTCCGGCACCGATTTGCGTGAGATCATCTCGTTCAATCGTTGGTTGGGACAGCAGTCGTTCAAGCATCGCGTGGTGTGCGCCGGAAACCACGACAAGTATTTCGAGTCCGATCCCGGAACGGCTAGAGGCCTGCTCACGAATGCCGACTATTTGGAGAACTCAGAGGTCACAATTGAGGGAGTTCGTCTCTGGGGTTCCCCGTACACTCCAGAGTTCCTCAATTGGGCCTTCATGTATCCTCGCGGAACTGCTGCGACGAGATATTGGGACAGCATCCCCGAACATCTTGATGTGTTGATCACACACGGGCCGCCGTTGGGAGTCCTTGATCAAATCGCGCCGCATGAGGCGCATCTCGGATGCGCCGAGCTGCTCGA
>JANXZS010000296.1 GCA_025355385.1 Acidobacteriaceae bacterium | reverse complement strand
GTGCTCAAGTTGATCGCCGGCAACTTGGACAGCGAAGGTCAGTACAAAGAAGTGCTGAACCAGAACGGCACGGCTCCTCCGCCTAGCTCGCACCTTATCGTTACGGATGCCTGGGTACTGCTCTCGCGGCCTCGCACGATCAATTATCTTTTCGAAGATCTCAAGCGCCTGCAGGAGAAACTCGAAGATGGCTGCACGATTCATGAAGGGCCGCTCGCGCTCGTAACGGTGCCGTCCGACCAGCCGATCCAATTCGAACCCATCACTTTCCGTGGCCTGTCCGGACGTGGAACGTCGACTGCGGGGGGAACGGTGGAGGAATTGTATTTTCCTCTGCCGTACAACGATGAGCAAGTGACCATCGTGCAAAGGTTGAAGCGCGCGCCAGGAGTGACCGTTCAGGGGCCACCGGGAACGGGCAAGACGCATACGATCGCAAATGTCATCTGTCACTACCTTGCGAGCGGCAAACGCGTGCTCGTCACATCGCGCGGCGAAGCGGCACTTTCGGTCTTGCAGGACAAGATTCCCGAAGAGGTCCGCGCGCTTACGGTTGCGCTGCTTACCAGTGATCGGGATGGCATCCGCCAGTTTCAAGGCTCCATCGAAGCCATTCAGCATAAGGTCTCTCAGATAAACCCCGAACTGACCCGTCAGGAGATTGAACGTCTTCGTGGTTCTATCGACCGAGCCCACTCGGAACTGATTACGATTGACCGAAGAATCGACCAGATCGCACAGCAACAGCTGTCCGCGGTCGAGGTCGATGGGGCGGAGATGCGTGCCCAAAGCCTTGCCGACCTGGTGGTCTCAGGTAGGGATAGGTATGGCTGGTTCGACGACGAAATCACCCTGGGACCGCTGCACGTTCCACCTCTTTCGTCGGACGAGGCAAGCCGGCTCCGCGAGGCTCGACGGGCGCTTGGCGAAGATCTCGTCTATGTGACCTCGCGTGTCCCATCGGCCGATAACTTCCCAGCCGTCGCAGCCATCTGCGATCTGCACGACATTCTCGTGAAGAGGGGAAGCATCGAGGAGGAAGTGCGTAGCGGCGAGCTCACGCCTCTTAAGGTGAACACGCCTGAAGTCTTCGAAGCGGCCCGTGCCTTGCTCGCGATCATCGAAGAAATGCTCGCACTGACCGACGAACTCCAGGATGTCGGCGAATCATGGCCGTTTGAGCTAAGAAAGAGGTGCGGGCACGCTTCATTTGCCTCTGAGCGTGCTGCCCTCGAGTCCCTCTTCGAAGATCTGGACGCATTGATTGATGCGCGAGCTCAGTTTCTGAAGTTCCCGATCGCGTTCCCGAATGAAGCTCTGCAAGATGCGAAGACGGCAGGGGCGGTGTCGCGAGCCGTCGAGACTGGTAAGCCCTTCGGCTTCCTCTCCATCGGAAGCGGCGAGGCGAAGGAGTACATCGGAGAGGTGCGCGTTCAGGGCAGAGCGCCGGCAAACCGGGAAGACTGGAAGAAGGTCAGGGAGTGGATTGCGCTTCACGAACAGGTATTGACGTTCGAGACGCGGTGGAACGCGCTCCATCAATTGCTCTCTGTGCCTGCCTTGGCCGGCGGGGTCACGTCCCTGAGGCAACTAGAATTAGTTGCCCTCTCGGCCCGAAAAGCCCATCGACTGGCGACTCATTTCGACCTGCAGTTTGGCAAGCGCGCGTCCGAAATCTTCGAAAACGGATTCGAAGCCGGACCACCCACAGGCCGCTCCGACCTAGAGAGGATTCGCAGGGAGTTGGTCCAACATCTTGTGTTCGCAGGTCTGTCCAGCGCTGCGATGCAGTTGAGCGATATTCAGGAGAAACTTGCTGGAAAGTCGGGGCCCGTCTCGGATGCGCTGCGCGCCTTTGTACGCGACAGCCTTGGCAACGAGCACACCGCCAGGGAGCGCGCCGGCGCTCAATTTGCAGAGTTGATCGAGGAGCTGCGACGCATAGCCGCGCTCGCCAGCGACCTCTCCTATGTGGCCGATGCAGCTAATCGAATCGAGGCGGCGGGTGCACCAAAGCTAGCAGCGCGGGTCCGCTCCGTGCCGATCGTAGCATCGGGCGAAGACACCACATTTCCGACAACGTGGAGAGATGCCTGGAATTGGGCAAGAGTGCGGACGCATCTTGACCAGATCGAAGCAAGAGAAGAACTGTTGACCCTGGCGCGCCGGAGACGCGATGTTGAAGGTGGGCTTGCCCGCTTCTATCGAGAGATGGTCGCAAAAGCAGCCTGGCTTGCTACCAAACAGAACGCGACCCCGAGGGTCTTGCAGGCCTTGGCGGGATACGCTACCGCAGTCCGGAGGATTGGACAGGGCACAGGGCCAAACGCCACCCGCTACCGGAGGGATGCCCGTGAAATGATGTTCGACGCGGCTGGAGCGGTCCCGTGTTGGATCATGAATCACAGCAGGATTTCAGAGGCTATGCCGGCGGATATCGGCGGGTTCGATCTAGTGATCGTCGATGAAGCGAGTCAGTCGGACCTCTGGGCGCTCCCTGCGATCCTCCGGGGAAAGAGGATCCTGGTCGTTGGAGACGACAAGCAGGTTTCTCCCGATGGCGGCTTCATCGAAAGCACGCGCATCCAGGAATTGCTAGACCGGTTCCTTACGGGGCAGCCATTTGCCGCAGAAATGACGCCGGAGAAATCTCTATATGATCTGGCGGCGCGTGTCTTCGCCGCCGATCAGGTGATGCTGCGCGAACACTTTCGCTGTGTGTCCTCAATCATCGCGTACTCGAATCGCACGTTCTATCAGAATCAGATTCTGCCACTCAGGATCCCACGTGCCTCCGAACGTATCGAACCGCCATTGGTCGATATTTACGTCGAAGGCGGTATGCGGGATGCGCACGACAGGAATGACTACGAGGCGCAGGCGATCGCGGACGAGATTAGCGCGATCCTCGCGAATAAAAGCCTAGCCCACCGCACCATCGGAGTTGTGTCTCTGCTTGGCAGTGAGCAGGCGAAACATATCGATTCCGTCGTCATGCAGCGATGTGATGCCGCCGAACTGCGGCGCCGTAAATTCCTCTGTGGAGATGCGCGAGCCTTCCAAGGCAGCGAGCGGCACATCATGTTCCTTTCGATGGTTGCCGATCCCCGGAATTGCAAGGCACTCTCCGGAAGCATGTTCGACCAACGCTTCAACGTCGCAGCGAGCCGCGCCCAGGATCGAATGTACCTTGTGCGTTCGGTCATGGCGTCTGACCTTTCCGACAAGGATCTACGCGGCAGTCTTCTGTCTCACTTCGATAAGCCTCTGGTCCTCAATACCGAGGACACGACGCAGCTCATTGACCTCTGCGAATCTGGCTCCGAGCGCAATGTTTACACGGAGCTCACCATCCGGGGATACAGAGTCATTCCCCAGGTGAAGACCGGTGCTTATCGAATCGACATGGTCGTCGAAGGTGCAGGCGACGTTCGCCTCGCGATCGAATGTGACGGCGATGAGTATCACGGACCGGATAAATGGGCTCATGACATGAGCCGCCAACGCATCCTGGAAAGAGCGGGCTGGGTGTTCTGGCGCTGTTTTGCTTCCACATGGACTCTGCGGAAGGACGAAGTGCTATTTGAGCTCTGCCAGAGGTTGAACATGATGGGGATCGAACCGCTTGGGGCGCTCGAACACACCAGTACGATGGTCGATAGGCGCCTCTGGCACCCCCGTACAGAAGAGTGGGGTGTTATGGATGAGGGTGTTGAGCAGCTACAAGACACCCCACTCTGAACGAGACAACGGATTCGGTCAGATAGACGATCGATGAGTTGGCAACACCAAGAACAAGGGGAGTAAGTGCGCTGCAGCCCCTCAACATTGTTGCGACGCACTCAACCTTTAGTACCCTACTTCGCGGTGTAGCTTTGAGAATGGCTGCTGGTTACCGAGTTGGTGGAGGTGGCCACCGGCGACGGAATGGTCGACGTTATTACTGGTTTCTCCGATTTAGTGCCAATTTACCCTCCGCATATACCCGCGGTCGCAATTGGATTCGCTGCCGTCGGTGCGGTGATCTCCGATGGGCCGACGTTGCATTTACACTCTGGTGGCGCGCCGGTTCAGGGAGACTCGGAGCCATTGGCGTTGGCAGTTGAACCGCGCCGCAGGTGGATTTCAACCAGTGCGTCGGCCATT
>JANXZS010000288.1 GCA_025355385.1 Acidobacteriaceae bacterium | reverse complement strand
TTCCGAGATAGCATCGAACGTGGGATTTCCTTTCAGTCTCAAAGCACTGCAAACCCGCGAAAACAAAGCGCCCGCACGCTTCCCCGCGCTCGCCACCACCCTCGAGGCGTTAACTCTCTTCGCGTTCGCGGCTTTCTTCCTGTTCTACGGTCTGGTGCCGATCTTCGGCCACGATGGCATCGGACTGGTAGGCGCGGATGAACCCCGCTACGCCCAGATCGCCCACGAGATGCTCACCAAGCTCGATCATGGCCACGGCATCGAGGGGACGCTGGAAGCATGCATTACGCCCATCCTCTACGGCAAACCGTGGCTGGAGAAACCCGCTCTGTATTATTGGCGCGCCATGTTCGCCTTCCGCGAATTCGGAGTCCACGACTGGTCGGCCCGCATCCCCTCTGCGAGCTTCGCGTTTGTCCTCATCACCCTGACCTATCTCCACATCCGACGATTCCGCCCCGGGGGCCAGCTCGACGCCGCCTTGATCACTGCCTCCAGCGCCGGCATCATCGCCTTTGCCCGCGGCGCATCCACTGACATGCAACTGGCTGCCCCCTTTTGTATCGGCATGCTTGGCTGGTATGCCTGGTACGAGACCGACAGCAAGTTCTGGCTCTTTGATCTCTACTTCTTTGTAGGTGCCGCGACGCTGGCCAAAGGGCCGGTTGCTCCCTTCATGGCGCTCGTGATCCTGCTGGCCTTTGCCGCCTTGCGCAGAGAGTGGTCCCTGCTCCGACGCACAATTTGGATACCCGGCGTCATCCTCTACCTGGCCATGGTGCTGCCCTGGTTCATCGCAGTACAGCACCGCAATCCTAACTTCCTGCGCGTTTTCTTCCTGGAACACAACCTGGAACGCTTCGCTACCGGCAGGTATCAACACGACCAGCCATTCTGGTTCTACATCCCCATCACGCTGCTAGCTCTCACGCCGTGGGCTGTTATTTCAATCACTGCCCTGGTCGATGCCGTCCGCGAATCTATTGCGGAGTGGAAAGCGCGACACTCCAAAGACCGCTACATCGGCCATCCCCGGGCGGGCGATGCTTTCCCCGAGTTTCTAGTACTCTGGGCGCTCATCCCCATCGTCTTTTTCTCCATGTCCCGCTCCAAGCTTCCGGGATACATTCTTCCCGCACTGCCGCCCATCACTATCCTTACCGGCGACTACCTCAACCGCATCCGCAATCGTGGGCTGCGCCCCTCGCTTCTCATTATCCATGCCTTGCTGACCGGGGCTATGACGACGCTGGTTCTGCTGCTGCCCTGGGAGATCTCGCACGCCGGAGCCATGCCACCAGCCCGGGCAATCATTCCCGCCCTGATAACTGGCATGGCATTCGCCGTCTTGATCCTGATTGCGGTGGCACGCTTCGGAGTTCGCCGCCTGCGCATCGCAACCATGCTGCCGATGGTCATTCTGCTGCTCTTCATCTTCGGGATTGGACCAGTCTTCGGCGTAGGCAACTTCCCCGGCACCAAGAAAAATATCCAGCACATCGACGACAGTTATTCAGCGCGCCCCCTTTCGCGGATCCTCGACCAGGTTGCTTCTCCCACCGAAACCGTAGCCGTCTACAGGGTGCGCCGCGATGTGGAATATGGAGTCGCCTTTTACCGCAACCATGAAGTCTTCAACTACGAGCGCCCCGGAGGCGTACCTCCCCAGGAACACATTCTCATCATGCGAGAGGCCTATGCAGCAGAGATCCTGCCCTACATGGTAGGCCGCAACTATGCCCCCCTCTTCACCTATCCCGCGCAAAATCTCGTTGTCTACAAGGTCTCCGCAAAACCTTAAGTTCTCAGGCCGGCGTGGCGGGCGCGAATCAACTTGGCATCCCCGACCCCAGCGCAGCGAAGTGGAGGGACGGGAAAAGATTCCGGAATGCTCTTTGTGCCAGATATGCGTATACCGTGAGAAGATGCGGAAGTGCATGCTGGCGACTCCACCGCGGACAACACGTCGCGATCACGAGAAGAGATGACATCCGCAGTACAGATCGAGATTCTCGACCTCAGGCACTTCTCGGCGAATACATTACGTCCAGTGCTTGAAGAGGAGAGCCGCGTGTGGGGTGAGCGCCTCGACTGGGACTATCGCGCCTCCGCCAGACTCCTGCTACAGTACCTGAACTCCCATGTCCTCCCTGGATTCGTCGCCGTAGAAAATGGTCGCGTAGCAGGCTATGTCTTCTGTGTCTACGAGGCGAACAAAGCCGTAATTGGCGATGTCTTCGCGGTATCATTCGATCCTGACTCCACAGCGTCCGCGAAGATTGAGATTCGCCTGCTGGAACACATCATCGAACTCCTGCAAAGCTCCCCGGGTGTCGATCGCATCGAAGCGCAACTGCTCCTACATCCCCATGGAGTGCATCGGCAGACCTTCGAGCGCAATAGTTTCATAGTCTTCCCCCGACTCTTTATGCAGCAGGACCTCAACCGCCCATCCGTCACCGAGCTTCCCAAAGGATTCTCCAACCGCGGCGGGTTCCCTGACGATCTTGAGATCCGGCCTTGGACCGATGCCGATTTTGCCGGCGCCGGACGGCTCATCGTGGATGCCTACGATGGCCACCTGGACAGCCGCATCAACGATCAGTACCGCTCTGTCGCGGGCACACTACGCTTTCTGCATAACATCGTTCGCTTCCCCGGCTGCGGCATCTTCGATGCGGCGGCGTCGCGGGTGATCGTCAGCCGCAGGCGCAACGAACTCGTTGCTCTGTTGCTCTGCTCCCGCGTGCGCAGCGATGTCGGTCACGTGACGCAGGTCTGCGTTGCACAAGAAAATCGCAACCGTGGTTTGGCCAGTTTCCTGCTTGCCTCCTGCGCCGCAGATCTGCGCGGCCGCGGTTTTCAGGCGCTCACCCTTACCGTCACCGAAGACAATGCCAATGCCGTTGCGCTCTATCGTCAGCGTGGCTACATCAGCAAACACAAATTCAGCGCGATGGTCTGGGAAAGCGACAAAGACCAGAGTTGAATCTGCTCGAATCGCACCTGGCAATTCAGACTGCGACCCCTGGCGGAGTTCTGGGCTGGCTGGCGGGCATCGGAGCCTTTGCAATTCCGGGGGTAGGGCCGCTCATCGCGGCCGGTCCTATCATAGCGGCGCTGGCCGGAGCAGGCGTAGGCAGCGCACTGGGCGGCGTAACTGGCGCGCTCGTCGGTTTTGGCCTCCCAGAGCATGAGGCAAAGCGCTACGAGACACGTCTGGCCAACGGCGCCATCCTGGTGTCGGTGCACGCCGATGACGGCGATTGGTCTAGGCGCGCTAAGCAAATCTTGAAGAGCAAGGGCGCCGAGGATATCTCGGATGCAGGTGAAAGCCGCGCTGCCTGACCACGCGGGGACCGCCTCACGCGGGGTGCTTACCTTGGCGGTCGCCGTCGCGCTCGATTACATATTGGTGTGCCCGTGACGCATCTCTTCGTTAAATTCCGGCTTGGTAATCGCCAGCGCCGCCTGCATGCGCGCATGGTAGTCTTCAGAGCACTCCAGCAGCTTCGCAGTCGGCGCGGCGAAGTCCCTGTCCTCCGCGAGTTTCAGCCACCCGACATCCGCCTCTTCAGCCGCCATTTCCCTCAGCTCCTCCGCCGTGGTATTCAGGTATTGAGCGTCGCGCGGGTCGGCAATCCACACCGGTTGACCGCCGCCTAAGACACCCGAAAGCCAATAGACCTTCGACCTGAGAAATTCACGGCGGCTCTTATCATCCGTATCGGTGAAAAAAAACTTCTTCTGCCAGCGGCTGTAGTAGCGGGTGGTTACCGGCACTGGCTGGCGATTGCCGCTCTTCACCAGTTCCAATTGGCCCTGGTCGAAGGTCTTTCGCACCGCGTTGTAGAGGAACGTCTCCGCGTACGGCTGCTCGGGCGCGGGCACAATCTCGGCAAACGTTACGGTCATACTGGCGGAGATTTTGGCATGCAACGGCGTTCCAGTTCCGTCTTCCAGGTGCACGACTCCGTGAACGATGTGCGTGTCCGCGCCAGAGGTTGAAAGATGGAAGGGCCAGCGAAATTCTGCAAAGCTGATGGGCAACCCCGCCAGCGTCACGGAAGCGTCGGGGCGGGGATTACGCAATCGCTTTGCCGCTTCGCTGAGGTGGGACGTCATCGCCGGCAGCAAGTCGGGCTTATTGAAGTCGAAGGCATCACTCAATTCCAGTTCGAGGGTGTGGTCCGCCGTCGCATCCGGCGTGAGCGCCAGGCGGAAACGCGCGGTAGGCCTGCCGTTGAAATCTGTACCCGCTTCGGCTGAAAGAATTACCAGCCCAGCTTCACGAGAGGCCATATCCACGGCCGAAGTTAGTCCTGACTTGATATTTGCGGTCATAGTTTTATTGTGTCCCTACCGATTTATTCTAATCTCCCCAATGGATCGGCCGGGAGCAAGCAGCGTATCAATTTATTCGGCGCACGGTTGGAGACCACGCGAGGTACACGGCCGCCCTGACCGAAGCTGTCGCTGACACAGCTCTCGACAAGAAAGTGGGAAATCCGGCAGACGTCGTTTTTTTTGGGCTGGAAGCGAAACGTTCCAGCATCAGGCCGCGCCTTGTTCTTTTGCCTTCAGCACCGAATCGTACGCGGCGTAAACCCCTTCAAAGACCGTATCCCACGAGGCGGTCAGCGCCTGCGCCCGCGCGTCCAGCCGCATCTGCGTATGCCTCCCCGGATCGCGCAGTACGCTCGCCACCGCCGACGCAAAGTCCTCGTCCCCCGCAATACATCCCGACTTGCCTTCGCGCACAATGTACCGCGGCCCACCGTCCGGTGTCACAATCGCGGGAACACCAGATGCCAGCGCCTCCAGCACCACATTCCCAAAAGTGTCCGTATGCGATGGAAATATGAAGAGATCCATATTCGCGTACGCGCGTGAAAGTGCCGTCCCTCGCAATACCCCGGCAAATTCAGCATTGGGCAGATTTTCGCGCAACCAGCCTTCCTCCCCGCCCTGCCCCACGATCAGAAACCGGAAGCGAGTCAGTCCCTGTTTCAGCAGCGCTTCCCGCAGCGTGGCCAGAAGCGCGATGTTCTTCTCGACCGAAAGACGGCCCACGTAGCCCAGCACCGACTCCTCGTCAATCGCAGGCCGGTCTCGGTGCTGCGGAGAAAAAAGATTGGTGTCGACGCCGCGCTGCATCAGGAAGCATGGGCGGTGCGTAGCCTTCTCCAGAATCTCGCAAAGCTCGCGATTGGGCGCGAAGAGGATGCGCGCCAGCCGGTAGAAACGGGCCGCTGCTGCCAGCGTCACTGCTTCGATGGTCTTCGCCGTTCGCTCGGAACTCTGCTGTGGCAGTAATCGCAGAAACCATCCCGAACGCCGCGCTGCATATTCATGCACGTTCGTGTGCCACGAAGCCACCAGCGGCACGTCGAGATGATGCGCCAAGGCAGCCCCCAGCATGCCAATCTCGCTCGGCCCCGTGATGTGCAGAACATCAGGACGAAAGCTTCGCAGGGTGCGGATGACGTCCGGCATATGCCGAAGAAATACGGGATCGAAACGAAGATTCCAGATCAACGCCAACCGCGTTGTCAGTGGCGGCGTCCAGTAACCACGCTTGTAGTCCAGCCGAATATACTGCTTCCCTCGGCAATGACGTTCGACCCTCGACAGGATCGTACAAATCCATGGCCGTTGATGTCCGAGGTTTGCCAGGAAATCAAGGGTATCTTTCGACTGGTTGGTGTGGCTATGGAGAGAAACGCCAGAGACGAATTCTCGCGCGGCATGCGCATCATCCCACAGATACGAAATCTTCGATCCGGGCATTCGAGATTCCTCCCTGCTTACCATTCCGGCACCAGTATCGTGGTCCAGCCATGAACGCCGGATTACGGGCACAAGAACGGTAGTTCAATTTAGGATGGAACCTCGAAAGGCAGCCACCACAACTCCGAGCGGCTCGCGGAAAGCAGGGCTCGATCCCTCCCCTCCGGGTCCGCGCTCTGCTTCACTTGCTGGTCTTGGTGATCTCGGGACCCAGAAACTCGTCCTCGCTCCAGCCGGAAAGCACCTCTTCCTCCGCGCTTTGCTTGGCGCGCAATGCTTCGGGATCCAGATGATTCCGTGTCAATCCTTCTTTCAGCAAGGCGAACGCATCTTCCGGCGTATCCACCATCTGAAAGAGCTCGCGATCCTTCGGCGAAATCGCGCCCTTGTCCACCAGCACGTCCAGGTTCAGCACTTCATTCCAGTACGATGAGCCGTAAATCACCACCGTCATCTTCTTGGCCAACTTCTTGGTCTGCGCCAGCGTCAGCAACTCGAACATCTCATCCAGCGTGCCAAAGCCGCCGGGAAATACCACCAGCGCCTTACTCATGTACGCAAACCAGTATTTGCGCATGAAGAAATAGTGAAATTCAAAATTGAGCGCCGGGGTAATGTAAGGATTGGGCATCTGCTCAAACGGCAATCGAATATTCAGCCCGATCGTCTTGCCTCCGGCCTCGTATGCTCCGCGGTTGGCCGCTTCCATAATGCCCGGACCGCCGCCCGAGGTTACTACGAAACGGCTGCGCCGGTAATTCAGGGACATCGACCACTTGGTCAGCAGATAAGCTAGCCTGCGCGCATCCTCGTAGTAGCGGGCCATCTCCACGGCCGCTTCTCCACGGCGCAATTTCAGTTCGGTTACTGTCCCCTGTTCCAACTCCGGGAGGCGCGCTGGCTGCTCCTCCGATGGCGCCGGTTGCGTAGATCCGGTATTCTCCAGCAACTCAAGCGTCTGGTTTGCCTCATCCATTCCGCGAAAGCGCGCCGATCCAAAAAATACCACCGTGTCCTGGATACGCTCGCGACGAAAGCGCGCCAGTGGTTCGGAGTACTCCGACATGATCCGGATGATTCGCCCATCCGGTCCATTCAGGAAGCTGGGGTTCTCGTAGGCGAGCGGTGCGATGGCCAGAGGCTGCGGATCAGGAATGTTCTTGCTCATGTGTCAAAGTGTACCGAAGTCACGACTCACGATATCGGATCGCATCGGAGAGGGCAATCCAGAGATTGAGAAGTCCGATGCCCGAGACAATACCTCGAACGACACCTAGCGTCGCCACGTGACTCAATTGCGGAGAATAGTTCAGAAAACGATTTTCCTGCCACAGATGGGTCCACGGCAGCAACAGAACCAGCGCCCCCACGTATAGGCGTATCATCACCCGCAAAAACAGCTCAATGCGCTTCAGCCAGACGGTTTTCCCGGTAGGAGCATCTCCCGCTCGTTGCCGGTCGGGATCGGCCGAGCCGTCGGATAAGTTCGGGGGAAGAAGGTTCGGCGAATGCGACATTTTTCTCTGTGTACTTGCCGGCGCGCTCCACATGGGCGCACGACGGTCCATTTAGGCAACATTACCACAGCAGTACCGCGCCGCCGCAACTCACGCAGCGCGACGCGGCTAGTGCAATTCAGAGCATGAACTTGCTTTAGCTGGTAGCACTGGCATAGCGTTTCGGCCGCCTGTTTGCCTGCAAGATCTTCTTCCGCAGTCGCAGGCTCTTCGGCGTTACTTCCACCTGTTCGTCTTCGGCAATAAATTCGATCGCCTGCTCCAGGTTCAGCGACCTGAACGGGACCAGGCGTATGGCCTCATCTGCGCTCGAAGCCCGCATATTCGTGAGCTTCTTCTCCCGCACCACGTTTACGTCGAGATCATTGTCGCGCGAGTGTTCTCCGACAATCATGCCTTCGTAGACTTCGACTCCCGGTCCCAGGAAAAGTCCTCCGCGCTCCTGCAAACCATTCAGCGAATAGGTAGTCGTATGTCCCACCCGGTCGGAGATCAATGCCCCTGTCGGCCGTTGCGGAATTTCACCTTGATGCGGAATGTACCCATCGAAAATGGTGTTCATCACAATCGTTCCGCGCGTCTCGGTCAACATCTCACTGCGCAGTCCGATCAACCCCCGGCTAGGCACGCGGAATTCCAACCGCACCCGTCCGTATCCGTGATTGTGCATCTTGAGCATCTCGCCCTTGCGCGGACCCAGCTTCTCAATCACCACCCCGACAAAGTTTTCCGGCACGTCTACCGTCAGCCGCTCCACCGGCTCCATCGTTTTTCCATCCACCACGCGAGTGACGATCTCCGGCCTGCCAACCATCAACTCAAAACCCTCGCGGCGCATCATTTCAATCAAAATGGCAAGCTGCAATTCGCCGCGGCCCAGTACCTTGAAGCTGTCCGGGCTGCCCGTCTCCTCCACGCGGATGGAGACGTTCGTCAGCAGTTCCTTGTCCAGTCGCTCACGCAGATTGCGCGATGTAACGTATTGGCCTTCGCGGCCCGCGAACGGCGAATTGTTTACCGAAAACTGTATCGCAATGGTCGGCTCGTCAATCACGATCAACGGCAGTGGCGCTGGATTTTCAATGCCCGTGATGGTCTCGCCAATCGTGATCCCTTCCACGCCCGCTACTGCAACAATGTCGCCGATTTCTGTCTCGGTAATATCCACGCGCTTTAGACCCATATACGAGAAGAGCTTGGTGATCTTGGTCTTCATCAGCGAGTGGTCCCGCTTGGAGATGTAAACCTCATCGCCCGTCTTCAAGGTGCCATTGAACACCCGGCACACCGCCAGACGGCCAAGATAATCCGAATAATCCAGGTTCGTCACCAAGATCTGCATGTCGCCATCGGGGTCGCCCGTCGCCTGCGGAATCGTTTCGAGAATCGCCTCAAACAATGGCTGCAGATCGGTGCCCGGCTCGGTCATCGACCGGCTCGCCGTTCCCGCCTTGGCATTGGTGTACAAAACCGGGAAATCGAGCTGATCCTCCCCCGCATCCAGATCGATGAACAGGTCATAGACCTCGTTCAAGACCTCTTGCGCCCTCGCGTCGGGGCGATCGATCTTGTTGATCACCAGGATAGGCTGCAGCTTGGCTTCCAGCGCTTTCGACAGCACATAGCGCGTCTGCGGCAGAGGACCCTCCGAGGCATCCACCAGCAGCATCACACCATCCACCATCTCCAGCGCGCGCTCTACTTCGCCGCCAAAATCCGCGTGACCGGGCGTATCTACAATGTTGATTTTGGTGTCGCGGAAGTGGATGGCGGTATTCTTGGCGAGAATCGTAATACCACGTTCACGCTCCAGATCGTTCGAGTCCATCACCCTTTCGGTCAGGGCTTCGTTGGCGCGAAAAGTTCCGGCCTGCCTGAGCATGGCGTCCACCAGCGTTGTCTTACCGTGATCGACGTGGGCGATGATGGCGATATTGCGAATTGTCGTACTCACAGGCGCGGTTTTCCTATTCTTCTTGCGATGCTTGCAGATTTGGATAGCTGACTGGCAGGAGCAGTAGGTAGAACTACGCAGCAGTGTTCGGCGGCAGTCTTTGCTCCCAATCCCAGTTCGAACCCAACCCTTAGTCTAACAGCTTGAGCGCAAAACGCCTCTCACCCAGGACAGATACCCTCCCATTGCGGATCGCCGAAATCCCAACCCCTCAATGTGAGAGAGTTTGTTGTCGCGCGAGGCTCCCTGAGGAGCGATCGCGTCAATTCATAGCAAAAGCGCATCAGTCGTTGAGCTTCAGTCTGATCAAAATGGAAAACTCATCGAGGGGTCCGCAGTCTTCAAAAGTCAGCAGTGTTGGGGCGGCTCCAGTAGAATGTGACATACATCACCGCCATATGTCCTTTCTGTGAATAGACTGCGGCTACTTGGCTTGGAGGTCGGCTGGTGCGTGTATCCCTTTTCATCACCTGTTACAACGACTCGCTTTTTCCCGAGACCGGCAAGGCCGTCGTCAGCCTACTGGAGCGATTGGGGCACGAGGTCGAGTTCCGCCCCAAACAGACCTGCTGCGGACAGATGCATTGGAACACCGGCTACCTGCGCGAAGCCGTTCCCATTGTTCGCCACTTCGTCGATGTATACCGTGACGCCGAAACCATCGTGATCCCCTCTTCCTCCTGCGTTTCCATGATGCGCGATCACTACCTGAAGGCCGCCGAAAGCGTGGGAGACGCACACCTGGCGGACGAGATCCACGCGCTGCTGCCGCGCGTATTTGAGTTCTCCGAGTTCCTGGTGAAAAAGCTTGGACTGGAAGACGTCGGCGCTTCCTATCCGCACAAGGTCACCTATCACGCAAGCTGCCATTCGGAACGCAGCCTCCACCTTGGGGACATCCCCATCCGGCTATTGAAGAATGTTCGAGGCCTCGACCTGCTCCCCATCCAGAATATCGAGGAATGTTGCGGCTTTGGTGGAACCTTTGCGATCAAGAACGCTGACGTTTCGTCTGCCATGCTGGCGGATAAGGTCCGCAGTGTCCTCAACACCGGCGCGGAAGTATGCACTGCGGTGGATAACAGCTGCCTGATGCATCTCTATGGTTCGCTGCATCGCCAGCGCACTTTCGTCCGGACCGCGCATATCGCTGAGATCCTCGCCTCGGGCGGCGATCACGCCTCACAAAGCGAAGCAGGCAGACAATGAGCGCAACCTCTCCCCAATGGTCGGCTCGCGACTTTCCCACTGCCGCCAAAGATCTTCTGGCTGATTCCCAGATCCGCAAGAACGTACAGCACGCCACCAACGTCATCCAGGCGAAACGAGCAAAGGTCGTTGGGGAGTTGACCGACTGGGGAGAACTGCGCGAAGACGGCGCCCAGATCCGCGCGCACACGCTCAAGCATCTCGACCACTACCTGGCCCAGTTTGAAGGGAATTGCACCCGTGCTGGGGGGCAGGTCCACTGGGCTCGCGATGCAGCGGAGGCGAACCAGATCATTCTCGACCTTCTCCAGCAGCACGCAGCCAAAGAGGTCATCAAGATCAAGACCATGACCTCGGAAGAGATCGGCCTGAACAAGTATCTCGAGGCCGCTGGCATCCGCCCCTATGAAACCGATCTGGCAGAACTTATCATTCAGTTAGGCCGGGATAAGCCCTCGCACTTCGTTGTTCCGGCGCTCCACAAAAACCGCCAGCAGGTTCGCGAGATCTTTGAGCGCGAGTTGCACCTGCCCGGCCTGGGGGATCGCCCCGAAGATCTCGCCACCGCCGCACGCACCTACCTTCGTGAGAAATTTCTGCGCATCAAGATCGCTATCTCAGGCGGCAACTTCATGATCGCCGACACTGGCGGTGTCTGCATCGTGGAGTCGGAGGGGAACGGCCGCATGTGCCTCACCCTGCCCGACGTGCTCATCTCCCTCATCGGCATCGAAAAAGTCGTTCCCTCCTTCAAGGACCTGGAGGTCTTCCTCCAGACGTTGCCCCGGTCGGCGACTGGCGAGCGCATGAACCCCTACAACTCCACATGGTCCGGCGTTCACCCGGGAGACGGCCCAAAAGAGTTTCATGTCGTTCTGCTGGACAATGGCCGCAGCCCCATCCTTGCCGACAAGGAAGCCCGCCAGACACTGCAGTGCATACGCTGTGGCGCCTGCCTGAATGCGTGTCCGGTCTACCACCAGACCGGCGGACACGCCTACGAGTCGGTGTACGCCGGCCCTATCGGTGCCATCCTCACACCGCAACTGCATTCCATGAAAGAGGGCCGTTCGCTGCCCTACGCATCCTCTTTATGCGGAGCCTGCTATGAGGTTTGCCCGGTCAAGATAAACATTCCCGAGGTGCTCATCCACCTGCGCGGCAAGGTTGTTCGCGAGGACCAGGAGACGCTCTCGGGCAAGTTGGGCCTTTGGAACATCGGCATGCAGGCCGCTGCGTTTCTCTTCGCCGACTCGCGCCGCTTCGCTCTCGCCCAACAAGCCGGGCAGATCGGACAAAAAGTCCTCGTCTCCAAGAACGGCTTCATTGAGTGGCTGCCCCTCATGCTTGGCGGCTGGTCGCAGACCCGTGATCTCCGGGCCATGCCTGCGCAGAGTTTTCGCGAGTGGTGGGCGAAGGAGAAGGCGCCGCACCTCGGCAATGGAGGGCCACCCCACGTCAGCACATCCGGCTCCAACGCTTCGCCTGCTGCGCGTCAACCGGCCGAGTCAAAGCCGGCAAAGGAGAGCCGCGATGTCTGATTCCTCTGCCGCACGGGCGGCTATCCTAGAGAGCATCCGTACTTCGCTAGGTGCGCAGTCCACCCCGGCCCAGATTGCCGAGGAGTATGCCGCCCTGCCGCGTGACTACAAGCGCTCCAGCACCCTCGATTCATCGGCGCTCCTCGATCTCTTTCAAAACCGCCTCGAGGAATATGATGCCGGAGTCTATCGCACCACTTCCGCTCAGATCGCCGCCACCATTGCCGGAATAGTCGAGAGCCGGAAGAGGCACAGCCTCGCCATACCAGAGGGAGTTCCCACTGCATGGCTTCCACAGGAAATTCGCTTCGAAGATGCGACCTCCTTCGACGCATATCGACTCGATGCGGTCGAGGGAGTCCTGACCGGCTGCACAGTGGCCATCGCCGAGACAGGATCCATGGTTCTACAGAACGCGACGGCGCAGGGCCCGCGCATCCTGTCGCTGGTTCCCGACTATCATCTGTGCGTCGTTTTCGCGGACCAAGTTGTCGAGACCGTGCCTGAGGCGTTCGAGCGCCTGCGCGCAACCGACAGTGTACCTACGACTTTCATCTCCGGTCCCTCCGCCACTGCGGACATCGAGATGACCCGCATCAAGGGCGTCCACGGACCTCGTTTCCTGGATGTTGTTCTGGTGCTCTGAAGCGCTCACGCTGCGATTGCAATTCTTCTCTTGTGGCAAACTTCCAGCGGTATCCAGGTTCAGCGTTTCTTTCACGGAAAGGCTGCGCCGAAATCTTCTCTGCGGTCATTCCTCCTAGAAATGCTTTAGTCATTCCGCACGCACACCATCCGTCTTGTGACTTTCGACTACCCGGTTCTCGGCCCGCTCTGAGTTCGAAGTTGGATAAGTCTATTCACAACATAATTCAGCGGATGCAGCCTGTCGTCGTCAAGCCCACTAGTGAACCGGCAATCTACGTATTCAACCGGCTCTCTGCGACTGGTACCGAAATTCTCTTCGCGGCGATCGTGTCGGGCTTCGTCATGGGGTGCGGGCCAACGCAGATCGCGCGAGTGTATTGGAAGACAATGGTACGGGTGCGGTTCTCGCTCTTGACCATTGCCTGCATGCTCGGCCCTGGTTTCCTCACTCGCTAATTAGGAGTGGATGCCACCATGGGTTTGGCGTTTGCGCGAACCGGCGTGCTCTATCCCTTTGTCTGGACGATGCTTGGCTGGCTCGGCGTGGCGCACACCGGCTCCGACACATCATGCAACGTGCTGTTTGGAAGCCTGCAGAAATCACTGCTCAGCAGACTCACATAGCGCCTTCGTTGATGGCCTCGGCCAACAGCGCAGGCGGCGTGATGGGCAAGATGATCGATGCGCAAAGCATTGTCGTCGCCAGCACCGCGACCGAGTGGTATGGGGACGAAGGCGAGATCCTGCGCTTTGTGTTCTTTCATAGCCTCGTTCTCGCTTGTCTGGCCGGAGTGGCGGTGTTCTGTATAGCGTACGTCTTCCCTTTCACCCATCTAGCGGCCAAATAGCTGCGAGGAAGCGCGTCTTAACCCGGAAGAATTTCGGCACTGAAACACTTTTGATCGAGGGACCATGCTTAGCAGAACTCTGGTGATGTTGACACTTCTCACAGCGGCCCTGGCCGTTAGCTAGTCCCAGACCACAACCCTCGGCACGAAGGGAACGACTGGAATCATTTCTCGAAAACTCGTATCGAGAACAAAAGTGAAGAAATCCCGCAAGACGCACGCGGCATTGCAATCGCAGTTGCAACAGATCCGCGGCAACATGCAACAGCAATATGCCGAAATGCAACAACAGATCGCAGACCTGAAACAGCAACTCAACCAAAGCCGCCAGCAGATCACGCAGACGCGACATTCTGTGGCGGCTGCCGCCCAACAGCGGATAAAACTGAGCGGACCAGCCAGCAGGCTTTGTCAACAGGCGACGCGAAACGAGCAGAGAAGATCTGCTGCATTTCCTGTGGCTCCGGGGCCAGGACCTGATTAGGGTACGCGCATTTCCTGCTAGCACTGACCTTACAGGATGACTTTTTCGTGCTCGCCCGCTGTAACCTTTCCTCCGGTCAGCGCGGCAGACAAAATCTTCACGTTGCGCACGATTGCATTCGCCGGCGCCTCCCAATACTCTGCTTCCTTCACGTGCACCACGAGCACCGTAATTTCCGGGTCGTCCTTCCCCTCAGGAAACCAGGCCTTATACAAGGGACTCCACAGCTCGTCGATTTTGCTCCTGTCCTGATTGATTTCCGCCTTCCCCGACAACGACACGAACGAATGGTTCCCATCGGTATAAGTCAGGTTGACTTCGGAGTCATGGAGGATCTCAGAAACCTTGCCCGAATTGTGACGTGTAAGGAACCAGAGACTCCCGTCGAACTCGGCCTTCTGCGTCGCCATAGGCCGGCTATGCAAAACCCCGTCCGTACCTTCGGTGGTCAGCATTGCGATATGAATGTCCTTGATGAGCTCGTGTATCTTTGCGAACTGCTCAGTATTGCGTCCATCCGCCAAGGAAGTACCTCCTTTAAATTGTTGCAACCCTCTTTCGATGCAAACGATCCTGAGGGAGGCAGCCTCCACCTTCGGGCGATGAAAGTGAATAGACGGCGAGAGTCGTCTACTCAAGCCAGGCAGATCCCAAGGGGCCCCATGATGCCGAGGCCTTTACGGTATGAGGACAACCTTGCCGATGTTGCCCTTCTCCGCGAACTGTTGCGCCTCCCGGATCTGCGAAAGCTTGAACTTCTTGTAAATCGGGATCGAAAACGCTCCTCGTGCCACCTCACGACCAAGTTCTGCCAGTCGAGCTGCGTTAGATTGAGCCCAAACCTCCACGACGCGCAAATCCCGCCCGTCCGCGGATTGCGGCTTGCCGACCACTGTCGACAGAACACCGTTTTTCTTGATATGCGGCAGGATCCGATCGATAGTATCGTGGCCCACCATATCCGCTACCGCGTCGAGTTCTTTCAAGCTTGCAATCTCTCGATTGTCGTCCAACGCGACGATTTGGTCTGCACCCAGGCCTTCGGCCTCTGCCCTTTGGCTGGCGCGGACACCGGCAATGACGTGAGCACCATTCGTCCTTGCAACATAGACAGCAGTTCGACCAACACCACCGATCGCGCCCGTGACGAGCAAGGTTTCGCCAGATCTGGGACGAACTCCGCGCTCGATCACCTGCGAGCCGGTCGTGAGCACAAGAGGCAATGCCGCCGCGTATGTGCCGTCTAGACCATCCGGAATTAGCGCGAGATCTTCAGCCTTGCAGGCGACGTATTCAGCATAGGAATGTTTCACCAGGCCGAAGACGCGGTCTCCCACCTTCAGGTTTGTTACTCCTCGTCCAAGGGCGAAAACTTCACCTGCAAGATCGTAGCCAAGTATCGCTGGGAACTCGAGCGGCATTGCGTTTTTCAAGTCGCCGCGCCGCAATTTAAAGTCTATGGGATTGATGCTTAACGCAATCGTCTTTACCAACACTTCGCCGGACGCTGGCTCTGGCACTGCCGCGTCCTCGTAAGAAAGTTGATCCACGTCGCCATAACCGTGCAGTAGTACAGCCTTCATGAGTCTCATGCCTACCCTCTTTTCTCGAGCGCCGCCGTTGGATTGGCTACCATCCGCGGATTGTGTAAGTCCTGAATATGGGATGCAAACCTCCTAGAACAATTCTCACGTTGCGCTCCTAAATCTCTAGCTCACACGTATCCAACGAAATTCTTCATCTGGGGCGCTCAATAGCCGCCCCAGAATGCAGATTTGAGGACGGATGCTTTCCAATGCACGATGCAAGAAGCCGGGTGCCCAAGGGCACCCGGCAGGTTCAACCTCCGGCCGCGACTCAGTCATCGCCGCCGTGACCGTGGCGTTCACCCCTATCGTGACGCCCGTGGCGATCCCGATTCCAATCACGATGGCCCCGTCCTTCGCGTTCTCGCCACTCGTGCTCTCTTCCTTCTCGCCCACGCCAGCGATCAGGATAGTACTGGGGGTAAGCATAGTAGTACCCCGGAGCATACACACAGCATGGCGCAACGTAGGGCTCTGCATACACTGGATAGCCGTAAGACCCCACGTGTACAAATACATGAACTTCCGCATTAGCAGCGGAACTCGCCATGAACAGGCCGGCAGCAAGAATGAAGGAATGAAAAGCACGCACGCGAAACCTCCGCTATTTCCTTGCATTCGACTTCTCACGAGGTCTGGAGGTGTATTTGGGATGAAGACTTAATCTCTAACGCTCGAAACACCGAGTGCCCCGGGCGCTGCCTTGAATCCGGATCGATCCGTCCCTTAAATAGGAGATCCGGAGCGAGGTCGCCATATTGACGCAGAAATTCAAGCATTCGCTCTCTGTCATCGTGCGTGAGTTCCTGGTCGAGTGCTCCTCTATTAATACTTTCGGCCAGCAGTTCAGCGACATGTCCGCGGGTGTCGTTGACCACCTGTCGCAGCTGGGCGGCTTTTCCGCCATTCAGTCTGTCGCATTGCATGAGTGCGCTGCGCGATGTATTGATTTCGACTTCCAGCGGTACGCCTAACTCCCTGCAGTATCCGAGCATTGTGGTGTGAATAGAAGGAAGCCGCGATGGACCCGCAGCAAAGTAAAGTTCGTCTCCGAATTGACATCGTTGAATCGTCCCGTCCGTGAACTTCACCTCGGTACCATTGCGGGTGGTTCAATTCCGTGCACCGACGCGGTCGCGAGCTTCGAGAACCGTGCATAAGTAGCCCACCTTTCCCAGTTCGTGCGCAGCCACCAATCCGGCGATTCCGCCGCCAAGAATCACCACTTTGGTTCCATTCCCTGCTATTGGTCGCCACGTGGTTGTGGCCGCAGCCGCGGCTGGCACGCCCGGCAGGCCAAGGGATCGCATCATGGTAAAGGCGGTTCCGTATCCTCCAGCCTGACCCACTCTCGTGAAATCACGCCCGTTCAGGGGCGCGTCCTGTACGGACTTACTCTCGAGAACCGTGGTTTGAGTGGTGGTTGTGGTGTCCAAAGAGAGGTTAGCGGCATCAATTTCAATCGTCGTCGCCTGCTGGGCAACCGGGAGTTTTAACGGAAGGCTATAGATTGGGTCTGCGCTTACTGGAATCTTATCCATCTTGAGGGATTGAAATCCAGTGGCAGTGGCGGTAACTGCGTAGGCTCCCAGCGGTAAGTCCTGGAACGTGAACTCTCCGCACCGCGCTATGTGCCAAAAGTGATTGCG
>JANXZS010000271.1 GCA_025355385.1 Acidobacteriaceae bacterium | reverse complement strand
TTGCTAGTACTGAAAGATAGGTAATCTTCTTTTTGAAAATATTGTTGTTTTAGTTTTAGTAGATCCCAATTAAAACCAGCCGTGGTAAGCGAGAGGAATAGCTTCTTTTCCTGTCGCGATGCGCTCTCACGCTGCTTAAGGGTTGGGTAAAAGCCGAGTGGGGCATATCCGAGACCAACCGGAAAGTTCGCTTCTATCGCCTGACGGTCGCAGGCCGTAACCAACTTGAGGCCGAGTTGTCCAGCTACGACCGCGTCACCGAGGCAATTCAAACGGTATTGCGCACAGCCTGAAAGGAGGCTCGCCGTGAGCGAATTGTTACGCCGTCTCCACTATCTGTTGAATCGTCGCAAGCTTGACGCAGAGCTCGAGAGCGACATGGAGTTCCATCGCGAGATGGCCGCGAACGAAGGCCGCCAAAACTTCGGCAACACGTTGGGCCTGCGCGAACACGCGCGAGAGGCGTGGGGTTGGACATGGCTTGACCGGCTCTTGCAGGATCTGCGCTACGCCACTCGGATGCTGGCAAGATTGCCGGGCTTCACGCTGACAGCCGTGCTGGTGCTGGCGATCGGCATTGGCGTCAACGTCTCGGCGTTCAGCCTGTTTAACCTGGTGGCACTTAAGCTGCTGCCGGTGCGCGATCCTGTCTCGCTGGTCCGCCTGGAGCGTCATTCACCCGAGAATATTGCGAGCGTGATGCCGTATCCGTCGGCCATCTTCTACCGGGACCATGCCAAGACCCTATCCGCCGTGATGGCCGTGCTGGGTGTTCCTCCCATGGAAGTGGAGGACGACGCGCAGCCTACCAGTGCCAGTTTTGTGACCGCGAATTATTTTGCGGAATTGGGAACCTCGCCGGCATTTGGCCGGATGCTGGATCCCAGGCGAGACGAAGCTACCGATGCCGCTCCAGCAGTGGTGCTGAGTTATGCGTTCTGGCAGCGCCGCTTCGGCGCTGACGCATCGATTATTGGACGGACAATTCACCTCAACAAGAAGCAGGCCACGGTCGTTGGCACTACTCCGTATGCATTCGCGAGTCTCGGAGGCGAGGGCCCCGACATCTGGCTGCCAATGACGCAGCAGCCCTACTTCGTGGAGGGCAGCAAAGTCTTGAGCGACAGTGCTAATGGGAGCGTCCGGGTGTGGGGCCGACTGGCACCGGGCATCACCGCCAGGATGGCCGAGCAGGAGTTGCTGGCGCTGACCAATGAGCTGCGCAGACAGCATCCCAAGGAAATCTGGGACAAGGAGTACATCCACACTGATCCGGGTGGGCACCTGCAGGTTATGCAGCGGGAGATGTACCAGGTGGCGGCGATGGTCGCAGTGCTGACGCTACTGATTCTGGTGGTGGCATGCGCGAATCTGGGAGGGCTATTGCTTGCCCGGGCCGTAATGCGCGAGCACGAGATCAGGATTCGCGTCTCCATCGGTGCCAGTAGACCGCGCATCTTTCGACAGTTGTTTACGGAGAGTTTGCTGCTGGCGCTTCTAGGTTCTTCGGCGGGGATGGGAGCCAGCGAAATGCGGCCCTTCCGTTGAAATAAATGCCACACTTCGCAACCATGGTGCGACTAGAGCAGGAGTAGGGATAGTGTGATGGATCCAGCGTCAGCGATGTAGGCATTTTCTTGGCGAAAATGCCTACAGAGATCTGTGGCTCACCTTACACTAACGCTGCTTCTGCTCTAGCCCGTGAGCGCCCGTTCACGCAACGTGTCGCCCGCCCTCTCCAACCAAAATCCTTCCTGATCGCCGCCGCCATTCATCCCCCCCCCCGACAGCACTGACAGTTCTATTGGTCTGGCGGTAAGGGATATTTGACCATACGCATTGAACCGCTTAAATTCGTTATGAGTGGCTGCGGATTTATTTGTTGAATCCGGCGCCCTGCCGACTCGATCCATTTGTCCGCCACTTTATCGGCCCGCGCCGAGTGCACGGCGGAGATGCATTTCCGGGAGCCCTTGCATGAATCTTTGTCGAGTCTTCTGCGCCATCTTTTTCTTCGCTTGGATTACCGGATCCGCTTCGTTCGCTCAGATTTCGGCCGAGTTGAAGGGTCGCATACTTGACTCGTCCGGTGCTGCTGTCGCCAACGCGCAAATCGAACTCACACAGTCAACCACCAATTTGCGCCAGACCACCACCAGCACGACCACAGGGGACTATGTCTTCGTTAATCTCACACCAGGGCCCTATCAGGTCGGCGCAGCGGCCGGGGGTTTCGACCGCCTCACCCGAACCGGCATTACTGTCGTTACCGGCCAGACGGTCATTGCTAATCTCACCTTGAGCGTGGGGACCGACCGCCAGACCGCAACCGTTGGCGTCGATGCGCCCCTGCTGCAGTCGGCGACGAGCAACATCCAGACCAATATCTCCGGTCCGGTCCTCATCACCATGCCGCTAAACACGCGGAATTTTGTTCAGTTGAGCACGCTCGCTCCAGGTGTGGAGTTGCCACCGGGAACACTGCTTCCGCGCATCAATGGCGGTCGGCCCCGCACGAATGAATATCTATACGACGGCATATCTGCGCTGCAACCTGAGCCGGGGCAGGTCGCATTCTTTCCGATCCTCGACGACATTCAGGAATTCACTGTCGAAGCCAACAATGTGCCGGCGGAGTTTGGGGGCTTCAATGGCGGTGTAGTCAACGTGTCCACGCGATCCGGGTCGAACGCATTTCACGGAAGCTTGTTTGAGTTCCTCCGCAACGAAGACCTTAATGCGCGCAATTTCTTCTCAAAAGCCTTGGCACGGAAGCCCGAGTACAGACGAAACCTATACGGGGCCACCCTTGGCGGGCCGCTATTGCGCGACCGGCTTTTCTTCTTCGGCGACTATCAGGGCGTTAGGCAATTGATCGGCGTTACGCGGATCTCCACCATCCCGACGCTTGCGGAAAGGCAGGGAGTCTTCACCGGGGTGTCGCACATCTTTAACCCCGGAACCACCATGATCGTCGGCGGTAAATATGTGCGGCAAGAGTTTCCTCAAGACGTCATCAACGTCCCGCTCGATCCTGCCGCACAGCCTCTGCTGGCTCGCTTCCCGTTGCCGACCAATCTCACCACCGCCGCAAATAACTACATCCGCACCGCCAACGATGCAGATCATCAGAATCAATTCGATGCACGAATCGACGGAGCGAGTGGAAACCGCGATCACTCCTTCGGTCGCTATTCGTACTTCAATGACGTTGAGCAGCCCGTCACCCCATTGCCCGAAGGCAGCGGCGCACTGCTCGGGTCGGTACTTGGAACCGGAGGCGTTGCCGGCCTTTCCCATGTGCTTGGCCAGCAGGCTGTCCTCGTGGAGAACCACACTTTTTCACCTCATCTTCTGAACGACCTCCGATTTGGATATACCCGGCGCGGAAACAGCATCTCCGGCGCCACCCTTGGCGGCACTGCATCAGCAGCATTAGGAATTCCCGGCATCCCTACCAATGCTGCATTCAACAATGCCTTACCGCTCTTCACCTTCACAGGGTTTGAGCAGCTCGGGCCCTCCGCGAGTACCTTCTCTCACTATCAGACTGCGGTCTCGCAGGGCGTGGACACGATTGTGTTTATCAGTGGCCGTCAGACGTTCAAGGCCGGCATCGACTTCCGCTGGTATCTGCTGAACACCATCTCCCCGCCGAACCCCACGGGGTCCTTTGCGTTCACAACTACGGGCACCAATCAGCAGGGCGTCACCAGTAGCGGCAATTCACTAGCCAGCTTTCTGCTTGGCCAGGTCGATACATTCCAGATCGACCTGCAGCAAGGTACGATCCGTCCGCGCGATCACATCGAAGAGTATTTTATGCAGGACGACTGGAAAGCGTCAGACCGGCTCACGATCAACATCGGCGCACGCTGGACGCTCCATTTCCCGTCAACTGAGAAGAACGATCATGGAGCTGTCTTCAACCTCCAGACACAGCAATTGGACTACATCGGCCAGAATGGCTACTCGCGCAGTGCCCGCGAACTTCACTATACAAACGTCGCGCCCCGAGTTGGCTTTGCCTACCTCGTCACGCCGAAGACGGTGGTTCGTTCTGGCTTCGGAATTGTCTACATCGATCAATCCGGGATCACTACACCATTTACAACTCCGCAGTTTCCGTTCATCCAGGATGTTCAGCAGAAGACACTGGACAGCGTCAACGCGGCATTTGCGTTGTCCAGCGGCCCAACCGTGGCTCCAATATCTCTCACTCCCGACGCCGGCCTCGGCCAGAGTGTTTACACGGTAAGGCGATCCGCAGGGTCAGGTTATGTCCAGCAGTGGAACCTGGCAGTGCAACGTGCGATCACTAATAATCTCTCTGCCGAAATCGCTTACGTGGGCTCGCGCATCGTCCATGTTGGCATCCCGGACTCAAACCTGAATCAGCTCACCGCACAGCAGCTTGCCCAGGGTTCATCCCTGCTCATGCCGGTTTCAAATCCTTACTACGGACAGCTCCCGCCATCGAGCGCAATTGGCGGCAAGACCATAAGCCAGGCACAACTCCTCAAGCCATATCCGCGGTTCCTAAACGTTGGCACGTATCGAAACAACAGTGGTACCGCCAACTACAACGCAATCGAGGCCAAGGTGGAGCAGCGTTTCACTCATGGATTTTCTCTTCTCTTTGCCTATACGCATTCCAAACTCATCGATGACGCTTCCTCCGTTTTTTCCTCGACGGTGCTCTCGTCTCCGAATTCGAGCAGTCTTGTAGCAGCGGATGCGTTCCGCCCGTATCTCGAACGCGATTCGTCAACCGGAGACATCTCGAACGTCACGTCGATCAGCGTCATCTATGACCTGCCGGCCGGGCGCGGCCATCAGTTCGCATCGTCAGGTATCGCAAATACGCTCCTCGGTGGCTGGGCGGTTCATTCGATCCTTGCTCTTCAGTCGGGGATGCCGGTAACGGTTACCCAAGCCACCAACAATAACGCCTTCGCAGGATTCGCATTACAGCGCCCAAACCTGATCGGCAATCCCACGCTGTCGCCGGGCCAGCGCACCCCGGCTCGCTTCTTCAACACGTCTGCGTTCGTGACCACTCCGCAATTTGCGATAGGCAACGCTTCACGCAACCCTGTTCGCGGCCCCGCGTATCGCGATCTGGATATTGCTTTCGTAAAGCACACCAAACTTGGCGGTGAGACGGAGATGGAATTCAGGGGAGAGCTGTTCAATGTCACCAACACGCCCGCCTTCGCCCAACCGAACGGCAGCTTCGGCTCAGCCGCTTTCGGCAGCATCACCAGCACCACGACGGATCCCCGCGTAGCGCAATTTGCCATTCGTCTGAGTAGATGACGAATGGCATTCTCTTCGGCATGCGATTGCCCAATGGCCGCCGACAGCGCAGAGAAGTCATCGCCAGTGGTGAAGCCGAAGTTCTCGGTAACTTTTTAACACGAAATCGACCACTCGCGCGCTTCACCTGAGCTTGACATGGGTCTTCAATGGTCAATATATTTTACGGGATATGAGCGCTTATCTGAACCGCCGCCGCGACTTCCTCAAACTAAGCCTCGCAGCCTCCACTCTTCCGTTGATGCGCCGGTTGGCATTTGCCTCTAACTGCGATGAGGACCGTACGGCATGGTACCGGGATGCGAAATTTGGCATGTTTATTCACTGGGGACCCTACTCCCTGGCGAGCGTGGAAGCCTCATGGCCTATCATGGAGCCAAAAGCCGGCGGCATCAGCGAAGCGGAATATCGCGAACTGCCTAAGCGCTTCAATCCCGTCAAGTTCGAGCCGCAGGCTTTTGTAGAACTGGCACGCTCAGCCGGCCAGGAGTACATGGTGTTTACCACCAAGCATCATGACGGCTTCTGCATGTTCGACTCGTCCTACACCGATTACAAAATCACGAATACGCCGTATGGCAAGGACATAGTCAAGCAACTGGCGGCGGCGGCTCAGCGGGCTGACATGCCGCTCGGCTTTTACTACTCCCCACCCGACATGCACCATCCGGGCTTTCGCGACACTTCCAAACTGTCAAGAGATACCTGGAAAGGCGGACCAACGCGACCGGAGTGGCCGCTCTACCTGGACTACATGCAGCTGCAGTTGACGGAACTGCTGACAAACTACGGGCCGGCAGCATTGATCTGGTTTGACGGATTGGATAATCAGGAGAAGTATGGCGGCGTGCGCTTTGTCGACCTGATAAGGAAGTTGCAATCCGCCACGCTCGTGAACGACCGCATTGGAGTGCCGGGAGACTATCAGACGCCGGAACAATTGATTCCCAATGCCATCCCCACAAAGAACGTGCATATTTCGGGTATCGATCCAAGCATTCAGGAGAAACTGAAGCCGACGATTCCTAAACCGGAAGACTTCCAGTTATGGGAGACATGTATGACCATCAACAATACATGGGCATACAACATGCACGATCACGAGTACAAGTCGGCGCAGTTCCTCATTCGGGGTCTGGTCGAAGTGGCAAGTCGAGGCGGAAACTTCCTGCTGAATGTGGGTCCGCGGCCCGATGGCACTATTCAGCCGGAGTTTGAGGAGCGCCTGCGGGCCATCGGCGACTGGCTTGCGGTCAATGGTGATTCAATCTATGGATCCACCTATGGGCCGGTTCAGCGAATGGCATCCGTGCGCACTACGGCAAAGGGTAGGAAAGTCTTTGTGCATGTATTTGACTGGCCATCGTCGACGCTCGACGTGAATGGGCTGCAAGCGAAAGTAATTTCTGCGCGTCTGCTTGCGACGGGACAACCGCTCAAATTCCGCCAGACAGAAGGCAAGCTGCTGGTTGATCTTCCTCCGCAGGCACCCGATCCCAATGTCAGCGTAATCACTCTTAGAACTTTGTAACGAGGCCTTTGCCAGGGTCGTTATCGCGTGCAACTACGCATTGGACGGCGGAGTTGTCGCGGATGATCTATGCGTTCGAACGATCACTGCACCTATAACCATCGCGAAGGAATCAGCGAAGTACCACGTCAGCCTCCAAAGCAATGCGTCGTCTCCAGTCCGGGTGACCGCTACCAGGGAACCCACGACAGCCATCGCGCCGTAGACGAGGGCTAGCGTCATCGTCGCCACCATCTCCCTCCCCTTGGCCGCCAACGCGACGATACATCCAATGAACAGGAAACGCCGACAAACTAATGGATGTGGTGACCTGAGCCGTTACACCATTGCTGGCTACTTAGGGACCGCATCGAAGGCCTTCTGGATGAAGGCAATGATTCGGCGCCGGGCATCGAAGCCGTGCCACTGTTCTGATACCGGATAGCCGTAGATTGCCATTGCCAATGGGCCATGATTATCGCGGGGATACGTAACCAGGTCGACGGGCACGCCCATCTGGCGCAATGCTCGGTACATCTCCTTCGACTGTCCTAGCGGATCCGTCGTGTCGCTCTCACCCTGAAGCAGCAGCAACGGCGTCCTGGCATTGCTGGCAGCGGCCAATGGGCTTTGCCGCCATGCATCTTCGGGATGCTCCCAGGGTTTGCCGAAGTACCAGCGGTCGTACCAGGACGAATCCTCTGTCCCGTATTCGCTGTGCTGGTCGATGACGGGCGCGCCACTGATGATGGCTTTGAAGCGCGTGGTCTTGCCCTCAACAAAGGCTGCCATTTCGCCTCCGTAGCTATAGCCCATCAATGCCATGCGGTTGATGTCGATGGGCTCGGTCTTCAGCACGGTATCGACCCCGGCCATGATGTCCCGATAATCGCCGCCCCCGAGGTCGTTCTTGTTAGCGGCTGCGAAGGCTGCGCCGTAGCCTGAACTGCCGCGGGGATTGGTCCGCAATACGGCCCAGCCGTGACCCAACAGGAAGTCGATCCATGGCTCATGCGCATCGGAATAAGCGCCGAGTGGTCCTCCATGGACCTCGACGATCAGCGGTACATGCTGCTTGGCTGCTTCCGGCGGCAGATACAATCGACCATCTATCGTGAGGCCGTCGCTCTTCCATTGCAACTGCTTCGGGGCCACGCTCAGCATGTGCTCCGGCGTGAGTGGCGGCGTTTTGACGGGCGTGGGTAGGGTTTTAAGGGCCGCGGTGTAGTAAAGCAGTGGAGGCTTTCCTCCTCCGCTGCCCAGGAAGACCCAGCCGCTCCGTTGTGCATTGGTCACTAATACGGACACATCAGAAGATTCGAGCGCCAAGGGCTCCGGTTCGCTTGCGCCCGGTGCATAGCGGGCGACTTTACCGTGGAAGCCAAGCTCAACCAACTGCACCACGCTGCCATCGGCAAGCGGTATAGGGAGACCGTGTCGCACTGATCCCTTGAGTCCCTCGCTCAGGTTGCGTGTCGTCTTGGCGCCAGTGTCATAGAGGTAAAGGTCTGCATAGCCGGGAGGTGCATCGTGCTTAGCCTGCGCGAGGTAGACGATCGACTTGCCGTCCGGGGACCATGCGGCGGCTTCGATGGTTGGCGGCAGACCCACCAGCTTCTCGGGTCGGCTGGAGTTTGAAATGCTCACGAGCCAGCTGCTCATCGCCGGTGCGAGATCGCCTGCGCCGTTCATGGCATCGGCGATGGCCAGCAGCTTCGAGCTGTCGCTGCTCCAGCACGCATCACGGACGTCCGGTTCCACCGGCACCAGCATCAGCTTGCCGGTCGCTACGTTCAGCAGGTACAAGCGCGAACCGTGAGGATCATGGTTCACCCACTCCGCATCAGCCTTGGCTTCCTTCTGCGCCTTCTCGCCAGGGGTCTGCGGGTCGTCGGCAAGGATCGCAATCCACTTGCCGTCAGGAGCGACCTGGTAGCGCGCCACGTCGATCGGAATTTCGCCAGCCTTGGCATCCTCGGCCTTCGCTTCAGTTTTGAGATCACTCGGTGCGTCAGTCGATTTCGGGTCATTGGACTTCGCCCCCTGGTCCTTCGGCGGCAAGGCGTCGGGAAGCTTGGCCTGGTCGACGACTGGGTTGACCTTTAGTTCAAACGCTCTGGCTTCGCCGCCACTCATCGGCAGGCGATAGAGCGACGTATGTTCTCCGCGTTTAGCTAGAAATAGGATGCTTTGTCCATCGGCCATCCATTCGCCTTCGTACTCGCCGCGCTTATCGGCGTCGGGCGAGTAGGTAAGTTGTCGCGGATCCCCCCCATCTACGCCTGCCAGCCACAGGTGGCTCTTCGCGCCATCCGCAGTCGTGTCCGTAATGCGAATCAGGATGCGCTTGCCCTCAGGCGCAAGGCGGGGATCGTTCATCGACTTGAAGTGCCGCAATTCCCCATTGTCCGGAAAGTGGAGGGCAGCGGAGCTCGCGGCAGTCACATTGCCGGAGGATGCAGGCACCTGCGCTCCGAGTGGTACGGCAGGGAAGACGAAAGATAGCAAGAGGAAAGCACCGGTGACATGGCTGGTCATTTAAGAAGAGTAACCATCGAGAACGAAAACGGAAACATCGCAATCGCTGACGCAGCGGGGCCGCCTTGGTTCAAGCCCGTCTCGGCTAGACGCAAGGGCGAACTCCATGACAGTCCCCTCAGATGGTTGCGCGACCCTAATCTGAGGTCGCGCATATGTCATCAGTGGCAATCCCCAACATGGTTCGGTTCCGCCTGGAATGACGCTGACCACTCACGCCTTCCAGAACATCTGCGACAGGCAATCGGTAGTCGACGCCGACTGACTTCTTTCACTTTGTCCATGCCGGCACGACTGGACACCGCCCCGCCCGTTGCCTTACTCTCCAGTGACAGCATCCACAAGCCAAGTAGACGCACGAAAGTGAGATACCCCCCACCATGCTTGATCGCAGAACCTTTCTCCAATCCGCTGCAAAGACCGCCACCATTGCTGCCGCCGCTACCCGCCTGCATCCGCTCTTCGCGCAAGCTGCAGCACCCGCGCCGCGCTCTCCCAACGACGCCGTTCAGCTCGCCCTGATCGGCGCGGGCATTCAGGGACAAGGCGATACTCGCACTGCGCTGCAGGTTCCCGGAGTCAAACTGGTCGCCGTCGCGGACTGCTATGACGGCCGTCTCGCCCACGCCAAGGAGTTGTGGGGCGCCGACATTTTCACTACTCGCGACTACCGCGAAATTCTTGCCCGCCCGGACGTCGACGCCGTTCTCATCGCCACGCCCGACCATTGGCACAAGCAGGCCGCGATTGACGCCATGCGTGCGGGCAAGGACGTCTACCTAGAAAAGCCCATGATCCACATCTACCCTGATGGGCCGGAGATCATCGACGCCGCCCACTCCACGAACCGCATCCTCCAGGTCGGCAGCCAGCGTGTCAGCTCCATCATCTACGCCAAGGCGAAGGAGTTGCTCGCCGCCGGCGCCATCGGGAAGCTCAACATGATCACCGCCCGATGGGACCGCAACTCCTCCACCGGCGCCTGGAACTACTCTATTCCGCTGGATGCCTCCCCCGAGACCTGCGATTGGCCGCGCTTCAGCGGCTCGGCACCGAAAATGCCTTTCTCCGCCGAGCGCTTCTTCCAGTGGCGCAAATGGAAGGACTATGGATCCGGCGTGGCCGGCGACCTCTTCGTGCATCTGTTCAGCGGCACCCACTTCATTACCGGCGCCCACGGCCCCACCCGTGCCATGGCTACCGGCGGCCTGCGGTTCTGGAAGGACGGCCGCGACGCTAACGACGTGCTTCTCGCGCTTTTTGACTATCCCGAGGGATTCAACCTCAGCCTGCATGTCAACTTCGTCGATGGCGGCGAAGAGAGCGAAGGCTTCCTTTTTACCGGGTCCGAGGGCCTGATGGAGATTGCCGGCAACACCGTCACCGTCACTCGCACCCCGCTCGAAAGCGAGCCCGGTTTCACTGTCTCCACCTTCACCGACGCCATGCAGCAGCAGTACATGGAGCAGTACCGCAAGAAATATCCCATCCCGCACCCCAGCGGCCCACCAGCGAACGAAGTTCAGAAGTTCGTAGCGCCCGAGGGCTATTCAGACAGCTACGACCACTTCCACAATTTCTTCAATGCCGTCCGCAGCCGCCAGCCCGTCGTTGAAGACGCAACCTTCGGCTTCCGCGCCGCCGGCGCAGCACTGCTCAGTAATCTCAGCGTCGAGCGCGGCAGCGTCGTGCGCTGGAACCCCGAAACGATGAAGATCGCCTAGTGCACCAGACTCACCGGAGCTCGCCATGAAGATGCAATCGAAGTTCCTACTACCGCTGCTCGTTCTGCCTCTCTTTGCGGCTGGTCCGAGTCACGCTCAGGACCCCACCCATGCCACCGAGTTCCGCTTGCAGCAGCCTGGGAACGGGCCCTCCGGTGAGCCTCGCATTGCCTTTCTCGCCCATCGCCTTGGCACCGACCATGCCGAGGGAATCTCCATCCTCGACATGAACAGTGACGGCTTTCCAGACCTGCTGAGCGGCGCCTACTGGTACGAAAATCCCGGCGCCGACGGTGGCGAGTGGAAGCAGCATCAGTTCCGCACCGTTGGCACCCACAGCGAGTTCGTCAACGACTGCGGCGAATGGATTGTTGATGTCGACCATGACGGCCTGCCCGATCTCGTCACTGCGGGCTGGATCTCGAACGGCCTTTGGTGGTATCGCAATCCCGGGCCTGCGGCCATCGCTGCCGGCACCCTTTGGCAGGCCGAAAAGATCACGGACAGCTACGACACCGAGGGGGGCGCCTTTGCCGACATCAATGGCGATGGCAAGCCTGATCTTGCTCTTGCGCACTACAACCGTGCCGGTGTCCTCTGGGTTGACTTCAGCAAAGGCAAGCCGGTCGTCCACCACCTTGGCGGCCGCGAGGAAGACGGCCATGGCATCGGCATCGCGGACATCAACGGAGACGGCAAAGCCGACGTGCTCACACTCCACGGCTGGTTCGAGCAGATCGACGCCGACAATGACAAGTGGAAGTGGCACGGGGACTGGGACATAGGCGACGTAGGCTTTCCCATCATTGGCTACGACGTTAACCACGACGGCAAACTCGATCTCATCTACGGCCAGGGCCACAGTTACGGACTGTACTGGCTAGAACAGGCCGGTACCCCCGCCCATCGCCAGTGGATCCGCCACACCATAGACGAGTCCTTTTCGCAGTCGCATGCCCTCGCCCTGGTCGATATCGACGGAGACGGTGTACCCGAGTTAATCACTGGCAAGCGCTACCGCGGCCACTCCGGGGCGGACCCCGGATCCTATGATCCCGTCAGTGTCTACGCCTACAAGCTACCCACCAAGGCCCAGTTTGCCTCCGCCAAAGCCCACGCGACCGGCAGGAAACCTGCCCACCCGCCGGCCGTCAAGGGAACGCAGGGCAGTACACAAATTGCCGATAGCACAGCCGACCCCGTCTTCACCCGCATCGATCTCTCGGTTAACGGCACCGCTAGCGCCGGCACCCAGTTCGTTGCTGGCGACTTCGACCACGATGGCGACATCGACATCGCCAGCGCTGGTAAGCTTGGGGTGCACGTACTCGAAAACCTCAAAGTCAACAAAGTGCCCAAAGCGGTTCGCGAAGAGACGCAACCTCTCAACCGCAAATGGCCTTTCCCCGGCGAGGGCAAAGAGGTCGAACAGGAAGAGGCCCCCACGCCCTAGGAGAGTGTTCGGGAGCGACCGCCAAAATCGAATACCGATAGGTCGCGAACCGACTTCCACCTTCCATGGCCTTCGCACAGCTCCGTGCCAAGAAGCCAGGCCTCATCCGGTTTGGCTCTTGTGTCTTCGTTTTCTTGTAACCCAAGTTGTCATGCAACGATAATCCTGCACGATCGTGGTCTTCAGCGGGTCCACGAGCACTGCATTCATCTCCTCAGTCAGGGCGAGGAGCATCTCCTCATCTACGAGAAACCACTCAGAACCGTCCCCAATCTTGAACAGGTTGCCGCGCACGCGTTCGAAGTCCATTCCAATCTTTGAACCCAACCGGCAGAACAGCATCCCGCCCGGCCTTAACACCCGCCAGAGTTCTGTCAACATTGTGCGGAAATGCCTATCATCGCGCGCAAAGTGGAGTACGGAATTGCAGATCACAACATCCGCAAACTCATCGGGAAACCCCATGCGCTCAATCGATCCCACTTGGAAGTTCTCTGCTGGTAATCCGGTCATAAGCGACTCAGAAAGCTGGTGGACGTGCTCAACCCCATCGGCGTCCTCGTCCAGAGCAAACACCTCACATCCTTCGCGCAGCAGATGGACCAGGTTTCGTCCGTAACCGCATCCAGCGTCGAGCACACGCATACTAGGTGCGATGTTCCCTCGCAGCACTTGATCGAATACATAAATATCGATCTGCCCAAATTGTTCTTGAACGCTTATCGTCACTCCGCCACCATGTTTGGCTCCAAGCACTCCACCTCGCCGTAATTGACCTTGTCATGAAACCTCAGCGATATCTTTGCAAGTAAGGTTGCAATCTGTATATGCAAGTTGTATCAAAATAATGATCCGCCTTACGCATCCGCCCCCACCCGACTGGATCTCCCGTTCTACTCCTGATAATCTGATTTCGATTTGGATGGATGCGACCTTCGCCTAGGCGGCGCCGACGTCGTCAGCCCGTGGTTCAACATCGATGCGTCCGATTTGTTTATCTTCAGCTCCAGTTCACGAGCCTTAAACCTGAGGAGCAAATCATGGCAGTCTTTATACAAAGTCGTCGCGAGGCACTAAGACTCCTCTCGGCCACCGCGGCGGTGAGTATAGTGCCCCCGGCGTGGGGGGCAAAGGGTACAACCATTCGGACAGTGTCAGGGTCGATCCCGGCGTCCTCGTTCGGCTTCGTTCTTCCCCACGAACATGTGATGGTTGACTTCATCGGTGCGCAAAAGACCAACCGTAGTCGCTGGAACCCCGACGACGTGGTTGCTGTCATGCAGCCATATCTGCTGGCCGCGAAACAGCGCGGCGTACGAGGATTCGTCGATTGCACGCCAGCCTACCTTGCCCGTGATCCGCTTGTTTTGAAAAAGCTGGCACTGGGTACCGGCCTGCATATCCTGACGAACACGGGCTACTATGGCGATGCCAAGGGGCTTTATCTTCCGCCCAGCGTGCAAAACGAAACGGCCACGCGAATCGCTGCGCGCTGGCTGGCGGAATGGGAAAATGGCATCGAAGACACTGGCGTGCGACCGGGCTTCGTCAAAATCCGCGTCGACGGCCTGGCCGTTGCGCCAACGCGCATGTCGGAGATGGATGATAAATTGCTGACCGCCGCAGCAATGGTCAACAATAAGACCAATTCGGCGGTGATCTGTCATTCGCCGGGTCCCTCGGGTCTGTCGGCAGCGCTGCGCTTTGCCGCAAAGGGCGGTGATCCAGGCAAATTCGTCGTCGCTCATTGCGACGACAACGGGGTCGATTTAAACCAGCAAATCGCTGTTGCCGGTTCATGGGTTTCGATCGATGCGATCGGGCGAAAGACAGAAGCCGAACACCTGTCGATTGTCATGCCGATTTTGCAAAAATCCCCGCGTCAGCTGCTTATTTCGATGGATTCCGGCTGGTATCACGTCGGCGAGCCGGGAGGCGGAAAAATTTACGACTTCAACGCCTTGTCGGATCGTTTTCTGCCAGCGCTACGTCGCGCCGGTGTCACTGCCGCAGAGATCAACCGCCTCACCGTTGAAAATCCGGCTCGCGTTTTCGCTCTCTAAACTGAAATCCTGGATCAGAAGCAGCGAAGGAGACTCCCCATGGATTTGCCGCGAGGATTCTCATGCCGCATGAGCAGGGCCATCATGGATCATTTCGCCCACGCGAGACCGTCCGCATACTTGCCTGCGACGATCAGCTTCTGGACGCTCCATTGCGCCAGATCAATCGCCGCAACCTGCCCGCTCGCGTTGCACGACACATACGCTATCTTGCCATCCGGACGAAGCAGTATTTCCTGCGGGGAACTTGGAACCTCAATGCGGCGCACCACCTGCATGCTTCGCAGGTCCACAACAGCCACCTGGTTCGCAGAGGGGATAGCGACCAGCAGCCAACGGCCGTCTGGCGTCGGGGCCGTCCCGTAACCCAGGCCAGGCAATGCTACCCGCGTTTTCACCCGATTCGTCGCTGTATCAATGACGGCAAGCTGGGGTTTAGTCTGATCTGCTGTGAACACCAGCTTACCGTCCGACGAGATTGAAATCCGCTGCACCTCTCCCGATACCGGAATGATCGCTACTGTCTTCCGGCCCACCATATCGAGGACAGAGATGGTGCCAGGCCCAACGTTTGCTGTATAGCCGCGCCGGCCGTCATGGGAGAGTGCCAGCATGTGCGACTGCTCCTGCCCGGTGGCAACCGCGCCCACGATCTTGCTTGTTCGCGGATCGATCACCGTTACAGTCTTATCCAACTCTGTCGTGACATAGAGCAACCCGGTCACCGGGTCCAGCAATGGGAAATGCGGTCGTACGCCATGACCAAAATCGATGTCGCCGACGATTTTGCGCGTTGGCAGATCGATGACGAGCATCTCGTGTCCATCGATACCGGGCTTTCCAACGCCGGAGCTGCCATAGATGGGCACAAAGGCAGTGCGTCCATCGGCGGATACGGCAACTTCGTGACCATGGACCCCGGCGGTCCCCTCTGCTATGGTCGCAACCTGTCGTGCAGACACAGGATCGACGATGCTGAGAGTAGTGTCGCCCTGATTGACCACCAGCAACGTTTGCGCACTCCCGCCCACAGGGATCAATCCTAGACAGAGACCGGGCAGCAATAGATTCTGGAAGACGAGCTTTCTCATAGGCTGAAAGATATATCCCATAGGCCATGTCATGCAATGACCTCATCTCTGGATCTCTCTCCACGCTGGCTGGGGAGCGCTAAGCTCCCACGGTCCAACTGCCCGTTAATGTTTCTCGAATCCGGCTGATTCCTTGCTAACGAAGCGAATTAGTCCTGACTTCCAGCTATCGCCCCCGTGCAAATTGACGGCATGCGCCCTACCTACTCAGATAGCAGCGTGAGAAGCGGATGTGGGTGGTTGATACTACGACGGGGATCCACTGCAATGAAGCGAAGCGCCGATACGCCGGTATTCGCGACTGAAGAACCTCGACACTCTGAGCCACTTGTTCCAAATTCGTTGACACCTTCTGCTATCTTACCTGCCTCGTCTGTGCGCGAAGAGTTCCACTACGATCTGAACAGGCCGATATAGGGCTTGCGTTGTCTCAGCGTTCGTTGCGGGCGCAATCGAAAGCTCAGCCCAACCATTCGACAGACGATGCAGAGCAGCCCCTTTGACACTCAGGATCTTCTCGGACGTCTTTAGTAGAATCGTAGCCTCCCGAGAGCTATCGATATCCGCGTCCACTAGAAGGTTCACTCCATTGTATTTGACGCCGGTTATCTTTACGCCGTGGCTTTGTCCCCCCGGGAGCAGGACGCGTCGAGGCACGCTGAGGGAAACACCACCTTTATAGCGAATTAAACAGCGCGTCACTCCATGAGCAATCTCCACGTCTATTGCTGCGTGAGAGTCCTGCTCGTGATCCTCTTGCTTTGCTCGAACTTGTTTTCCATTGATCGCTGCACCAGTCAGGCGCGCTCCAAAGGGAATTTCGGGCGCAAATCGAAGGGCCGTGGGACTTCCCCCATTTTCAACCGTAAGCTCCAGGCTATCAATCGACCGAGCTAGAGAAAAGGTTAGAACTCCTCGTGGGAGCCTGACGCGGTCTACTCGAAGGCTGTCCCACTCCGCGGGTAGGTGTGGAGAGAAGGTCACGCGGTTCGACTGTTCGTCAACATCCAGACCGAGTAAGCCATGTACTGTCGAAGAAAGAAGCGCAGCTGAGGACCAGGTTTGCTCAGACACTGATTCCGATTGCTGATGAAAGACATCGCCCGCCAACACCTCATGCAAATGCCCTAGGGAATCAAGCGAGCTCCATGGGATGAGGGAACTCCAGATGGAAAAGGCCGTAGAGGGCCGATGCTCAGTCCAGAACGTCGAGGCCACATCCGCCGTGCTGATCGCCCACACGCTGCCTTTCGCATATGAGTTAGGATCGAAATCCGGCGAACTTGAAGCGATGCTTCTGGTACCCCAATCGGTTTGGAAGTCGGAGGAAGCAATCTGATTCAGGACAATATTGTTCTGTGCCTGATTCAAAATATGGTTCTCGATCAGGCTAATTCCACTGATACCTCGACTTAGGACAGGCTTACCAGTTTCAGTGTAACCATCAATCCAACGGTTGCTATCTTTGAGCCAATAGCGGCTGGCGATGGATTCCCGCGCTCTCTCGCTGGCGCGTCTTGCCTTCTCCGCTTCTGTTGCATGCCCGGCAAGATCGGCAAGCTGAGCAAACGATTGTGAGGCAGAGAGCCAGCTCACGGAAAGATCTAACTCATCTGTGGGACGGTCCTGTTCATTGCCTGCTTCCTTGGTCGCCGGGATTCGGGGAATTCCATCGTATTCGCTGGTGAGTGATTTGCAATAACCGTACGCTGATTGCAAAGAAGACCAGTTATCCGTCACAAATTGCATATCACCGGTTTC
This sequence comes from Acidobacteriaceae bacterium, assembly GCA_025355385.1. Taxonomy (GTDB): domain Bacteria; phylum Acidobacteriota; class Terriglobia; order Terriglobales; family Acidobacteriaceae; genus JANXZS01. The sequence continues at coordinate 9,176 of JANXZS010000271.1, read as the reverse complement.
TGATAAGTATCGCGCAACGGTGTTCAGATATTGGAAGGTAATATCCACGTGGACGAACATGTACGGATACTTGTTGGCCCAATCTAGAAAGCTGGCACTCTGAGAGATATCGTGCCAGATCATTCCCGTCTTAGGATCCTGATACTTAATGATGAACAACAAGGTCTCTCTGGCGCGATCATACTGACCCGCTGCAAGCATGGCACTGATAGTGGTAAGCCCATCTCCGGCGAAGAACCATTCGTATTGCGGACGGCGAGCGTCTCGTGATGGTCCGTATCCTGCAACCGATCCACATCCAAGATATGGATTGCATACCCATGTCTGATCAAGCGCGATTCCGGCCCATGCCAGAGCCTGATTTACCGTGTCGTCCGGTGTGACAATCTGTAAAGTGCTCGACTCAAGTGCCACGTAGTGGGTGTGCGCTTCACTCTTGGATTCTCTCGCGGTCACAACCAGATGATGCATCGCGACCGCGGGGTCGGTTTCCCCTTTTCGAGAAGGCCGACAAATACGGTAACAGATCGATGTTCGGATTCCCCTCCAGCTTTCATCGCAAATGCAAAGCATCTTCTATTGGATTCCGGCGCTGCACTGTTCACGGTGTCATCATGCGAGATGATGTCGGGCGAACCAACAAATGCGGAGAATTGGCGAGAGGGCTCGAAGAGTACATACGCCAACGCCGCAGGATCCCATCTTGTACTTTGGCCCCCGATCGACCCGGGCCACATGAAGTTAAGAATTGGAGTGAAGCGGATGACGATGTCGACAGGTGTTTTGCTATCGATTGTGTATGTAAGGATAGCCGCCGGTTCACTAAGAGGTACAAAAAGGCTCTCGCGGACGACAAAATCGGGTCCAATGAAAGTTCGGATGATTTCGTCTGGTTTATAAGTGATCTTCTTCAATAAAGCAGCGCCATTGACTTCGGTTGTCGAGCCTTACTTGCGAAATCCGACCTCATATCCATCAACAATCTGTAGAGGATAAGCCCATATTTCGAGGCCGCGAGTAGCATATCCCTGAATGAGGGAGCGTCTCCCGTGGACGGCCATAAACCGTTCGGGTCCCACAGCGTCGGTCTCGAATGAGAGTTGACTAAGCCCGTCGTTGGGGCTACTTGTTTCCGCTGCAAACATGCGCTCGTGCAGACCGAGTAAAAGACATAGAACCAGGAAGGAAACAAAAGATTGTAAGGTCCGAAGGCGGATCCCGCGAGGCCGATTATCGCGGGCTGTATCAGCGCAGAACATCCAGAATGCGTTCGAATCGTTGGATGGTGTACGGGCAAACACCACGGAGCCGATAAAGACCGGATCGAAGGTTCGATCAGGAAACCCCATCGGCATTACCCTTGGCGATGGACTCGCAACTGGCAAGGGAATCACCAGGGCACACGCTCGGAGTCCTCTCCCCTAAGTTCGCGGAGCCTAAATTCCAGCGCCGCAGATCTGCGGCGCCTCTCCAGAACCAAATCTGGATCTTCCAGACCTTCGGCATATTCGTCTTCCGAGTCGTTCGCACCGAAGAAGCGCTGCGAGAGACGAACCACCTGAAAGTAGGTACCTTCCTGCGACCACTGAAGTCCCATGACTGGGTATTTAGCGAATTCCTGCGAAACCATCTTCATGAAGACCATCAGAACGGCCTGGAAGGCAGCGCGCGCTCTTTCGTCGCTCGGAAATCGCCACCGGAATGGCCTGATACCAGCGTAGAGAATGTCGCGGTTCACGATACGCGTAGGAATGTCATCAGGGGTCTCCGCGAATGGCCGGGTATTCACTTCGGGAAAGATGTCACCCATTGCCGAAAGAAATTCCGTATAGCGAATGAAGCCAGCGATCACGGATTCTCGCCAGGTATGCTCGCCAAAGTAAGGGTACACGTGCGGATTATTCTGCAGGGCCTTCATTACCGCATCCGGGAATGGCGCGTGCTCCAGAAACTTCTCTACATTGCCATCTCTCAGAAACAGGAAAAAGGCGGTGATGGGGCTTTCCGTGAGGTATTCCGAAACGACGAGAGCGGCCTGAAATGCCGGGTACCATGCAGAGACGCGACGGCGCAGAGGGGTGCCGGAGTAGTACCGACTAAAAAACGACTCGTCGAGAACGCTGTCCCGATTTATTAGGAGTTTGCGAACATTCTGGAAATCTGTCGGAAACCCTGCGTCATCTAGCAGTGGCTCATACTCTTGGAGGAGACCTCGCTCATCCCCAGATATCGGCGCTACGTGTTCGAAATAGCCCATCCAGTGACCGCGTCCTATCCAGAAGACGCGCTCGATGATGTTCCCGCAGGCATACGTTATCGCGGACTGCTTCCAGTCGCCGGAAGCGTCCTCGATCGAAGCGCGCATAAGCATTTCGGGACTTCGCGTCAGCTTGCCGCCGAGTCCCTCTGTCAAAAATTCGGCAGTAGCCAGGCGGCGGTAATCAAAGTCACTGACACTCATAGCGGTCGACGCCCTCCTCGACGAAGTTCAGGGGAAGCGAGTAATTCAGCGTTGGTTTGCAGATGCTGGTGTGGGTGGATCCCGTCGGAAAGTTGAGGCACTGGCGGTCTTCATCGTACTTCTCACTGTTGATGATTGAATCCTTCTCCGCCCAGATAATATGCGCGCGAAAGCAGTCGAACCACAGATACTTTGCGTATCCATCGGTGCGCCGTCGCGCCTCGGTCACCGAAGGAGCGCCTTGGTCCATCCCCTTCTTGGCGGCACTGGCCGACAGCACGTTCGAAATCACCGGCAGCGTGACGCGCACTCCGGCAAGACCGCTTTGCATGTCTCCGCCGAGCACCGGAGCAAACAGTCTCATCTGGGCCTTGAGCATGCCTGTTGCTGAGGGTTGCGTGCCCTCCGTGTATCTGCTGTCCCGCATGAACCTACCGATTGCGGTATCTCGCTGTGCGGCCTCGACGATGACCCTCCTGAGTAGCAGACCGCCTTCGGGGTGACCCACCAGGACAAGATCTTCGTACTCGAAAGGCACGCTGCGGTAGGCGTGTGCACGGCCAATGATTTTCGGCTTGGGAAAAATCTCCTCAATGAACTTGTATGTTTTCAATGTGTTGTTCGTGAGCTGCCGAAAGACAGAATCCACTGATAGTCGAAGAAAAACAGATCGGCCGCCTCCCACCAGTCGCCTGAAGCCTGCGGATCGTCGACGAGGGATAGAAAGTCCGTCCATGTACCCTTGGCGCTCCCGTTGAACCCGTGGATAAATACGATGGCTCGCTTCACGTCGCTTTCCGGAGCGTCTGAGATCAACGCGAAGCACTTGTTGTGCTGCGGCAGCGAAAGATAGGAATGCTGGATCCTCTGAACCATATTTGCGTAGATCTCCATTGTGCGGCATCTGGCAAGGGACAGCGGCCCGATCTTACACCTATCATTCCCGGCTGGCCAAAATGTCTGTTTGCAAACTTACAGGACCGCACCATGGTGATTCCGCTGACACGCACTTCGCGTCCCCACAGCATGATTGCCGTCCTCATATAGTTTTTTTACCTTGTGCGGGCGGTTCGAGTAAATTTCCGCCATGGCTTTACTCAAGTCCCAGGTGTGCGTTCCCTATGGAATAGGATCGCCCTGTGCCAGGAAGTGCACTTTGAAGCTGCACTGTCGCCTCGCGTCGAACGCGCGATCGTGAAGCCGGGATGGATTACGAGAGTCGGGCGAAGCACAAGGCTACCGCGGGGAGACCAGTTGGAAGGCTTTGCTCGGCTTATGCGAAATCGCCGAGTTACACAGACCTTCCAATCACTTAGAACGCCGGAGCTTAGAGACCTACCTGCAGCACTTGTCGAAGACGCGGTTGCTTTTGGGATCGCTGTATCTGCCATCGCGCTATTGCTCTAACACATTGGCCAGCAATCCCTTCCCTCGGCTCAATAGTTGCGCAGAACATCGCTCAGATGATGCCTCTCGGCTAATGGTTCCTGCTTTCGCAGAACCAGACATCCATTTGCTGCCTCAAGCTCCGAAGAGCTATCGCAGAAGATTGAGTTTGTGTTCTTGGTATTCTCTGCCAGTCCCGAAACAATCCGAGGGGAGCCTCCGGAGTGTGACCTCCTTCGCTCAGTCGGCAAACGGCGGGATCTGGCAGTCTGCACATGGATCATCCTGTTTTATAAGGAGGCAGTTTTATGCCGTCCCAGCCCGGCGTTCTCCCGCAGGCACGAAATCCCGTTGTTGCCGATTTACGGCAAGCAGATATGCCACCATCTTTCGGGCGACGGCGAGCGTAGCCCGGTGGCGGTTTCCTTTCTGCATTTCTCTTTGATGAACCACCGCCAGTTTGTGGCACTGTCTCGGCGCCAGCTTCTTACGCCGCGCCTTCCATCGTGACTCGTCCTCGCTCAAGCCCTCGCCCTGAAGTTCGTCCGCTTCGAGTTCGAGATGCATTTTGATGTCTTCTGCAAAATCCTCCGCACTTCGCTTGCGTCTGAACATATCAGGCGCGTCAAAGTCCCTGAAGAAACTCGGAGTGCGATCCGCGATTCACTTCTAAAGTTGCTTAAGAGGCCTTCATCGAAGCCCCTTCGATTAGATCGCTAGCGACGACCATCTCAGGAATAGACTATTGGGGACGGTCGCGAGAATCGGGTCTCAAAGTCGACACTTAGGGTGCCCATTTTCGTGGCCAATGAGATCCCTGAGACCTTGATCATTCATCGGTCATTTACTGCTGGGCAAATGAAATGGAGATTAAGTTGAAAATTGCAAAACTTGTTGGAAAGAGTATTTGCCTTGCAGATATTCTGGCCGCCGGACTGTTAGCAACTCTGACAATCTTCGCAGCGCACGCCACAGCGCAAGTGGAGTATGTTGATCCCACCATCGGCAATGTCGGCATTCTCCTCTTGCCAACCCGTCCGGCCGTATTTTTACCTAACAGCATGGTGCGTGTGTATCCCGTTCGCGCGGATGCTCTCGATGATCAGATCGCGTCATTTCCGCTGACGATTAACTCGCACCGGATGCAGGAGCTGTTCAGTATCATGCCGGGCGACGGCGGTCCTGCGGCCTATGATCAAGAAAAGACCACGCCGTATTATTTCTCCACGCGCTTCGACGATTCGCTGATCCAGGTGGAGTTCTCGGCAACCGAACGCTGCGGCTACTTCCGTTTCGGCTTTCCGAATGGCAAAGCTTCAGTTGTGCTTGCCAACCGGCTGTCCGGCGACATGCGCGTGCAAGACGGCGGCGTGGTCAATGGCGAAGAGCTCTTTGACGGCATGAAGGCGTATGTTTACGGCGAATTCAGCGCGCCAGTCACGTTCAAGATGGAAAACCTCAAAGCTGGAAGACGAGTGATCGCCTCGGCGCGCGACAGCAAATCTCTGGACTTTCGCTACGGCATTTCATTCATCAGTGCTGAGCAGGCGAGGAAAAATCTACAGCACGAAATTCCTTTGTGGGGTCTCGGCAGAGTGAAGGATGCGGGAAAGGCGCGTTGGAACGAAGTTCTGGGTCAGATTGCTGTGGAAGGCGGCACCACATCGCAACGCAGGGTCTTCTACACCGCCCTCTATCGCTGCTTCGAGCGAATGGTCAACATCACTGAAGATGGTCGCTACTACAGCGCGTTTGACCACCAGGTCCATCAGGATGCGCGTCCGTTCTATGTGGACAACTGGCTGTGGGATACGTTCCGCGCATTGGAGCCGCTGCAAACTCTGCTCAACCCGGAGATGGAAGCGGACAAGATCCAGTCGTATGTTCGCATGTATCAACAATCTGGCTTAATGCCTACGTTTGCAATCCTGACCGGGAATTACGCGTGCATGAATGGCAATCACGCCGCGCCGTGGTTTGCCGATGCCTGGTTCAAAGGTGTGCGGAACTTTGATTTGCCGACAGCCTATGAAGGTGTCCGCAAAAGATCGCTTGAAGTGACCATGCTTCCTTGGAGCCTTGCCGCAAAGGGGCCGTTAGACGATTTTTACTCCGCGCACGGTTATATACCGGCCTTGCATCCCGGAGAAAGAGAAACGGTGCCGGGGGTTCACCCATTCGAGAAGCGTCAGCCCGTACCTGTCACGCTGGAAAACAGTTTTGACGATTGGAACATCGCCCAGCTTGCCCATGTTCTGCATAAGTCTGAAGACCAGAAACTCTTTCTTCAGCGCGCTGCGAATTACAAGAACCTGTTCCGCGTTGAGAACGGACTTATGTGGCCCAAAGACTCAGATGGGCACTGGATTGAACCGATGGATCCGAAGTTCGACGGTGGACTAGGCGCGCGGGACTATTACGACGAGAATAATGGTTATACGTACACTTGGGATGTAGCGCACGATTTCAACGGCCTGATCGCGTTAATGGGCGGAACCGCCAAGGCAGAGGCCAATCTGGACCAGCTCTTCCGCGAGCCGCTGGGTCGCTCAAAGTATGAATTCCAAGCGAAGCTTCCCGATTCCACGTCAATGGCCGGCCAGTTTTCAATGGGGAACGAACCTAGCCTCTCCATTCCCTATATATACAACCGGCTCGGGGCCCCGTGGAAAACGCAGAAGCGCGTGCGCATGCTGCTCGAATCGTTTTTCACGGACACACTGCAAGGTATCCCGGGTGACGAAGACGGGGGTGGCATGAGCGCATTTGTGGTCTTTTCAATGATGGGCTTCTATCCTGTCACACCAGGAATTCCAACGTACGACGTGGGCAGTCCAGTCTTCGATAAGGTGACCATCCAACTGAAGAATGGCCGTCAATTTTCCATCAATGTGCACAATAACTCCCATGACAACAAATATGTTCAGAGCATTCGTCTGAACGAAAAGACGCTCGATCGAGTCTGGTTTCGCCACGCCGACATCGCAAATGGCGGTACGCTTGAATTGACGATGGGCGATTCGCCAAACACGTCGCTTGGCTCGGCCGTCTCCACATTTCCGCCCGCATCCCTGGCTGTCAACCCCGAAGATTACGGTAAATAGGAGTCTGTTTGCAGTCGACGGTTTAGGAGCGAAAGAGCCACCCAAACAGCGTATGAGGTGCTAAATCAAGGGCTGGACGTTCCGAACCAGGCTTCTGCTTCAGCAACCCGTCGAGTACAACTAGGCTAAGTGCTCAACCGCCATTTTGTGCGTGTGTATGCGATCCGGAAACCCTTGCGCTCAGCATTGCGTTGGGAATTGCTGCCCGGCTCGGCCACCATCATCGCTAGATTGCATCGATGGTCAAATGCATAGCGCATCCGCTCGTGAAGGAGCGCCGTTTGCAGCCCACGACGTCTCAACTCTGGAATGGTTGACGACCCGCCAAAGAGCGCAACATCTTCATGGATACACAGCACTCCAGCAGCGCCAGGTTCACCGTCAACCTCAGCGAGGAAGCACACGATCCCCTGGCGCGCTGCAGAAATGACGGTGCCGAATTGTAGAACAGTTTCCAGCAGTTCCGGATGTTCGTGAGCCCAGCCTCTGGCGCTTATGCTGGCCCAAACTTGCACCTCTTCCGCCACGATGATGTGCACACTAACATGCCCCTGGTGTTCCACTGCAGGCTGCTCAACCGGAAGATAGAGGACGCTGCTAAGCTCGACCGGTCTATAGTTGCGCTTACACAGCAAGTTCACCGCAGCGACCCCAGCAAAAGGGCTCAGCTCATGGACGGCAGGGGCTCCGCGGTCGAGAAAAAAGCTTTCAATCAAGTCCAGCGATCCCGGCCTCAGTTCCTCGAAGATTCCGAGTCCGAAACTCTGAGTAACGGGGGAGTCGACGCCATTGAAGATTGCGAATGCCCCAGCGCACTCCATCCACTCGGCGCCGCTATCGGGGACCAGACGACGTTGTGCCTCAGCGAACTGAACGCACGCGTACCCCTCCGTTAGCTCCAAACGTTTCGAGAGTGCGAGGTCAGAAAACAGCATTGCGTGGGCCATGCTACACAGCTAGGCGTGGTTGCTACAAGGCCCGTGCACCTCTTTTCTAAAGATCGTGGCCGAGTCACGGGCAAACAGGATGCGACCTGAACTTCCTGTTGCCGACAAATCGGAGGTAAAGTGACGAGAAGCATGATTTTTGACTAAATCCGACTTTAGATAGACTAAAAATTCATTAGGTATGAAGCGATTTGACGATCTCTAGAGAGCAGCGGGTTAAGGTGCACCCCGCAGCGTCATTGCGTAATGGCGTTCTTATCAGAAAACACCGGCCATCCCACCGCTGCGGAGATTTTCGAGGCGGTCAATCGCCTGGACCCGCGTTCATCGAGAGCCACGACCTACAACAACTTGCGTGATTTAGTCGAGGCGGGATTAGTGCTCGGTAGCAGTTGAGGGTCGCGCCGCGCGATTTGACGCGAAAGGCATACGGCATCATCACTTCATATGCGACCGCTGCGGCGCCATTGAGGATCTGGAGTGGTATAAATAGGTCGCAGTAACTACAGTTACGATTCCGTACCGCGTTGGCTTCGCAGAGACTCTGCTCTGTAAAATGAGGTCAGCGGAGTTGCCAAATCAAAAGCGTCATCGGGGGAAGAACACAGCTCAGCCCTGACCAATTGCGATTGCGACAGCTCTTTTCAGTCGAAAGGCTCCTAAGCTCTCGTGGCTTTGAGATTCAAACTGAGGCGTCTGCCAGGCAGACAATTCTAGAGATGGACTACTGGACTCAGGCGGACTTGGATCATCTTTACCAGTTATTCGAAAGTCCCCAAATGAGGTCCGAACTCCTTCGATATATTGAGGCGCCAGACCACGTCCCCAATTCCGATCACGTTAAGGCATTGATTGCCCGGTCCGAGTTTCGCAGTGACCGTCAGCGTTACTCGACAACCTTCGAGTGGTATGTCGGAGAACTGCTAATCCGGAAGTTTATGGCCTTCTCATCTTCATTTGGAGTCAGCGTCAACAACGTGTATCGGAACTCGGATGGAGGAGCATCGGGAGATTACGACGTTCTCTCAGTTCTTGGCGATATGAACTTACTCTACGTTGAGTGCAAGACTGGAAAGTGCAGCTTGTCGTCAATCCGTAACACTGTCGAGCGAAGCATAGCCCTCCACAGTGTCGCCTGCGTAATTTTGCTCGAAGCGGGTATCACGAAGGCGAAGCTGGTTCAACAATTGCGAAGTCAGATCCATCCACGTCTCGGGAAGGTCGCGACTCTTGCAACAATCACAACGCGGGGACTCCCGGAAAGTGAGATCTTTGAAT
>JANXZS010000258.1 GCA_025355385.1 Acidobacteriaceae bacterium | reverse complement strand
TAGTGCAGCTTTGACCTCCGTACCGGTCTTTTCAATCAGCAGCACCAGTGACCGGCCTTCAAGAGTGACCTTCTCCTTAGCGAGTAGATTCTTGAACGGACAGTCGATATCGTTGGTGTCGACGATTTCGATCCATTGTGTGCCGTCCGTGGCTGGTGGCAGCGTGAACGTAACTTGCTCGTAATGGGCGTTGAGCAGCAATAGAAACGAGTTGTCCTTCACGTAGGTACCCATCTCGTCTTTGATTCCAAGCGTCGAGCCGTTCAGCATCATTTCGAGCGTGCGCACCCAGCCGGAATCCCACGAACCCTGGTCGAGTTCGTTGCCGTCCGTCCCGTACCATGCAATGTCACGAGCTTCAGAGTTGTGTATAACGCGATCTTGAAAGAATTTCTTGCGTCGCAGATTCGGGTGCGCTTTGCGCAACTGAATCAACTTGGCGGTGTATTCCAGTAAGCGTTCAGAAACAGGGTCAGACGTCCATTCATACCAATTGGTCTCGTTGTCCTGACAGTAGGCGTTGTTGTTGCCTTGCTGAGTTCGCGCCCGTTCGTCGCCTCCGGAGAGCATCGGCACTCCTTGCGAGAACAGCAGGGTCGTCATCAGGTTCCGCATTTGCCGTTCGCGGGCGTGCAGAATCTCGGGGTTGTCCGTGGGTCCTTCCTCTCCCATATTCCAGGAGTGATTGTCATTGGTGCCATCATTATTGTTTTCGCCGTTGGCTTCGTTGTGCTTTTCGCTATAGCTAACCAGGTCGCGCAGCGTGAATCCATCATGTGCTGTCACGAAATTGATGCTCGCATAAGGACGCCGGCCATCGTGCTGATAGAGGTCGCTGGAGCCGGTGAGCCGATATCCCAGATCACTCAGTTGGCCGTCGTCGCCTTTCCAATAGCGGCGCACGGTATCGCGGTACTTGCCATTCCACTCCGCCCACAGGACAGGGAAGTTCCCCACCTGATAGCCGCCTTCGCCAACATCCCATGGTTCAGCGATAAGCTTGATGTCGGCCAGGGTCGGATCCTGGTGGATGATGTCGAAAAAGCCACTCAGACGGTCCACGTCATGCAGTTCGCGCGCGAGGGTCGCAGCCAGATCAAAGCGGAAGCCGTCTACGTGCATTTCGAGAACCCAATAGCGCAGGCTATCCATAATCAGCTTGAGCACCTGGGGATGGCGGACATTCAAGGTATTTCCGGTGCCGGTGTAATCCATGTAATAGCGACGGTTATCAGCAACGAGTCGGTAGTATGTGGGGTTATCGATGCCGCGCAGGCTCAACATCGGGCCTAGTTCGCTGCCTTCGGCCGTGTGGTTGTACACCACGTCGAGGATGACCTCGATGCCCTCGCGGTGAAGGGTCTTCACCATGGCCTTGAACTCCGCCACCTGCTGTCCCTTGTCGCCGGATGCGCTGTAGCGACCCTCCGGGCTTAAATAGCTGAGCGTGTTATAGCCCCAGTAGTTCGTCAGATTCTTATGTACAAGATAGCTGTCGTCCACGTACTGGTGAACAGGCATCAACTCAACGGCGGTTATACCGAGCCGTTTGAAGTGGCGGATGCTGGCGGGCGATGCGAGACCTGCATAGGTACCGCGCAATGGTTCCGGCACGTCGGGGTTCAATATGCTGAATCCCTTCACGTGTGCCTCGTAGATGATGGAATCCACCAGCGGAATCCGCAATGGTCGATCCTGATCCCAGTCAAAGTAAGGATTTACTACGACACTCTTGGGGACTCCCGCAGCGCTGTCGCGTTCATCGCAGTGCAAGTCTGCATTCTCGGCGCCAATCTCGTAGGGGAAGATGGGTTGCTCCCAATCCACAGTGCCACTGACCGCCTGGGCGTACGGATCCACAAGGAGTTTAGCGGGGTTGAAGCGAAGTCCATTCTCCGGTTCCCAAGGTCCGAATACGCGGTAGCCATACAGCTGTCCGGGCGAAATGCCGGGGAGATATCCGTGCCAGACGAACGCCGTAGTCTCGGTGAGGCGGATTGCATCGGTCTGAGTTCCATCCTCTAAAAACAGGCAAAGTTCGACGCCAGTAGCGTTTTCTGAGTAAATTGCAAAGTTGACACCGGTACCGTCCCACTTCGCACCCAGAGGGTACGGCTTGCCAGGAAGTAGCGTGCTTTCCATTAAGTCGAGCCTTTATAAGAAGGAGGATGAATTGCAATTGGTTGAGACGGTGGCGTAGACCCGTTGCTCTAAGCGGTGCCGGAGCTTTGTGTGCGACTACAAACTGTAGCATTTCATGCGGCTGCGGCAATCGGGGGGCTTCGATCATGGGGATCGCGTGCAGGCCAACTTATTAGTCTAAACCTCCCTTGTCTAACCCTCCAGGGAGTATCGTGTCTCCGCCAAACGGTAGAGCCTTCTCCATACCAGGCGATTGATGGTGACGACCATCATGGCCATGATCATGGTTGCCAGCAGCAGAATATGAAACTGTCCTTTGTCTGAAGCGGCACTGATCTGTGCGCCGAGGCCTATCGTCTGCAACGTATGCCCTCTGAGATTGTAGTACTCGGCAATGATGCTGGCGTTCCATGCGCCCCCAGACGCCGTGACGAGACCGGTAAGCAGGTAGGGAAAGATTCCTGGAAGGATCACCGTAGTCCAGCGCTGAAGGTTTTTGAAGTGGAAGAGATTGGCGACTTCGCGCAGATCGGAGGGAATAGCCATGGCTCCTGCAATGACGTTAAAGAGGATGTACCACTGGGTCCCCAGCAGCATCAGGACGATGGAGCCCACCCCCAGACCGAGGCGTAGATGCTGCAGGCCGAGGATGATGATGGGAAACAGGAAAGGTGCGGGGAACGAGGCAGCGATCTGTGTAATGGGTTGCGTAATGCGTGCCAGCTTGGGGTTGAATCCGATCATGACTCCAACCGGAATTGTCCAAAGTGAGGCGATGAGGAGGGAGGCATTCACCCGAAGAAAGGTGGCTCCCGCCCCCAGCAGGAGTAGTTTGACTTCGCTGAGCTGGATGTGTCTGAGCATCGCCAAGGCCTGAACGGTGGCGTACAGCACAACGGATGCGGCTACAAGCCCCAGACCAATCGCGAGCGGCGGAACCTTTCTTTTTTCCGGCTCATCGAGCGGTTGAATGATGCGTTCCATGCGGCGATGGGCAAGACCATAATAGATACGCTCGCCCCAGGGGCCGAATGTCTTTTCCTTGAGCAGCGCGAGAAAGCTGGAGCGTTGCAGCATATGAAGGATGGGGGAACTGACGCGCTCATTGCTCTCTGACATCTCAAACTTGAAGCGGTCTGACCACGCGATAACGGGGCGCCATATCAGCTGGTCGGTGGCAACAATGATCAGAACCATGGTTACGAGACCCCACATAACTGCATGGCTGTTGCCGGTGCCGGCCGCGGTTTGCAGAAACGATCCCAACCCGGGGAGCCGGAAATCGCGGTCGCCGAGGACGAACATCTCGCAAGCGATCAAGAAGAACCATCCGCCGGCGACCGAAACCATGGAGTTCCACACCAGGCCGATTGCGGAGAATGGAAGCTCCAGTTGCCAGAACCTCTGCCACGCCGAGAAGCGATAAATATTAGAGGCCTCGCGCAACTCCCTCGGAATGCTCTTCAGGGAAGAGTAAAAGCTGAATGCCATGTTCCAAACCTGGCCCGTGAAGATGAGCAGAATTGCACCCATCTCAATGCCCAGTTGGCGTGTAGGGATTAGCGCCACCATCGCCAGCATGACGCCCGGCAAAAAGCTGAGGACAGGGATGGATTGCAGGATATCCAGAACCGCAATCATCAGTGCTTCGGCGCGTGGGTTGTAGGCTGCGACATAGCCATAACCGACGGCGAAGACCAGGCTCAGCAAATATGCCACTCCGATGCGCACGACCGAATAAAAGGCGTACAACGGCAGTGCGCCCACGGATTGCGAAATCTCTACCGCGGGAACAGGTTTTCCCATCCAATAGCTGGCTATTTTGACCAGCGCATAGAAGCCGGCCAGCGCAGCCGCGATTACGCTCAGATCGATGAATATCGGCCAGCTGCGGTCAAGCACCAGGGGGCGAGAGAGGGTATATCGACTCTTCACTCGGCGGGGCCCTCTGCTACTGTCTCTGGACTCTCGTCGTTTTCCGGGAGGATGAAGCGTCGGCGCGAGGCATCAAATTCAAAAAGTTCCGCATATCGGCCCCAGTTGATGGCCGTCTCCAACTGCCTCTGAGTCTCTTCCTCGCTGAATTGCTCATCGAGCATGTCCAGAAAAAATTCCTCATGGATCGTATGGTCCGACTTGGTGGTTAGGGCACGGCTGATCTGTCGCAGTAGCAGGATGTGTTCTACGGCAGCTTTTCGAAAGAGCGTCTTCTGCCCGAGAATCTCCGACTCGGCATACTGGCGTCCCTCCGCCGTAATGACCGCGTCGCCCTCTTCGACGGTCAGGAACCCGAGTAGTTGGGCGGCATCGACGATAGGCAGCAGGTCGTCGACCTCAAAGGCCAGGTCGTCGGCCAGGCGATAGATGTCGTCTTTACCACCATGATCAACTACCAGTTCAAGCAGTCCGGCTATGCCTCCCGGCCGTGCATGTGGCAGCATCTGGTAATGCATCTGCCGCTGATCGCGAACCGGCTTGCCATTCGATGTCGCGGGCACCTCGGCTGGGGCCACGTCGGGTCGGGTCAGGACCTTGTAGATGTAGTCGACCAACTGGGTGAAGGGCGCGGTCTTGCGATCCCGAGGATGAGGCAGTGTCACCTTGAAGTCGGTGCGGATGTGACCCGGATTACGTCCAAGAACGATGATGCGATCGGCGAGCAGCACAGCCTCTTCGATGTTGTGAGTGACCAGAAATATTGCTTGCGTGGGAATGGTCTTCTTGGTCCAGAGTTGCAGAAGTTCACTGCGTAAATTTTCGGCGGTCAGCACGTCCAGAGCGGAGAAGGGCTCGTCCATGAAGAGCACCTCGGGCTCGACGACAAGGGCTCTCGCGAAACCCACTCTCTGCCGCATGCCGCCGGAAAGCTCCTTGGGGAAGGCTGCCTCGAAGCCATCGAGGCCAACGGTATCAAGAATTTTTTCACTCCGTTCGCGGCGCTCCCGGGCGCTCATGCCCCGCGCCTTCAGGGGAGCCTCCACGTTATCCAGCACGGTCAGCCACGGAAAGAGCGCGAAGCTTTGGAAGACAATCGAGACGTTGATCTCGGCGGACGCAATGGGCTTCTCATGCCAGAAGACTTCCCCACCCGAGGGTTTGGAAAGCCCAGCCAGCATGCGCAGGAGTGTGGACTTCCCTGACCCCGATGGCCCCAGTAATGCGACGATCTCTCCCGGGATAATCGACAGATCAGTAGGCGAGATGACCTGAATCCGGTTCTCGCTGGGCTGCGCATAGTACTTCTCTACCTGCTGTGCACGAATAATCGCAGCTGTCATAAGCAATATCTACCTGGAAGTTCAAGACCGGAAGCGGGAATGCCTTCCTGGATTTGGTACACCTGACTAGTTTAAAATGATTGAATAGCGGCCGGGTGAAGGCAGCCTATGGGGCCAAGCGTATCACCCTAGCGTATGATCGTGGACTAGGGCCATGAGAAAGGGAAGGCTGCCTGCCAACCCATTCCTGATTGCTCCCAATCCGCGCGATCGCACGAGTCTAAAAGGAGCAAATGTCTGACAACCAGGTTAAACCCAAGGTCTTGGTGGCCGATGATGAGCGCGTTATCGCAGATACACTGGCCATTATCTTGAACCAGAGCGGGTTCAGCGCTACGGCTGTGTACAGCGGAGAAAAGGCTGTTGAAACAGCCAAAGCCCTGCGGCCAGATATGCTGATCAGCGACGTTATCATGACGGACCTGAATGGTATCGATGCGGCAATCCAGATCCGCGCGCTGTTGCCTTCCTGCAAGATTCTGCTCTTCTCCGGCCAGGCAGCAACGGCCGACCTTCTGGATCGCGCACGCAGCCAGGGGCACGAATTTGAGATCCTCGCGAAGCCAGTTCATCCGCAGGATTTGTTGGCGCGATTGCGGAGCTAACGGCAACAGAAATTCAAAAAATATTCACGTGAAGAGAGGATACCTCGACAGAGGCACCCTCTCTTTTTTTGTAAACCGGTTAAATTTTACTTGCCAGTATGCTCGAGCACTGCGACGCCATACGGTGGAAGGTCGACGCTGGTGAGTTGGGAAGTACTGTCGGCGAGCAGATCGCGCATGGATCCGTGAAGATCAACGCGTTCCGCCTTAGTGTTGTGGTTTATCAAGATGAGGACGCTCCCCTGACCATGCGAACGCCGGCAGACCTCAACTCCATCAGGGACGCCAGGCAGGACAGGGAGCACTCCGCTCTGCTTCACGAAGCCAGCAGTCAGCTTCTCAAGTAACGCGTCGTCCAGCCAGGCTCCCACGTACGTAATGGTTCCCTTGCCCATCGTCCGAGTAATTATGGCCGGCTGATTGTCCAGCCATCCATTGCTCGCCCCGTAGCGCAGCAGGACTTTAGTGGAAGGATCCTTGGTACTCAGTTGCTCTGCCCAGATGCTCGCCGAACCAATTCCTGCTTCCCCTGAAACCGGAACCGTGCCTGGCAGTGAGTAAAACTGCTCTACGCGTCCGCCTAGAAAATCCACCAGCGGCCCCGGCTGCCGCTGCGGATAGAGGGTGTTGTATTCATCCTTCATCCCTGTACGTGCTCCCAGAACGAGATTGCCGCCCTGTTTTACATATTCCATCAAGCGATCGGCTGTCTTCTGTGGCAACACGTTCAGGCCCGGGGCTTCAATCAGCTTGTATTTGTTCAAGGGGGAGTCGGGTGAAATTACGTCGACTGACTGCACCATTTTTTGCAATGGGCGGTAGTATTGGGCAATTGCTCCGAGCGGATCGTACTGCTCGTTGTGCCGTTGCAGATCGATGGCCCACACGCTGTCATAGGTATGAAGGATAGCAACCTGGGAATCGGGCGTGGTGCCAGACAGGGCGGCACCGGCTTTGGCGAACTCTGCGCCCACCTGCTTGATCTCGTCGTAGACCGGAACCGGCGTCCCATCCGCGCCCACCAGAACGCCATGGTATTGT
The DNA here is from genome assembly GCA_025355385.1 of Acidobacteriaceae bacterium. Lineage (GTDB taxonomy): Bacteria > Acidobacteriota > Terriglobia > Terriglobales > Acidobacteriaceae > JANXZS01. Next base: position 24,698 of record JANXZS010000258.1, on the reverse strand, counting down.
TCTTGACCGTTCAAGGCACTGCGCCATTGCCAATACTCGACTGCGTCCGCACCGTGGCCCACTGCCTGCCACGCCATATCCCGAACCTCGCCGCGGTTGAGTGCTGCATTGTTGGTCGCCCAGTTGACGAATGCTGGCTGCGTCTCCATTACCCAGAAGTTCTTGTTCTTGAACCCGCGCACCAGATCGTGGGTCATCCCGTTTGAGATGTAGTTATAGGGCCCGGCTCCGACGTAATCGTCCCACGCTGCTATATCGAGGTTGGAGTGGACGCTGTAGTGATCAAAGCCGTCGAACCATCCCATGGTGTTCGTCGTGATGAACTGGCGCGGATCAGCGTGCGCGCGGATCACATCGATCTGATTCTGTGAGTAGCTCTTCCAGGTTTCGCTGACGAAGTGTCTCCATTCGAGCAGCAGACCGGGGTTCTCGTTCGATGGGCGCACCGGAATTTCATCGAAGTTGTCGTAACTCTGGGACCAGTAGGTTGTCGTCCACCGTTCATTCAGATTTTCGATTGTGCCGTATCTGGCTTTGAGCCATGCATGAAACTGGTTGCGCGTCTCTGGATCGAAAGAAGTGTTGCCATATTCATTGTCCAATTGCCAGCCAACTACATCCGGATTCTTTCCAAAATGGATGGCCATCTGTTCGGCTACGTTACGGGCGAGCTGGCGGTAGCGTGCGCTGGCAAAGGAAAACTGGGTGCGGTTGCCGTGTTCATCGCGGCGATCCTTCTCGTCGACGCGTAAAGTTTCGGGATATTTGGTCGTGAGCCATGCAGGCGGCGCGGCGGAGGGTGTTCCCATGACCACGACAATGTGGTGTGCCGCAGCCTTAGCAACGGCGCGCTCCAGCCAATCCAGCTTATACTGCCCTTCGGCGGGTTCGAGGCTGCTCCAGGCGAACTCTCCGACACGAACGAGGTGGATATTTCCAGATTCCATCAGAGCCAGATCGTGGTCCCACGTGGCTTCGCTCCATTGTTCTGGATACCAGGCGGCACCCACGAGCAGCGGAGGAGCATCGGCAAAGGCCGTGGCCTGCGCGGACGCCGACTTGACCTGGAGAGTGAACAGAAGAGTGGCGGCCAGCGCGATTGCCGCGAAAATCCTAGTGGAGCGACAAAGGGATGCACGGCAGAGCCGCAGCCGGTGGGTGCCAAAAAAGCGTTGCATGCGTAATACCCCGTTGTAAACGTTTCCTGAGACGTTGTATTGTATTGCGGAGTCGCCTTTCAAACGATTCCCGTCGCCGGCGATAGTCATCGGCAGTTGGGTTTCGAGAAGCCAGCGGTTCCGCGAAAGACTTTGCTTGACAATTCAAGCGTAAATCAATTTACCTTGGGAAGCATCCCCTGACAACGACGATATGCGCGCCCACGGTGCAGCAAAGGGGTAATCGACTGATTACCTAGAATGCTGAGACCTTCAAAGGACCCAATGCTACTCCCCGATTTGAGAATGCGCGTACTTGACGCCAACCTGGAACTCCAGCGACAGGGACTGGTTCTTTACACCTTCGGAAATGCCAGCGGCATAGACCGCACTGCTGGCCTCCTCGCAATCAAGCCCAGCGGCGTTCCCTACGAAACACTCAAAGCTGAAGACCTGGTAATCACTGATCTCGATGGCCGGATTGTGGAGGGTGCGCTCAACCCGTCCTCCGACCTGGACACCCACGTCCTTCTCTATCGCAAATTTCCGAGGATTGGAGGAGTGGTGCATACGCACTCGGAGTTTGCCACGTCGTGGGCGCAGGCACAAAAGGCCATCCCGTGTTTTGGCACCACTCATGCGGATTACTTCAACGGGGAAGTGCCCGTGACCGACCCACTCACGGACGGGGAGATCGAGGGGGACTACGAGAAGAACACCGGCGAGGTTATTGTTCGTCGATTTCAGAATTTGGATCCCGAAGCAGTGCCGGGAGTCCTGGTTGCGGGACACGCTCCCTTCACGTGGGGCAAGTCTCCAGCAGCAGCCGCGCACACGGCGGTGGTGCTAGAGTATCTGGCAAAGTTGGCGTTCCGAGCACGCCTGATTCATCCAGGACTTGGGCCGGTTTCACCAGCGTTGTTGCGTCGTCACTATGATCGCAAGCATGGTGCGAAAGCGACCTATGGACAGATCTCTTCCGGCGAGAAGAATTAGTTGGACCCCTCGAGCATCGCGCGCAGGGCTTAGATGAATGATTAGACAGAGGAATGCCCTTCGCCGACAGCGACGGGAAAGAGGAATTCGAGAGTATGGTTCCACTCCTGACCACGGCAGCAGGCCAAAGCATTTCCTCCCTGGCGATGTTTTTTCAGCCCGGCAAAACGTTGGCGCATCTCACGGCGCTCGATGTAATCGTGATCGCGGTTTACTTCGCGATGGTGCTCTGGATTGGCTTTTATCTAAAAAAGCAGGCCAACACCAGCGAAGAATTCTTCATGGCGGGCCGCGAAATGACGGCTTGGATCGCCGGATTGAGTTTTGTTTCGGCGAACCTCGGATCTCTCGAATTGATGGGCTGGGCGGGCTCCGCGTATCAATATGGCATCCTGGCTGCGCACTGGTACTGGATTGGAGCTATACCCGCCATGCTGTTTCTCGGCCTGGTGATGATGCCCTTCTACTACGTGTCGAAGACACACTCGGTGCCGGGATATCTGAAGCTCCGTTTCGGGGAGTCGAGCCGTGTGCTTGCCGCGGTTTCGTTTGGCTTCATGACGATCCTGATGAGCGGCGTGAATATGTTCGCCATGGCCGTGGTCATGAAGGTCGTACTCGGCTGGGACATCACCTTCAGCATCTTTGTATCTTCGATCGCCGTGGCGATTTACGTGACGCTCGGTGGATTGCGATCAGCCATCTTCAACGAAGTGCTGCAGTTTGTGTTGATCTGGGCCGGCGCTTTGTTGGTTCCGATCCTGGGACTCATCCAGGCGGGCGGCTGGCATAACCTGCAGGCGAAGATCTTGCTGAATTATCACAATCAGGATTACACGCACATGTGGCGTGGAATGGATCACTTCGCCAACAACCCCATGGGCGTGCACTGGACTGGCATTGTCTTTGGTCTCGGATTCGTCATTTCGTTCGGGTACTGGACGACGGACTTCCTTGTGGTGCAGCGCGTACTGGCAGCGAACAGTTTGCGTTCGGCTCAGATGGCTCCCATCATCGCGTCTGTGTTTAAGATGGCGGTGCCCTTTATCGTGATTCTTCCCGGCCTGCTCGGTCTGGTCCTCCTACAGAATCCGGATGGCACGCTGATGCACCTGGTCGGGGAGAACGCGCTCAGCGCCGCCAATCCGCACAGCTATAACGAAGTGCTTCCACTGCTCATGGTTCGCTATTGTGGGCCGGGGTTACTGGGATTGGGCATAACCGCTCTGATTGCGGGCTTCATGTCCGGCATGGCGGGCAACGTCAGTGCCTTTTCGGCGGTGTGGACCTACGACATTTATCAGCCGCACATCAATAAGAACGCGACCGATAGCCATTACGTTGCGATTGGTCGTTGGGCCACCATCCTGGGCGTGATGGTGTCAATCGGGGCCGCGTATCTGGTCATGAATGCGCAGGGAATTATGGATTACGTGCAGGCGCTCTTCAGCTTTTTCATCGCGCCATTGCTGGGCACGATTCTGGCGGGCATGTTCTGGAAGAGAGCTACGTCGGCTGGAGGCTTCTGGGGACTGCTGGCGGGCACTTTCACTTCAGTCGGACTTTATATCTGGGTCAAGATCAATCACAGTGCGCTGTCGATCGTAGCGTTCTCGCCCAACGCGAAGGACATGGCTGAAAACCTCTATCGTGCATTGTGGTCCTTTGTCGTCTGCGTAGGAGTGACGTTTGTAGTCAGCATGCTCACCAAGCCTAAGACTCTCGATGAACTCTCCGGACTGGTGTATGGGGCGACGGTGATTCCGTATGAAGGCCCGGTGCCTCTCTACAAGAACCACTGGTTCTGGGCTTCTATCGTCATCGTGGTGTTCTTTATCTTGAACCTGATCTTCTGGTAACCGCAACGCTGAATAAGGGATTGGAGTCACACGATGCATTCTTCCAGTATTTCGATCTGGTTTTTCATTGGCGTGCTGCTGACCATTTATGGCGCGCTTATTCTCGGCTATGGAGTGTCTGAGTGGGTCACTGGACACTACGCCAATGTCCAGTTGGTGCACTATCACGCGCCGATATGGTGGGGAGCAATTCTGCTTGCGCTCGGCTTGTTCTACGACCTTAAGTTCAAGCCAAGCCCTAAATAGTCAGTTTCTGAGGAGACGTAAAATGGCGACACCAAAGCCAATGACAATGGGAGTAATTGTAGGGAATCGCGGGTTTTTTCCCGGCCATCTGGCTAAGACCGGCCGTGAAGAGATTATCGCTGCGCTCGACCTTGCGGGTATCAAGCCCATCGTGCTGGGACCCGAGGAGAGCGTGCACGGTGCGGTAGAGACCTACGAGGAATCACGCCGCTGCGCGGAGCTTTTCAAAAAGCACCGCGACGAAATTGAAGGCATCATCGTCACGCTGCCGAATTTCGGTGAAGAGCGCGGTATCGTTGACGCGATTCGCCTGGCGGGGTTGAACGTTCCAGTACTGGTGCAGGCCACTCCCGACAAGACTGAGAAGATGACGATAGCTTTTCGGCGCGACAGCTTCTGCGGCAAAATGTCGGCCTGCAACAACATGATGCAGTACAAGATTCCTTACTCGCTGACCACGCTGCACACCGAAGATCCTGCAACGGAGTTGTTCCAAAGGGACCTGAAGAGGTTTGCCTCCGTCTGCCGTGTAGTTAGCGGGCTGAAGAATTTGCGCATCGGCTCCATTGGCGCTCGTCCCGCTGCCTTTAACACGGTCCGCTACAGTGAGCGGATTCTGGAGTCGAATGGCATCTCGGTCGAGCCGCTGGATCTATCCGAGGTATTCGGCCGCATAAGCCGCATGCAGGATAACGACGACGCGGCACAGTCAAAGCTGGCCGCTATCAAGTCCTACGTCACGACGGCTGGCATTCCAGAAGCGGCGCTGCTCAAGATGGCCAAACTGGGAGCGGTCATCGATGTCTGGATGAAGCAGACCAACGTTACCATCAGCGCTGTGCAGTGCTGGACTTCGATGGAGGAGTTCTTCGGTGTTGTGCCCTGCACCATCATGAGCATGATGTCCAACGAGCTCATCCCCAGTGCCTGCGAAGTGGATGTCCCAGGCACACTGAGTATGTACATGCTGGCGCTGGCTTCGGGTACTCCTTCAGCCCTGCTTGACTGGAACAACAACTATGGCGACAACCCCGACAAGGCTGTCTGCTTCCACTGCTCAAACCTGCCCAAGCAATTTTTCAAGGACGTGGTGAAGATGGATTACCAGGCCATCATCGCGGGTACGGTCGGCAAGGAAAATACCTTCGGCACCTGCGTAGGCACGGTTAAGGCGGGAGCGATGAGCTTCGCGCGCTACTCTACCGACGATCGTCGTGGCGTTATCCGCGGCTACGTTGGGAATGGTCAATTTACCGACGATCCACTGACCACGTTCGGTGGTGCAGGAGTAGTGGAGATTCCGCAGATGCAAAAGCTCCTCCACTACATCTGTCGCGCGGGCTTTGAGCACCACGTGGCGGCGAACTTCTCTGAGACCGCATCTGCAGTGCACGAGGCAGCGGTCCGTTACCTTGGATGGGAGAGTCATTTCCATCCGGAACTCAATGACTGACCTTTTCGTTTTGCAACGGCCAAGCGAGCTTTTGGGTTGGGGGCATGGTTGATCAGCGTGTCCCCATCTCATAATGTCTCGGCTCTTGGGGGGTATGCACCCTGTGCTGGAAGGGCGGGAGATGACGATCGTAGCGGGGGTTGATTTTGGAACTCTAAGTGTTCGCGTTTCGATCCTGGACAGCAAGCGAGGCAGGCTGGGTGCAGCAACCGGGGAGTATGCGCTGCACCGTCGCCGGGACGATCCAGACTATGCAACCCAGTCCCATGCCGACCACATGCGGGCGCTGGCGAAGGCTACGCGCGACGCTGTCGCGGACGCGGGCATCGAGGGCGACCAGGTGGAAGCAATCGCGCTTGATACCACAGGTTCGAGCGTCATCCCCGTCGACGCCCACCTGCAGCCGCTGGACGATTACTACCTCTGGTGCGATCACCGCGCCACGAAGGAAGCCCGCGAGATCACCGAGGCGGCTCATGACGCGCATCTCGAGGCCATTGACTGGTGCGGCGGCGTGTACTCGCATGAGTGGGGATTTGCCAAGCTGTTGCACTGGCTGCGGCACAATCCTGAGAAGCGCGATCAACTCGGTACGGCGCTGGAACACTGCGACATGGTCGCCGCTACACTAAGCGGCATAACAGACCCAACCAAGGTCATGCGCAGCGTCTGCGCCATGGGGCACAAATGGTTGTGGAACCCGCGCTGGGGGGGCTTCCCACCGCAATCGTTTTTCTCTAGCGTCGATCCTCTACTCGACGGTATCGTCGACAAGCTCGCGGGTGAGTACCACACCTCCGATGTCCTTGCCGGTCATCTGAGCGAGGAATGGGCAAACGAGCTCGGGTTGCACGCGGGAATACCCATCCCCGTGGGAGCCCTCGACGCGCACTGGGACGCCCTCGGTGCCGGCTGCCGTCAAGGCGATGTTGTCAATGTAGTCGGCACCTCTACGTGCATTATTGCCATGGCGACGGATCCGCAACTCGTACCGGGCGTCTGCGGCGTGGTCCCTGGAAGCGTTCACCCCGGGTATACCGGTATTGAGGCGGGCCTTTCTGCCACGGGGGATATCTTTGAAGCCATCGCTCGCCGGGCCGGGGTCAAGGTAGCGGAGCTATCGAAGGGGCTGGAGGCATATCAAGCGGGGCAGACCGGCCTGTTGCGCCTTACCTGGGACAATGGCGACCGAACGGTCCTGGTGAATCCCGAACTTGGCGGCGTGACCTTCGGCTGGAATCTACTTACGACAGCGCAGGACGAGTTGTTTGCGGCCATTGAGGGCACGGCTTTCCATACGCGCATTATTCTGGAGCGCATGGCGGAGCATGGTGTTCCTGTAGACCGCGTGATCAATGCGGGCGGAATACCGCAACACAATCCCGTTCTGAACCAGGTCTACGCCAATGTTCTTGCCAAGCCGGTGCTGGTGCCTTCAGGCCTGCCGACCAGCCTCGGATCGGGCATCATCGCGATGTGCGCGGCGGGCGCATTTCAGACGATTGAAGACGCGCAGACGGCAATGTGCCTCCCGCACACGACGTTCCATCCGGATCCCGCAGCCGTTCTGATTTATCAGCTGTTGTACAGCTTGTATCGCAAAGCGTACTTTGCCCTGGGAACGCGCACGGCAGAGTCCTGTAGTCTTGGAGATGTGCTGCCGGAGTTGCGCATCGTTGCGGCCGAGGCCAGGCAAAAGACGGATTAAGTCCGGGGCGCGCGCTCAGCCAGCGGTCAGGATAAATATGGGAGATGGATGGCGAAGATCATCAGCAGGGAATTGATCATTGGGGGCCAGACCCTGGTCTCTGAAGCCGAGTGGAACGCGGAGATCGAGGGCAAGCACGCAAGATTGAGCGAATTTCTGCGCGCACAGGGTCTGGCAGCCGTATTGATCCGTCGCGGCGAAAACATCGCATGGGTGACCGGTGGCGCAGTTGAGATGCGCGTCTGTATTCCCCAGGAGACGGGGGTGGGTGCGCTACTCATCACGGCACAAGGTCGCCGCTTCTATCTGACTACTGAGAACGAGGCAAGGCGCCAGGCGGATGAAGAGTTCGAAGACCTCGACTTCGAGGCGGTCACCTATCCCTGGTATGAAGACAAGCTGCTGTCACAGGCGCGCAAACTTGCAGGTGGCCCGCTGGGAAGTGACTATCCTACGGCGGACTTCACTCCGGTCGATTTCTATCCGCTGCGTGCGAGCCTGACCGAGCCGGAGATCGCCCGGTATCGGTGGCTTGGTCAGCAGACTGCCGACGCGACGGTTGAAGTACTGGAATCCCTTTCGCCGGGGATAACCGAATACGAAATGGAAGGCCGCATCGCTAGCGCGCTATTGAGTCGCGGAATTCTGCCCTCGGTGTTACTGATGGCGGCGGACGATCGCATCCTGCGATATAAGCATTCTGTAGCCCGTGGAGCGAGACTAGAGCACTACGGCATGCTTAACCTGTGCACCCGGAAGTGGGGTCTATCCGCCTCGATCACACGGTTCGTCCACTTTGGACCGCTGCCATCGGAGCTGGCCGTGCGCTTCGTGGCTGCGGCCAAGGTGAACGCTGCATTGCTGGATGCGACACGGGTTGGTGCTACAGGCGCGGCTCTTTTTGCCGTGGCGCGGAATGCCTATCAGGATGTTGGCTTTCCCGGCGAAGAGGAGCGCCATCACCAGGGCGGTCCTACCGGATACGCAGAGCGCGAGTGGGTGGCGACGCCCGCCGGATCGCAGACGGTCGTCGATGCGCAGGCCTTCGCATGGAACCCTAGTATTCGCGGTGGCAAGGTAGAGGACACTTTACTGCTGCAAGGCGGAACATGGGAGCTGTTGACGCCCACTCCAACCCTGCCGCGCATAGAAGCCCTTGCCGATGACTCGGTTTATTCAGCGACAGGGGTACTTGTCCGGTAGCGGCATGCACAGTCGGCACACAGAGGCCTTCTGAATATGCTCTTCGCCGAAGCAGGTGCGCCCGACGCGGTTTTTTCGTAGCGCAAGGCCACATTTCCCCACTCTTACCCCGACGCAAAGGCTTTAAGCCAGCGCAGTTTGCGCTGGCTGCACGCACAAGCGCGCTGTCAGCACCACGAGCGCAATCCACAGCAGATCTGCTCCCAGCAGATGGACGATCTGCATCCACACTGGTGCCAGCAGCATGACATCAGCTAATCCCAAGGTGTACAGCAGCAGCAGCAAGCCGACCACGCTCAGCGCCAGGTTCTTATTGTTCCAATAGCCGTGTTGAAAGACACTGCGATAGACAAGCCAGCAAACGAAGAATCCAGCCGCGAAGCCGAGTACCGGATGTAGCCAGCGCAGGCGCAACAACAGGGTTCCGGTAGCCGCGAAGTCCTGACGAAGCGCGGCCTGCAGCGAAGTCGAGGGAAACAGCGAGTCACCCAGCGCGGCGAGCGAGCCGCTGACTCCGACAAAAAGAGTCGCTACCAGGCCCACCGCAGCCAGCGCAATGGATCGATACTTTACTTCGCCCCGCAGGAAGCCAACGCGACGGGAAAGAAAGTGTGCGGTCAGCGTGAGTGCAGCGACGAGCAGAAGAGTATTGGCCAGATGCAGTGAGAGGTATGCTCCGCGAGAAGGGGACTGATCGCGGGCGACCTTACCCAGGATCACAATCAGCGCACCAAGGAATGCTTCATTCAGCGTAAGGATCGCAGCGGCGACGACCATGACGCGTGCGATATGTTTGCGTACCGTACCGCGGAAAGTCCAGATGACGAGCGCGACCATAGCCAGCACGGTAATGCCGCTGGTGACTCGGTGCGTGAGTTCAATCATCGTCTCAACGCGCGGCGCATGCTGAAGCACAGTGCCATTGCAGAGCGGCCAGTGCTCCCCACATCCTGCGCCGGAACCCGTAGCGCGTACCAAGCCACCCCATAGAATGACGGCAATGTTGTAGGCCAGCAGCCCCCAGGCAAAGCGCGGAAGTTTGCCGGTTGCGGGGACTTGAGTGGGGACGGGAAATGCTACTGCGTGCGCGTTCATGAGTGCTCCTGCAAAGCGACAGCGTGGTAAATCTGCTTGAGAAAAGCAATAGGCAAAAAACGGACACCAAATGCAAATGGCAAATAACCTAACTCTATTATCGTCACATTTTACGCGCTGGTCGCCGGAGTAGACGTTTGCATTTTGACCAACAAAAAGCGGCGTGATCTGGATCACGCCGCGCTGGCTGTCCTGGAATTTGCGGGCCTGATTTCACCCTATGAAAACCGACGTTTCAAGAAGGAGACATCGGGAACGCAGATCCCCTCAGCCGCCAGGTGACTAAGCTTCCTGCATCATCTTATAGGCGTGGTTGGCGATCAGCAGATCTTCCGCTGGTGGAATGACGCGCACCAGCACGGGCGATGCTTCGCTCGATATAACCGCCTCCCCGCGGACATCGTTGCGCTTTGCATCGATGATGATTCCCAGGTGTTCAAGGCCAGCGCAGATCTCCCGGCGGGCCGCGATGTCGTTTTCGCCGATGCCACCGGTGAAGACAAGCATGTCGAGTCCGCCCAAGACTCCGATATAGCTGCCAATAAATTTCTTCACGGAGTAGGCAAACTGCGCCACCGCCATCGCCGCATGCTGGTTGCCTGCTGCGACGGCATCGCGCAGTTCCCGCATATCGTTCGAGAGTTGCGAGGTGCCAAGCAAGCCAGATTTTTTGGCCACGATCGTCTCTAGTTCGTCGGCGCCACCCGTGATATCGCGCAGGATGTAGAGCAGCACGCCGGGGTCGATGTCGCCGGTGCGGGTGCCGGAGATCAGGCCCCCAGTTGGCGTAAGCCCCATGCTGGTGTCCAGAGACTTACCGTGCTTGATGGCAGTGATGCTGGAGCCGTTGCCGAGATGCGCGACAATCAGGCGTTCGGGAACGTCCTTGCCAAGCTGGTAGACGATCGACTCATAAGAAATACCGTGGGCGCCGTAGCGGCGAACGCCTTTCTCCCAGTATTGCTCAGGGATGGCAAAGCGCTGTGCCACCTCAGGAATGGTGGTGTGGAAGGCAGTGTCGAAGCAGACGAAGTTGGGCACGCCGGGGAAAAGTATCTCCGCCTCGCGCATGATGTATACCGCGATTGGCGTGTGCAAGGGCGCGAAGGCCACATTGAGTTCCATCTCGTCGAGCACTTCAGGCGTGATGCGTTGATGCCGGGTAAGGTGTGGCCCCCCAGCTACCATGCGATGACCGATGGCGGCGGGATAGGGGAACGGTGGCTGGCCAAGAGCATCGGCGACGAGTTTGAAAGCGACATTTCGTGTCGGAAGCGCTGGGGTTTCGTCACGTAGTTTCTTCCCCGAGGCGTCCTTGATCCAGAACTTGCCCCTGTCGGTGCCGATGCCATCCACTGCACCTTCGAAAAGCTTAGATCTTTCACTTCCAGACGCCTGAAAAAGAGAGAACTTGATCGAAGATGAGCCACTATTCAAGACAAGTATCGGCATCTGTTTCATTACAACAATTGGTTTATTTTGCATCCGCTCCTCTAACTAATCTTCCATTTCCAATTTCTTACTTCCGGCAGGTCGTCTCCGAACTCCGAAACATAAAGTCTGTGGCGCTGAATTGCTTCCGAGTAAGTCTGATAAGCCTTATCCGCGACGTTCTTCAATCGTGGAACGCGGCGTATTGCATCCAGTGTGAGTTGGAAGCGATCGAGATTGTTAAGCACGCACATATCGAAGGGTGTGGTGGTGGTGCCTTCTTCCTTATAACCGCGCACATGGATGTTCTTGTGATTGCGGCGGCGATAGGTGAGTTGATGAATGAGCATTGGATAGCCATGATGGGCAAAGATGACGGGCTTGTCTGTAGTAAAAATCTCATCGAAGTCTTCGTCGGCGAGTCCATGCGGGTGCTCTTCGGCCGGCTGCAGCGTCATCAAATCCACTACATTGACCACGCGAATGCGGATGTCCGGCACTTGCTCACGCAGCAGCTCTACCGCTGCCAGCGTTTCGAGCGTGGGAACATCGCCGCAGCAGGCCATTACCACGTCGGGGTCCTTGCCCTCGTCCGTGCTTGCCCATTTCCAGATACCCAGACCTACAGTGCAATGCCTTTCCGCCTCGTCCATCGTCAGGTAGACCGGCGCAGGCTGTTTGCCGGCAATGATGAGGTTGATGTAATTGCGGCTCTTCAAACAATGATCCGCAACCGAGAGGAGTGTGTTCGCGTCGGGTGGAAGGTAGATGCGAACCACCCCCGACTTCTTATTCGCGAGATGATCGATGAATCCCGGATCCTGATGGGAGAAGCCGTTGTGGTCCTGCCGCCAGACGTGCGAAGTCAGCAGGTAATTAAGCGACGCAATGGGTTTGCGCCACGGCAACCCGCGTGTAACCTTAAGCCACTTGGCGTGCTGGTTCACCATTGAATCGACGATATGGATGAAGGCCTCATAGCAGGAGAAGAAGCCGTGACGGCCCGTGAGCAGGTAGCCTTCCAGCCAACCCTGGCACATGTGCTCGCTAAGTATCTCCATTGTGCGTCCGTCGACCGCCAGATTTTCATCCACGGGCAGCGTCTCTGCCATCCAGGCCTTTCCGGTGACTTCGATTACGGCGCCGATGCGGTTGGAGGCGGTCTCGTCGGGACCAACAACGCGAAAGTTCTTTGTGTGCAGATTGTGTCGCATCACCTCGCGCAAGAAAGATCCGAGCACACGCGTAGCCTCCGCGTCGACCTGGCCAGGGGCAGGGACGTCGACGGCGAATTCGCGGAAGTTCGGCATTCTTAGCGGCTGTAAAAGCAGCCCACCGTTGGCATGGGGATTCATTCCCATGCGGCGACGCCCCTTGGGGGCGATATCTGCATACTCTGCGCGGAACTTGCCCGTCTCGTCGAAGAGGTCTTCGGGTTTATAACTCTTCATCCATTGTTCGAGGATGTGGATGTGCTCCGGCTTTTCGTGAAGCTGGGAGAAGGGCACCTGATGCGAGCGCCAGGTGCCTTCCACCTGCTTGCCGTCGACCATCTTCGGTCCGGTCCAGCCTTTTGGCGTGCGCAGGATGAGCATCGGCCAGCGCGGCCGCACCATGTTGTTGTCTTCGCGGGCGCTCTTCTGTATAGCTTTGATCCTGTCCATCATCGTGTCCAGAGTGGCGGCCATTTGCTGATGGACGATCATGGGATCATCGCCCTCTACTGTGAACGGTTCGTAGCCATAGCCGCGGAACAAGTCATCCAGCTCCAAATGCGGAATGCGAGCCAGAACAGTGGGGTTGGCTATTTTGTAGCCGTTGAGGTGAAGGATCGGCAGTACGGCTCCGTCTGTCTTCGGATTGAGAAACTTGTTTGAGTGCCACGATGCAGCAAGTGGCCCCGTCTCTGCTTCTCCATCGCCAACGACACAAGCCACAACCAAATCAGGATTGTCGAAGGCCGCTCCGTACGCGTGTACGACGGAATAACCAAGTTCGCCGCCCTCGTGAATGGAGCCGGGTGTCTCGGGTGCGACGTGACTCGGAATGCCGTACGGCCATGAAAATTGCCGGAAGAGGCGCTTCATGCCATCGCGATTTTGCTCAATGGCGGGGTAGATCTCGCTATAGGAGCCTTCAAGATAGGTCTGTGCGACCAGGCCCGGGCCGCCGTGACCCGGCCCGATGATATACATCATGTTCAGGTCGCGCTCATTGATCAGGCGATTGAGATGAACGTAGATGAAGTTCAGTCCAGTGGTCGTTCCCCAGTGCCCGAGCAGCCGCGGCTTCACATGGTCAATCGTGAGTGGCTCGTCGAGCAAAGGATTGTCTTTCAGGTAAATCTGGCCAACTGAAAGATAGTTGGAGGCGCGCCAATAGGCATCCATCTTGACAAGAAGTTCCTCGCTTAGGGGGGTATTCATCTGTAGTACCTCGCAGGGATGTTGGCAGGCATTAAGGGTATCGCGCGCAAAGATGTTTGCCCGTGATTACTATCACATAGCACTCTACACCCGTTCGAAATAACGCTCGGTGAAAGCCGGGATCTATTGAAAGCAAATTCACTAATGTGCATGGGTAAGAGTGGCGAAAGCTGGCTTATCGCAACGGAAGGCGGCGCAGGGCTCCGCCGCCTCGAACAGAGAGAACGGACCCTGCACTAGCCGTTTGCCAGTTCCTTGGCGCGCTCAGTCGCACGCATGACGGCCTTGATCAGAGTGACGCGAAGGCCGCCCTCTTCGAGTTCCAGGATGCCATCGATGGTGCAGCCTGCGGGTGTCGTCACCTGGTCCTTGAGCAAGGCCGGGTGGGAGCCGGTTTCGAGCACCATCCGTGCAGCTCCATAAGTGGTTTGGGCGGCCAGCAGCGTGGCAATATCGCGAGGCAGTCCGACCTTGACTCCGGCTTCGGCGAGAGATTCGAGGATGATGTAGATGAAGGCTGGCCCGCTGGCGGAGAGGCCGGTCACGGCATCCATGTGCTTCTCATCCACGATTACGGTGCGTCCTACAGTTTGGAAGATGCGCTCCGCGAGCAGCATCTGCTCGTCGCGCACAAAGCGCCCGCGGCACAATGCGGCGGCACCGGCGCCGAGCATGGAAGGAGTATTGGGCATGGCGCGGATCACGGATATTTCCATGCCGGCGGCGTCTTCGATCGCGCTGGTTTTTACTGACGCGGCAAAGGAGATGATGACCTTTTTCGGCGTGAGCGCGGGACGGATCTGTTCCATCAGATCCGGAATCTGGAAGGGCTTTACGCCCAGCAGCATGAGGTCGGCGGCGCCCGCAACGGCGACATTGTCCGTGGTCACACGCACGCCCCACTGCGCGGAGAGGTCGGCGGCGCGCTCGGCATGCGCGACGGTGGCGAGGATCTGCCCGGGCGCGAAAAGCTTCTGCGCGAGGAATGCCTGAAGGAGGATTCCACCCATCTTTCCGGCGCCTAAAACCGCAATTTTGAGACTTTCTAAATCGATAACTTTATGGCTTACTTGCATCGTTTTCCACCAATACAGCAGGGTTGATGTTTGGGCGCACTATCGGGCAAGGTCCGGGGTTTAAAATTCGCGGCATTCTCCAAGGTTGGTTCATCCACTTCGCTTCGCTCCGGTCGGGATGAAAAAGTCCATCCGTATCACTTTGCGGCCTTCTGCTGAATAATCCATGCGGTGATGCGGCCCTCGAGCAGATCGAGAGGCAATGCGCCGGATTCGAGCACCTGATCGTGGAAGGCGCGAATATCGAACTTCGGTCCGAGTGCCTCCTGCGCCTTGGCTCGGAGAGAGATCAGCTTCAACTGGCCAATCTTGTATCCGAGAGCCTGAGCAGGCCAAGCGATGTAGCGGTCGGTCTCGGCCTGGATGTTGGTTTCATCGATGGCCGAGTGCTGGCGGAAATAGTCCACCATCTGATCTCGCGTCCAATGTTTGGAGTGAACACCGGTGTCGACGACCAGCCGGATAGCCCGCCAGATATCGGCTTCAAGGCGGCCATAGTCGGAGTAGGGGTCCTGGTAAAAGCCAACGTCTTTGCCGAGGCGCTCGGAGTATAGACCCCAGCCCTCGGTGTAGGCGGTGTAGTAGGTGTGCTTGCGAAATTCGGGGAGGCCCTGCAGCTCCTGCGAGATCGAAATCTGAAGGTGATGACCAGGCAGGCCCTCGTGATAAGCGACTGCTTCAACATCGGCTAGCGAACGCGACGTAGCATTGTATGTATTGATAACGACTTTGCCGGGGCGCGAGCCGTCTGGGGTGCCGTGTTGATAAAACGCCGCGGCCTGGTCCTTCTCAATGTAGGAAGGCATTGCTTCCACTGTCAGCGGAGCCTTGGGCAGGCGACCAAACAATTGCGGCAGCCGTGGCTTCATCTGGTCGAGGTAGCCCTGGTAGGCCGCCAGGAGTGCTCCCCTCGAAGCGGGGTGCAGCTTGGGATTTCGGGCGATGGCCGCCTGCAACGATTTCAGATCGCCGAAGCCAAGCTTCTTTGCGATGGCCAGCATTTCCTCTTCGTCGTGCTTGACCTCGGCGAGGCCGATCTGGTGTATCTGATCGGGTGTCAGGCTGGTCGTAGTGCTGCGACGGACCGAGAAGGCATAGAACGCATCGCCGTCAGGCAGCGACCATGCGCCGGGCTCAATGCGGCCTTGCGGAATGTACTGGTGCTCCACAAAGCGCGACAGTCGGACATAGGCGGGCAGCACGTCCCGGGCAATCGCGTCGAGTGTCTCGCGGGTGATGCGCTCCTCCTCTTTGGCTGAAAGGGTGCCGGGAAACTTTTTGAGCGGCCTTGCGAATGGGCTGTCGGCGGGTTTGAGTGTAGCGATGGCGTTCACTTGTACCAGCACCTTCTCCAGCAGGTACTTGGGAGGCATGCGATGTTCTTCCATGCCAAGGGACATGTTGTCTGTGATCTGTTGCAGGGCGGAGGGCATCTTGTGCAGGCGCGCGATCCAATCGTCGTAGTCCTTCACGGTTTTGAAGCCGAGCAAGTCTGATAATTGAGGCAGTTCCGTGTGCAAGCCGGAGAACTGGTTGAGGGGCATCTGCCAGGTCTTGAAGCGAGCTTCGTCCTGTTCGTTGACGAGCTCGCGAACCATCAGGTCGCTGCTCAACTTCTCCTGGCCGGCAAGCCCAGCTGTATCCACCTCACTGATGCGCACGAGATAGGCGCGGCCACGAGCGAGCTGCTCGTTATAAGCCTTGATGGAGTAGTCCGACAGCTGATCGTTGTACCGGTTGTCGCCGATCGAGGAGGCAAACTCGGGGGAAGTGCGCATGCGGTCTTCCCATACCTCCGCCAAGATCGCATTGAGCGCTTTGCGGCGGGACTCCACACTTTGACCAAGCAACAGGCAAGGAGTAACCAGGGTGGATGCGAGGAGCAGGAGAGCGACGATTTCGGGTTTTTTCATGTTTGGAAGGGACACGGAACGCAGGCACGATGTATGGAAAGTTTATCCGCAAACGGCCTCGGCCGCATGCAGCAATCCGCCTTGGCAGAGGGTGACACTATGACGCGAAGTTCGCGGTCACCTACGATGTGCACCAAGGTGCCCAGAATGCCGGGAGTGCTTCCAGTGCACAGTATATGCAGAAACGATTTTACGTCAGCCGATGTAGCGCCGGCGTGGCTCAATCTCGAAGCCTTTCCGCTCTGTTGACACACCTTTGATCTGGAACTTAAGCTTGCGGCCACCTTTTGTCTGAGAAAGGGACCGGCGATGCCGTTTCCAGTTCGACATCAAGGTGTTCGCATGAACTCGCCTGCCAAGAGGATTTATATGGCAGCTGTGCGCTGGATCGCCGACTAGGGGTGGTCTTCGAGCATGCGATAGAGTGTTGATCGGCTGACGCGCAGCAACTCGGCCGCGCGCTTCTTATTGCCGCCGGTGAACAACATCACGGTGGCTACGTGATTGCGGGTAGCTGCTTCCAATGACAGGTCGGTCTGGGTAGATCCCGAAGACGTTGAGTACGTCGCCAGCGGTGCGCATATGGGAGGCGTCAGCACGATGTCGATGGGGCGGATCCACTGGCCCTCGGCTTCAAGGAAGGCGGCTTCGAGCACGCTGTGCAGTTCGCGTACGTTGCCGGGCCAGGTGTGCGAAAAAAGCTGGGCCAGGGCGCCCGTTCCCAATCCCTGAATGGGCTTGCCATATTTTGTTGTGAATCGATCGAGGAAGGTGTGGGCAAGGATGGGGAGATCCTCGTGGCGTTCGCGCAGCGGAGGCAGATAGAAGCGAACCGCGGTCAAGCGATAGGCAAGATCGGGCATCAGTGAGCCCGCCGCTACAAGTGCTCGCAGGGATCGGGTTGAAGAGACCACGATCTGGAGAGGCGTGGGGGTGGCTTCAAATGTGAAAGACTCGCGGCAGCGGAGGAAGTGGAGCAGCATTGCCTGCCGGTTGGGCGGCATCTCATCGATACGCTCGAGATAGAGCAATCCGCCGCCTGCTTGTACCTGGTCGGAGTGGAACACCGAGGAGTGCAGGCTGACCAGGGGCCCTTGGGACGCTGGGCCGCGCTGGTGCAACTCCCGGGCCACAAGGCTCTTGCCGGTGCCGCACTCGCCCTCGATTGCGGCGACGCGGAGATGCGGAATCGCCCGTTTCATCTGCTCGATGAGGCGACGGATTGCCGTGCTCCGTCCGAGAATGCACGAGGCTTGGGAAGGGGCTTGATCGGCTGTGGCCCACGGGGAATCATGGGCGGGAGAGATGACACGACAGCCGTTTCGCAGTAATTGCAGGGAACTCATCGGTGGAATATTCCTCGATGAGGCTATCGGCTTGGCAGGGGACAGGACGAGCATGAAAAGGCGGGTGCGCTGGTGGCAACCGCTCCGAATCCTTATAAAGGAAACACGCCCGAAATGGGAATGACCTTATAGCGGTTTGCGGATGCGGGTGGACATTACGTCCGAGGCAATTTGGCCGTCACGGATGTGCACAACACGGTGCGCATATTCGGCGATATCGGGCTCGTGAGTTACCACCACGATGGTATTGCCCTTGGCATGAAGATCGTCGAGCAGGGCCATGATTTCATCGCCCGTCTTGGAGTCGAGATTTCCTGTAGGCTCGTCGGCGAGGATGATGGAAGGGCTATTGACGAGGGCACGGGCGATGGCAACTCTCTGGCGCTGGCCGCCGGAGAGCTCATTTGGCTTGTGATTCATGCGGTCTTCGAGGTTGACGTTGCGCAGGGCGGTGCGGGCGCGCTCGATGCGCGCAGCGGCGGGAGTTCCGTTATAGATGAGGGGGAGCTCGACGTTGTGCAATGCCGACGCACGCGCCAGCAGGTTGAAGGTCTGGAATACGAAGCCGATCTCTTTATTGCGAATGCGCGCGAGTTCATCGTCGTTGAGCTCGCTGACGAGATGGCCGTTGAGCCAGTACTGGCCTTTGCTGGGGGAATCAAGGCAACCGATGAGATTCATCAGCGTCGATTTGCCCGAGCCAGACGGGCCCATGATGGCGACGTACTCGTTGTGCTTGATGCGGAGCGAAATCCCACGCAGGGCATGCACCTGTTGCTCGGAGCCCATGTCGTAGGTCTTCCATAGGTCTTCGACGACGATTACGTCTCCCTGGGGTACCACGGGAGGTTTGGTCAAAGTCGCTTCGCCTGTCATCTCAGTCGCCATCCGAATACTCCTGTTCTCTTTGACTCGAAACGGCCGCTGTCCGTGTTGAACAGGGCTGGTTCCGCGATAATCCTTACCCCGGTCGTGCTGTTTCGTGACCGGGCCCTGGACCTAAAAGCCTGACGGCGGGATTGCGGCCGACCGGTTATGTCGTGGTGTCGCCGTCCTTGACTACCTTAGGCGCGTTGTCGCGTTTGACCAGTGCATCACTCTTCAAAGTACGCAATGTTTTATAGGGTCCCAGCACGATCTCGTCGCCTTCCTTGAGTCCGCTGAGGATTTCAATATCCGTAGCTCCGGTAATGCCGGTGGCTACGGGAACGAACCGAGTTTTGAGCTTGCTTTTCTCGGTACGCAGAACGAAGACTCCTTGAATCATTGCCGCGGGTTTGGTGCTGGCGGTGGGGGCCGAAGTCTTTTCGACGTGGGCCTTGTTTTCCGCCTCGGGCGAATACATGGTCAGAGCCTGGATGGGGAGGATGAGCACACCATCCTTGTGCGCGGTGGTGATCTTGGCGGTCGAAGAGAGCCCCGGCCGCAGTTCTACTGGAGAGCCTTCAAGGGTGACGACAACCTTGAAGTCCTTGGCCTCTTCAGTACCGCTGGTACTCTGGCTGGTGGCGATGCCGGTGGAGCGAAGCAGCGCCTGATCGCCGACCAGGGTGACGTGGCCCTTGAAGATTTTTCCTGGCAATGCGTCCACGGTGACATCGGCGAGTTGCCCAATCTTTACATTGACGATGTCGGTTTCATCCACCTTGACTTCGGCGGTAATGACGGACATATCGGCCAGCGTCATGAGGGTGGATCCTTCGGCGTTTTGGATACCGACGACAACCGTCTCACCCTCGCGCACTGGCAGATTGGTGACTATGCCGTCAAAGGGAGCGCTGGAGATGGTCTTGTTCAGGGAGTCGATATTGCTTCTGAGGGTAGCCTGCGCAGCATCTACCTTTCCACGCGCCGAGGCGGTCTGCGCCTGGGACTGGGCCCATACGGCTTCATTCTGAGTGACGGTGGCGACCGCGGTGTCGAAGGCCGCCTTCCTGGCGTCATAGTCCTGCTTGGAGATCAGCTTCTCTTTATAGAGGCCCTGAGCGCGATCGTAATCCAGCCTCCTCTGTTCGAGGTCCGCTTTGGCCCGGGCTATGTTGGCAACGCTAGTGTTCTCGGCGGCGACGTAAGATCCCACGTCCGTCTTTGACGAAGCGATCGAGGCTCGCTGGGCAGCCACCCCGGAAGAGGCCACAACGTTTTCCACAGTGGCCAGGACCTGACCCTTCTTGACTCGTTCGCCTTCCTTCACATCCAGATGCGTAATGCGTCCAAACGCAGTGGCACCGATATTTACGTAGGTCTTGGGTTTGATCTGACCGGTTCCGCTGACTACTGAGCTCAAATCCTGGCGAACTACTTTTCCGGTGACAACCTTGGTATACCCGGACTGAGCGCGCATGACAGTAAATGCCACAATGGCTGCTGCCGCAATGACGACTCCCGCAATGATAAGTATCTTCTTCAGGCTCATTCTTGATGTGTCCCGCGCAAGGCTTCTTTCGGAATTGGTACGCTAATGTTGAGAGCGAAGTTCCCGGGGCAGCGCTTTTGCAGCGAAAAGCTCCTTACGCGCTCACGTCCCGGTACTAACATCGTTAAACCCAACGCACGCAGATACTTAATGATAACAGGGGGGTATCCTTGCTTGCCTTGACTCTGAAGTTGCCGTCGAAAATGAAGACGTTTCTGCGCGGGGGGGAGTTTCAAATAAGCTGATCGTCCGCTTGATTCCCACTTAACCAGACATTAAAATCAGAGTGCTTTATCAGGAGTACCAGCAATTTATGTTCAAGGGCCGTACTGCACTGCTTTCCGCGATTGCCTTGGGTGCCATCGTATTCTCCGCCCCTCGGCCGCAGGCTCAGCAGTCCCAACCTGCATCGCCTGAAAAGGCCACAACTCCCAACGAAACTCCGGCGGGAGATCCGCTCAAACGAGAACTTTCAGATAAGGAGAAGTTCGAGCGTCAAAAGGCGGTCAAGCAGGAGCTGAAGGGTCCTTACAAGACATGGCTCAACGAAGATGTGCACTGGATCATCACCGATCAGGAATTGAAGTCTTTCAAGAGTTTGAGCAACGATGAAGAGCGAGATGCCTTTATCGAGCAGTTCTGGTTGCGCCGCAATCCCAATCCCGATTCGCCCGAAAACGAATTCCGCGAAGAGCATTACCGGCGTATCGCCTACACCAACGAGCATTTCGCCGCCGGTAAGCCGGGATGGAAGACGGACCGCGGTCATATCTACATCGCTTTCGGCAAGCCTGACAGTATAGAGTCACACCCCAGCGGTGGCGCCTATGATCGCCCCCAGGATGAGGGCGGCGGCAGCACCTCGACCTTTCCATTCGAGCAATGGCACTACCGTTACCTGGAAGGTGTGGGTGACAACATCGATGTAGAGTTTGTGGATACCTGCATGTGCGGCGATTACCACATGACCATCGATCGCTCGGAGAAGGATGCGCTGCTGCATGTTCCCGGAGCCGGCCTTACGCAAATGGAGTCGATGGGCAAGGGGTCGAAAACCGAGCGCTTCAGCGGTGGTGGTCTTGAGCATCTGGGCAGTGGCCCGGGTACACAGGGGAACCAGAGCAAGCAGTTCGATCGGCTGGAGCTGCAGGCTAAACTAAGCGCTCCGCCAGTGATCAAGTTCAAGGATCTTGAAGCGTTCATGTCGGAGCACAAGCTGCTGACGGGGCCGGTTTTCCCCTTCGATGTGCGGACGGATTACATCAAGGTAACTGCGGATACGGTGCTGGTTCCTATCACGATTCAGATAAGAAATCGCGATATCACGTTCAACACTAAAGATGGGGTGGCCAAGGGAGTCGTCAATATTCTGGGCCGCGTCTCGACCATCTCGCGCCGGCCGGTGCAGACCTTTGAAGACACGGTTGAGGTACAGGTACCTGGTGAGTTACTAGCCAAGACCATGGATAACCGGTCGATCTATTGGAAGTCCTTGCCGCTGCGGCCAGGTATGTACCGCATCGATGTAGTGATCAAGGATGTGAACAATCCCGACCATATTGGCACTTGGGCGCAGGGTGTCAAGGTGCCGAAGTATGACGATGAGAAACTGGAAACCTCCTCGCTGATCCTGGCGGATAAGATGGAGCGCGTGCCGTCCAAGCAGATTGGAAGCGGTAACTTCATTATTGGCAACACATACGTCCGGCCGCGGGTGGCGAGCAATGCGGCCACTCCCATCAAGTTCAGCCGTGATCAGAAATTGAATTTCTGGATGCAGGTTTACAATCTAGGGATTGATGAGAAGAGTAAAACGAATTCAGCGACGGTGCAGTACATCATCACCAACACCGAGTCGAATAAGACTGTGCTCGATACGTTAGAGGACAGCAAGGTAATCGGGGCCAATTCAGACCAGCTTACGGTCGAGAAGAGTGTTCCTTTGACGAATCTGATTCCGGGGAAGTACAAAGTTGTCATTAAGATCAATGACAGTGTTTCTAAGCAGGAGATCGTGCAGTCGGCGCCCTTTACGGTCGAATAGCGCGGCACCACATGGACGGAGGTTGACTGGCATGAGCGGACACCCAGATCTGCATTGTCTTCTACTAGATTTATTGGAAAACCAGGCCAGAGGAGCACACGAGCGACTGAGTCAGTGAAGCGCAGCATCTTAAAATTCGGCAGCGGTATGGCGTTGCTCCTTGCGGTGTCTATTCTGCAGGCTGGAGCGGCGAACCGAGTTGCGTCGATTTCAGGGATGGTGCGCGATTCCGAGGGAACCCCGCAGGCAGGGGCGATGGTGGAGTTGTTGGGTGCCGATACCATGGTTTTGGCGACGACCTTTACCGATACCCACGGCCGATTCTCGTTACGCGGCGTTGATCCCGGTACATACAATTTGAAGGCGATCGGCGCGGCTTTTCTTCCTGCCCTCCGGGAAAATTTCAAGGTCCGCGCGGACACGGTCATCAACCTCACATTGACTACGTTGTTCGAGGCCGCCCAGTGGATTCCTGCGCAAAAACGCAGCGGCAGTGACTCCGACGATGACTGGATCTGGACACTTCGATCCTCCGCGAATCGCCCCCTGCTGCGGATGTTGGAAGATGGTCCGCTGGTGATGGTCACCGAGTCGGACAGCAACCATCGCCCGGTAATCAAGGCTCGCGTTACTCTGAGCAGCGCCGACCATATCTTCGGCGAGGGCGGTGTGAAGAATGCATTCGAGATAACCCGGTCGAGGAGCGACCAGCAACAGTCGATATTGCGCGCAAACTTTGCCGGTGGAGGCAGCTCGGCGTTTGCATCCCTGGCTGGCTTTCGCAAGGATATTGGCCCCGGCCGGACGCTGCGAACTGTTCTATCTGTAGAGGACAGGCCCGAGATCGTGGGGACGCCGCATCAGGTCGGTCTGCAGGCCATGGTGGTACGCAGCTCTCAGACGATGACCTTTTCGCCGGAGATGCATGCCGAGGTAGGAAACGAGCTTCAGGTTATTCGGCTTGGCCAAAACCAGATTTCCAATCATCCGTTTGCCGGGGTGGTGTGGAGCAAGGGCGGGAATTCCGTTTCATACCGGCTGGCGACCTCTCGAGGACTACAGCGTGCGGATGAAGTGGATGCGGCGAACTCAACCGCTCCAGTCATCTCCACCTCACAGGGTGTGGTGCGGGTTGAGCATGGGCTGCATCAGCAAGTCGGTTTTGAGCACGCCGACGACAACGTGCATATCAAGGTGGCACTTTACCGCGATCGACTGGTGAATCCGGTTATCAGCGGCGGCGGAGACGTCTCCGCAGATGATCTGAGCGAAGGCGTACTTCTTTACGACACAGCCAGCCGGCTGCTCCGTATACAGGGTCCCGATTATTCCGCTGAAGGATTTGTCGGCGGTGTGAAGACGAGGATTTTTGGCGATACCTGGATGTCGTTCTCATTTGCGGATGGCATGGCGCTGGGAGTTGGGGAGCTTTCCGACAAGGCGAGTCTGGCGCGGAATATTTCCTTGATCCGGCCCAAGCGCGAGCAGATGTATGCGGCGGCACTGAATGGTAAGGTGAATCATACGGGGACGCGATGGCGCGCTTCGTACCGCTGGCAGCCTGCTGATAGCCTGACCGAAGTTGCCGCCTTCGACGGAACAATGCCCGACGGCCACCTTACTCTCTATCTACGCCAGCCGATCCGTTATGGAAAG
Source organism: Acidobacteriaceae bacterium (assembly GCA_025355385.1). Lineage (GTDB taxonomy): Bacteria > Acidobacteriota > Terriglobia > Terriglobales > Acidobacteriaceae > JANXZS01. Next base: position 673 of record JANXZS010000258.1, on the reverse strand, counting down.
GTGTTTCCGAATGGGATGGAAGCGCTTGTGGACGTGCGAAATCTACTAGCCGAGGGGTACCGTCCGTTTGTGACCAGTGATGGCAGCACTTTGTACTTCGCGCAAACGGAACGCTCGATTCAGGGCGGACTCTCATTTACGTTCTAGCCCCGCCCATTTTCTGCCGCCACAGAGAGCCCGTTTTGTTGTCAGAAGTAGTGCGTCCGTCGGCAGTCGATGTGGTATATTCTGGTTGAGCGCGAAGCCATTGGTTCGCGTTCCCCGCCTACAGATTCTGCAAAGCTGCCGTAAGGCAGATCATCTTGGACGCGTAGCTCAACTGGCAGAGCATTCGACTCTTAATCGACAGGTTGTGGGTTCAATTCCCACCGCGTCCACCATTTCCAAATTTCGCAGAAGAAATCGAATGCTGTCTCGGGGCACCCAATCAGTGTTGCGAGTCCCTGGGATGTTCCGGGATACAGGGGTCATCAAGGATTTGAACAGCTGTCGCTGGCCCAAGGTGCGCCCAGTCCTGCAGAACCCAGACCACCTTCTTGTCCGGAGTTACTTCCACTAGTTGAGGGCTTTTTCCCTTAGTTCCGCGAGAGCAGATGATGGTGTTTCCACGGAATAGTCTCACCTGCGGCGTGAAAATTCTTCAACACCAGCTCATCGACAAGAAGAAGCCACT
>JANXZS010000256.1 GCA_025355385.1 Acidobacteriaceae bacterium | reverse complement strand
GGATGAAGCCACAGCAGCTGATCCCTACGCTCGCATTGAAATTCTAGTGTCCAGGAATTCTGCAAGCGGTGGAGGCCTGAGAGTCAGACAGCCAAGTCGAAGAATAATCTGAGCGGATAGCATTTCGCCAACCGGGTAAATCCACTTGGTGATTAGATGGGAGGACGAACTTCTTAGCTGAAGTCGGATCATACCAGTGATTTGCCGAACCTGTAACGTTGTAGGCAAACTGGTTCCAGTCGTTACCGGAAAGAAAAGTGTAGAAAACTCGCTGTCCACTGTTGGCGTCTTGAACGACGTTGTTCTTCAGCGTAGTGAACGATGTATACAGCCAGTAGTACCGATGAGTCTCCCAATCCGTAAGTGCCCGGCCCCCAGGGTTGCCGCCAACGAACAGCTGCGTACCATTGTTGTAGAGGATATTTCCTGTAGCTGTAAGATGTTCAGTATTGATCACCAGTAAGCCTATATCGCCAGAGCAGGCAGTACTGTTGGATAGGCTCACCGGCCCTTGATTGGCCTCAAGCTGCAGATTCGCCACTTTATTCTCAGCTAAGTGTACGTTGTTGATGGTGATGTCCTTATTGCCGGTGTCAAACCACAAGCCCTGCGCTTGATTGCGATAGGCATAAAATTGACTTACCGTCACCGTGTGCATCTGCATTAGCTTGAGGCCACCCATGCCCCAATCGAGGAGCCCGCCCGCCGCTCCGCGCCAGTTGTTATAGTCGCTCTCATTGTTTTCGTAAAGAGCATTGCGGCTATGAAAGCCTGAGAAACCGACCCCACCGTTGTAAGTGGCGACTGAGTTTTTGACTGTTATCCAATTACTGGAGGCGATGCCCAAGCCGCCCCAGTTATTCCACTTCACCTGCACGCTGTCGAACAGTACGTTCGTACTGCTGTAGACGTTGGCGCCATCTTGATTCATGCACGTCGCTGCATGCTGCAATACGATACCGCGAAACACGACATTGCTGCGCCCGGATACTCTTAGAATCTCCGGACGCACCGCTGCTTCTACTTTCGCCGTGCTCATATTTGTACCGGTTGCGGGCCATATCTGGATGACGTTTGATGACTCATTTACAAAGAATGTGCCCGAATGCATTTGAGACAATGACAGTACCTGTTTTAGTGAAACGTCGTTGACAAATATCATTTCCCTGCGTCGAACGATCGGTTGGATGCCACTCGGCCAGCCGGCAGGTACTGCGCAATAACCGAAGTTATAATTCCACGAATGTGTATAGATAGATCTATTACTTGTTCCCTGATACCAATGCGTCAGAAGATCCGACCCTGATATAACTGCCGTTCCCACTTGCGCTGCCTCAATCGTGATCGGCGCTGTTGTTTGCGCAGTGTTAGCGCTCAGATTCAGTACCTCTCTGTAAACTCCAGGGTTGACTAGAACTTTTGTGCCGATCCCACGGGAGTTGTTGATAAGCGCTTGACCTACAGCCGCTTGAAGAGTTTTCAATGGTTGACCCACCACCCCCGCAGCAACATCTGAGCCGGAGTATGCATCTACCATAATGATGGTTGTACTTTGGTTCCCAGCAATATTCGCCTGTGCGATTACGCTGACTGCTGAAAATGTGACAGCCGCGAAGCAAAATGCGGCTATAGGATTCATGATATTCATGAGTGCCTCGGGGGAGGATGGGATTTAGGTCCAATCTCCATTTAATCGATCGTTATGGAACCGGCGTCGATCATTGCAGAAAATGCCCGTCAAGGAATAATCTGCGCGATAGAACACGGTCTCCATTTATGAGAACCCTCAATCGAATGAATAGAAGTCTGTAGGAATGTTTATCATAAAGACAACAGTTCGCGTGACCTTTTTGCAACTTTTTTTTGAGCCGACAATTGTGCTTGGAATTATGTAATTGCTACCCGGCAATGTGCCTAAACTTACACGGCTTCTACGACAATCTGGCACATATCTCGTGTATCGATGTCACACTCAAAGATCCCATCCCCTCTAACTTTCTTCTTTGATCCACCACAAATCATGTGAAGAGAAATGCACAGTCGGGAAGACGTGCAAGTCGAATTTCGGGCGTGTAAGGCTGGTGAGCTTTCCGCAACAATTGGCGCAGAGAGTTACCAGTTATAGAGCTTTAGCCGGTCAATCTTCATCTCCACCTTCAGGCACTGTTTGCGGTTTCACGTGCGGGTCGAGTTCGGTGCGATTCGCTCTCCGCAATTCTTCGTTCGCCGCCGAAATTGAAGTCATTTTTAAATCCTCCCAATCTCGCAAAATGCGCTGTAATTCGTCACTGGAATGCGCAGAGAGTTGTTGCTGAACTCCGGTTGGCAGGGCATCCACCTGTCCCACCTGGATATAGAGAGATCCCACCTGGTCGGCTACGTCATCCAGCCCTGCCTGATCCTTAGTCGAATCTTGTTTCGCCCCCTTCAGCAGGGCTTGGATGTCGTGGTCTAGCTTCTCCAAAGTTGTGACGAGCGGTTTGGCCACAGTCGCACCTGCGCCCTTGAGAAGCTTCTCAATCTGTTCGCGGATTGAGTGTGCTTCGAGGGATGCCTGCGAACTTCTGGTGACCAGGGTGGCTAGCTTGTTTTCTACTTCGAACAGCCCTTCCAGTTCGTTGTGCGTTGCTTCGATTCGCGGGTCTATTTCCACGGTCAACGGCTTGGTGGATGTCACTCCGTTGGCTATCAGCCGCACCGTATATGCGCCGGGAAGTACCAACGGCCCTTGCGGCGTGCGCGGTGTATCGTGCGGAACAGCCGAAATGGGATATTCATATCGCGCTGCGCTGGGGGTGTTGCCGCGCAGATCCCAAACCCAGCGATGCATGCCCGGTTCTGCAGGAAGCACCTTGGGCATTCGTATCCAGTAAAGCGGGATCAATTGTTTACTCAACTCCTCCTCAGTGGATTCTGGAGCATCGCTACTTGCGTATTTGCGGACTACACTGCCCTTGCCATCCAGAATCTCCAGCGTAACCGGGCCCGTAGCTGGTTTTGAAAGATAGTAGTCGATGGCTGCTCCGTCCGGGGGATTCTGTCCGACAGGTTCGTCAATCGGTAGGGGGGTGTCGGTGTTAGTGCTGCGCCGAACACGATACGCGTGGCCTGGCTTGAAAAGGAAAGCGTCGGCCTTGGTTATCGAAGCGTCCAGTTGCCGCAGAGGAGAAATGTCATCCAGAATCCAGAACGAGCGCCCATGCGTGGCGACTATCAGATCGTTGTCCTTGATCCATAGATCGCGCATGGAAGTGTGCGGCAGGTTCAACTGCAGGGATTGCCAATTATCGCCGTCGTCGAGCGACATCCACACAGCGGTTTCAGTCCCGGCGAAGAGCATTCCCTTTCGAACGGGATCTTCACGCACCGTATTTACTGGCGAGTCGGGCAGCCCCGTCGAGATCGACTGCCATGTGCTGCCACCGTCGTGCGTGCGATATAGGCAGGGATGGAGATCATCGATTCTGAACCGGCTGACGGATACATAGGCGGATTGGTCGTCGAAGTGTGAAGCGCTGATCTGTGAAATGCGGCTCCAGGGCGTAAGCTGCGCTGGCGTGATGTCCCTCCAGTGCGTGCCTCCGTCGCCGGTTACCCACAGCAGCCCGTCGTCCGTGCCCGCCCAGAGAGTCGTGGTGTTTTTGAAGGATGCCGCTACAGAGTATATGGCTCCGCGACGCTTTGCCGCGTCCTGCTGGGAGAGAGGGGGAAGGGAAGCAGGCTGCCCGGCATGCTCCCGAGTGAGATCGGGACTGATTGTTTCCCAAGTCCTTCCGCCATTCTTCGTTTGAAACAAGAAGTTAGTCGCGTAGTACAACAGGTGTGGATCAACGGGAGAAAAGAGAAGGGGCTCGGTGCGGTCGGCGCGAAACTTTTCTCCGCCGACGGGTATAGGCGTAACGTTCTGCACCTCTCCAGTCCCCATGTTGTACTTCGACACCTCAGTGCGGCCCGCGCCATACACAATTTCGGGATGCAGTGGGTCTGGCGCTGCGTATCCATATTCGATAACGCCCGCAGGATGCCAGTCGCGGGAGGTGATGGTGCCGTCGTTGCCTCGGCTGGAGATGCAGACCGAGCCACTCTCTTGCTGCCCGCCGCACACTTTGTATGGGAAACTGTTAGTCACCGCGACGTGATAGAGCTGCGCCGTGGGCTGGTTGTACCAACTGCTCCAACTGCTGCCGCCATTCACGCTTACCAACGCGCCTTGATCGCTGACCAGCAGAATGATCCGGGGATCATTCGGGTTGATCCATAGATTCTGGTAGTCGTCCCCGCCGGGTGCCCCGCGCAGACTTATCCATGTCCTGCCCCCATCGGTGGAGCGGCAGGTGACGATGCTGGCACTGTAAACCACGTTGGGATTCTTCGGGTCCACTACGGGAACGGGCAGATCGCCGCCGCCAATCTTCATGGCAGGGCGGGGATCAACCGTTGCTTTGTACCAGCTCTCCCCGGCGTCGTCGGAACGATAGACGCCGAGCCCGTCGGCAGTTGCGTATTTGCCTTCGTGGTTGGTCGCGACGGTTGCGTAGATGCGATTC
>JANXZS010000228.1 GCA_025355385.1 Acidobacteriaceae bacterium | reverse complement strand
CGCCCCAGCCGCTCTAGTTCTTCCCACCATTGCTTGATTACCTCAGCACTCATTTTCACAATCATCAGCATATGCCTAAGTAATTGCTTGCGTCAAGCAACTAAAGTGACGTTGCGCCATCCTCATCCTAGTTCCGCCCTGCGCTGGTAAACTATCGTAATGCTGAAAAGTCTCTACACGCGCTGGATGTACGCATGGGAGACCGCGCTCACGACACGCGATTCCAACCGTGTCGTGCGTCCGCTCGAGTGGGGATTTGAGTGGCTTGACGGCTTCGTCAGTACCCGCGGCCTCGCGGCACAAATATTCGGCCCTACAGCAACGCCTCCCACTGACAACGCTGCCGCCGAGCAGGCCATGATCGCGCTCAACGAAGCCGTCATCCGCCATAGCCAGGATTATTACGACTACGTAACCCCCACGGACTTCCACCTCGAACAGCGCTACCCGCAGCTATTCCCAACTAATGTTCGCCCCTCCACCCTGGCGAAAAATGTCCGGCTGAATGAACGTGCACGACGGGGAAAGTCCAGACAGGCGCAGTTTCTCCGCTTCACCTCGCCCGAGCGCACGCCCCATCCGGAGAACGACCTGGTAAATGCTCGCTGGTATCCCGCGCCAGCCGGAAAAATTACAGGCAAGCCACGGCAGGCCATGATCGTTCTGCCGCAGTGGAATGCGGATGCCTTCAGCCACAACGCGTTGTGCACGCTCTTCAACCGGTTCGGCATCTCCTCCCTGCGCCTCAGCAAGCCCTATCACGACATCCGCCGCCCCGCTGAGCTCGAGCGCTCCGACTACGCCTGCAGCGCCAACATCGGCCGCACGCTGTCAGCCTGCCGTCAGGCCGTTGTCGATATACGCTCCTCCATCGACTGGCTCCAGCAGCAGGGCTACGAGCAGTTTGGAGTGCTGGGAACCTCGCTCGGCTCCTGCTATGCCTTCATCGCCGCTGCGCACGATCCGCGCATCCAGGTCTGCGCCTTCAACCACGCCTCCACTTCCTTTGGAGACGTCGTCTGGACCGGGCAGAGCACACGCCACATTCGCGCAGCGTTTGAGGGAGTGGTGACGCCGGAAAGCCTCGCCCGGCTGTGGGCCGCCGTCAGCCCCATCCACTACATGGATCGATTTGCCTCCATGCCGCGCAAGGTTCTCGTCGTACACGGAAAGTATGACCTCACCTTCCTAAATAAATTTTCTCTGCAGGTGGTTGAGAATTTCCGCGCTCGCAACATCGACTATACCGACTGCGAGTTACCCTGCGGCCACTACACGTTGGGCGAGACGCCGTTCAAATACATGGATGGGTGGGCTCTTGGCTCCTTCGTCTATCACTCCTTCAAATACCTCGCCACCCACCCCTATCCCGCCACCTGCAAGACTCAAGAACTAGTCTCCAGCTAGAGCAGAAGCAGGGTTACTGCAAGGTGAGCCACAGATCTCTGCAGGCATTTTCATCAAGAAAAGGCCTACATCGCTGACGCTGGATACATCACAGTATCCCTGCTTTTGCTCTAGACTCTTCGCGGGACAGTGCTTGCCGAACGTGGTCAGAATTAAACTTTGTCGGGGATTGGCGGCGCTGGCTGGCACAGCCGGAACTGATTTGCACGCGAGAATTCCTCGCGCAGCTCCGGTGATTTCAAATTCTCGCGCAAGTGTGTCAGGCGCTGCTCCAGCGCCAGCAAGGCGGACTCGATCTCGTCGGCATTAGTGTGCGCAATATCGCGCCACATGGAGTAAGGGCTGCACCCCAGGCGCGTCATCTCACGCAACGCCCGCCCGCCTATGGCACGCATGTCCTCAGCGTCCCCAAATTTGTCTTCAAGCAGGGCGGTGAGCGCGGTCGAAACCATCTGTGGCAGGTGACTAACCCAGGCGCACAACTCATCGTGACGCACCGCATCAAGATCCATGGTCTTCGAGCCAAATCGGGAGACCCACTCACGCCACTCCGCGGCTAATGCTTGAGCGTGTGCGTCCATCACTCCGGTTTCGTTGGGTGTAAATAACCAGACTGCCCCGTCAAACAGCGTGGCATCTCCGTTCGCCGCTCCGCTTACCTCTTTGCCCGCCATGGGATGGCCAGGGAGGAAGTCAGCATGACCCGGCTGATTAAACCACCGCTCGGCGCAAGCGTTGATCCTGCGCTTGGTGCTGCCAACGTCCGTGACCAGTTGCCCCGGCTTGAGGCACGAAGAGAGTTGCTCCATCCATCCCACAATGGCAAACACGGGACCGCTTAGTACGACCAGATCTGCGCCCTTGACCGCCGAAGGTGCATCGATACTCGCCGTATCGATAGCTCCCCGGTTTAGGGCAATTTGTAACTGTTTCGGATCCCTATCCCAGCCCGTAATGCTCCCCATGAAGCCATGCGCACGCAAAGCCAGGCCCACTGAGGTTCCCAACAGGCCCGTACCCAGGATTGTGATCCGTTCAATCAGCATCAGCGTTTTCTCACCGTTAGCGTCCTGCCTAAGAATTCGCCCTCAAAGTGGGAGTGTGTGTGTGTCACGTTCGAGGCATGGGTTTCACCGCCGGCGTCTGTCCGAGCGATTCTAGGCTATCGTTCTGCCAACCGCCGTAGCAATGATGCGCAGCTCCGGTACCAGCTTGGCGAACTGCTCCGGAGAGAGCGACTGCGCACCGTCGGACATTGCTTTATCCGGATTAGGATGGACTTCAATGATCAGTCCGTCACAGCCAGCGGCAACCGAGGCCCGCGCCATCGGCGCAACTTTGTCGCGGCGGCCGGTGCCGTGCGAAGGATCGGCAATCATCGGCAGATGCGACAGCTTCTGTACAACTGGAATCGCGGAAATATCCATTGTGTTTCGCGTATACGTTTCGAAGGTGCGGATACCGCGCTCGCAGAGCATCACCTCGTAATTTCCTCCCGCGAGAATGTACTCTGCCGACAGCAACAGCTCTTCAATCGTCGCGGCAATGCCGCGCTTCAGGAGTATCGGCTTGCGCACCTGCCCCAGCTCCCGTAGCAGGTTGAAATTTTGCATATTGCGCGCACCCACCTGGAACACATCGATGTAGGGCAGCATTACATCGATCTGGGAAATTTCCATTACTTCCGAAGTGATCAGCAAACCGAACTTGTCCCCGGCTTCGCGCAGCAGTTTTAACGCCTCCAGTCCCATGCCCTGGAACGAGTAGGGCGAACTGCGTGGCTTGAATGCTCCACCACGGAGAAACTGCGCACCCGCCGCCTTCACCAGCTCCGCACTCTTGAAGATCTGCTCGCGAGACTCGACCGAACAGGGGCCCGCCATCATCACCACTTCCTTGCCCCCGATTGTCACTCCGTTGGCGAAGTGAATCACGGTACCCTCAGGGCGGAAATCCCGTCCCGCCAGCTTATAAGGGGATGAAATGCGATGGGCTTTCTCCACGCCTGACATCACTTCAAAGTCAGCAACTTCAAATGAGCTGGGCGTGCCTACGCCCGCAAGAATCGTCTGCACCACGCCCGTCGTCCGGTGAACATTGAATCCGAGATCGACCAGCTTTTCGATCACATTATCAATCTGCTCTTCGGTGGCCTTCTGCTCCATCGCTACAATCATTTCTCTTTTCCTGTCTTGCGCGATCGGTCCGCGCTGTCTGGCGCTGCCTGACCCTTGTTAGTCGGGGCGTCAGCGGTCTTCTGGGAGGCCAACTCATTCTTTTGCAGTGAACGCATCACGTCGATGATCCGTTCGTAGATGTGAACGAGCTCGATGTCCGGCAGCGGTCCCTCGTTCGCGTCACGCACGTTTTCATAGATGACGCGCTCGCGATTCGGTTCGTACACCGGCAGCGAGGTCACACGCTTCAGCTTCCCGATCTCTTGCGCCGCACGAGCGCGCTCGCTGATCAACCGGACGAGCTGGCGGTCAAGCTCATCGATCTTCACCCGGAAATCTTCGATATCTCCCACTGTGCCCCCTCGCAAAAAGATGAGCCGTTGACTCCAGGCCCGAGCCGGTCCCACCTGGATTTGCGCCCGCATCTTGAAGAGTTGAAATCGTATGATCCTGCACGAATGCCGATAAAATAGCAGATTTAACGGGCTGGCACCGGGTTCACCTGGCGCAGGCCCTTTATAAATCGAGCCACCGCAGCGGGCGCCTCGCCTGGGGAAGATTTTTCAATCGTCGCTACGATAGCACTGCCCACTACCGCGGCATCGGCAAAGTGACCCAGTGCGGTCACGTGCTCCGCGTTCGATACTCCAAAGCCAACCGCAATCGGCAAATCGGTATACTTGCGGAGCCTGGCCACCAACTCCTGTGCATCAGACCTTAGCGTCTCCTGCGTTCCCGTGATCCCGGTGCGGGAAATCGCGTAGACAAATCCCTCGGACGCTTCGGCGATCGCCTGTAAACGCTTCTCCGTACTGGTGGGAGCGGCGAGAAAAATCGGTGCAAGGCCGGCGCGATGCAGGTGCTCAAGATACTCGCCTGCCTCCTCCACGATCATGTCCGTCACCAGGACGCCATCCACCCCCGCAGCTGCGGCAGCCGCGCAAAAGCGCTCCAGTCCGAAATGCAACACCGGATTGTAGTACGAGAAGATCACCAGGCCCGCGGCTGGCCGCGCAGATCGCAATTCTTTCGCCAGCCCGACTACATCCACGAGCCGCGTGCCGCCTGCCACAGCGCGCTCGCTGGCTCGCTGAATTACCGGGCCGTCCGCCAGCGGATCGCTGAACGGCACACCCAGCTCCAAGACGTCCGCACCGGCGTCGATCGCCGCCACGGCTATCTCGCGCGTCGTTGCCAGGTCAGGGTCGCCCGATGTCAGGTAGACGACAAGGCCCGGCTTATTGGTGAAGCGGATCGGCATTCTCGCTCAAGCTCCTTGCAAGTTCAATTCGCGGGCGAGGATACCCATATCCTTGTCGCCACGTCCGGAAAGGTTGACTACAAGTATGTCATGCGAAGAAAGCGTCGGAGCAATCCGAATCGCCTCTGCCACTGCATGGGCGCTCCCCAGCGCCGGCAGAATACCTTCGGTGCGGGCAAGACGCACCGTGGCATCGAGCGCGGCCGCATCCGACGCAGATACATATTCCGCCCGGCCGGAGTCGTGCAGCGCTGCGTGCTCAGGCCCTATCGACGCATAGTCCAGCCCCGCAGAGACGGAGTGGGTCAACGAGATCTGCCCGGCATCGTCCTGCAATACGTAGGAATAGGTGCCCTGCAGCACGCCGGGGGAACCACCCTCAAACCGCGCCGCGTGCGAACCCAGTGCCTTGCCGCGACCTCCTGCTTCCACTCCGATCAATCGAACTTGCCTTTCCGGAATGAACTCATAGAACGCCCCAATCGAATTCGACCCGCCGCCCACGCACGCTACGATTGCGGTTGGAAGACGGCCTTCCTTCTCCAGGATCTGCCGCTTCAATTCCTTGCCCGTCACCTTATGAAAGTCGCGCACCATAGTGGGGTAGGGATGCGCGCCCAGTACGCTGCCCAGCAGGTAATGGGTTGTCCGCACATTCGTGACCCAGTCCCGCATGGCCTCATTGATAGCGTCCTTCAGCGTCTTTGAGCCGGAGCTGACGCCGCGCACTTCCGCGCCTAGCAGGCGCATGCGATAGACGTTCAGTTCCTGCCGACGCATGTCTTCTTCGCCCATGTAGACGACGCAATCCATGCCAAACAGCGCGCACACCGTAGCGGTAGCCACCCCATGCTGACCCGCACCCGTCTCAGCAATAATGCGATGCTTCCCCATGCGCCGGGCCAGCAGACCCTGCCCCAGGCAGTTGTTGATCTTGTGCGCGCCCGTGTGCAGCAGGTCTTCACGCTTGAGGTAAATCTTTGCGCCACCAAGCTGTTCCGTCAGCCGCTTTGCCAGGTACAGTGGCGTAGGCCGCCCTGCGTAATCCGCGAGAAGCGAGTCAAGCTCGGCGTGAAATGCGGGATCTGCCTGCGCCTCGGCATAGGACTGCTCCAGCTCTTCCAGCGCCGCCATCAGCGTCTCTGGAACATAGCGTCCGCCATAGGCCCCAAATCGGCCCGGCATATTCATATGAGTGTTGGACACAGTTTGTTCTGTTTTTGTAGTTGCCATAATTTCCTCTGACGTTCTTCTTAAGCCCGTATTGGTTGGTGAGTCTCGCTTAGATCCGCCGCAGCCTTGCGCGCCGCCCAAATAAAGTCCCTCAAGCGCTCTCGATGCTTCCGTCCCGGCGAAGTTTCCACACCGCTCGCCACATCCACACCCCACGGCTTTAGCGTGAAAATTGCCTCGGCCACGTTTTCCGGACTTAGCCCTCCAGCCGCTATAAGACGGAGTTGCCCGCCACAGCGGTTAAAAATGCTGCGCGCTCCCTGCCAGTCATAGTTCACGCCCGTCCCTCCGACGGCAGTCGTGGTGTGTGAATCCACCAAAACGGTGTCCGTCGCCGGATCCTGTCGCAAGGTATCTAGCTGTGATTCGATCTGCGCGTTGTAGTGCAGCACCCGCACAATGCTCAGTTTTCGGTCATCCAGCCTGCCGGCAAAATGCGCTCGCAGACGAGGCGCCAACGCGGACGCCGAGTGCAGTTGCGCGCCCGTCAGGCCGCATTGCTCCACCGTAGTTACAATCTCGTCAAAATCTGCTCCGACAAATACTCCATATTTTTCGAGCGTCTTCGGGAGTTGCGCAGTAATACGGCTCACCGTTTCCGCAGTCACGCGGCGCGGACTCGGCGCGAAGACAAACCCCACCGCATCCGCTCCGTACGACGCCGCCAGTTGCGCGTCTTCGAGCGTCGTGTTGCCGCAAATCTTGATCCACATGGTCAGGCCCGCTCCGTCGCATGCAGATCTGTCGATTGCAGGCCCGCCGCATGCAGCCGCGCGGCACCGTTGATAAGCTCTTCCAGCGCGCGCCCCGGCTCAGGTTGGCGCATCAGCGATTCGCCAATCAGGAAAGCATCATAACCCGCAGCCCGCAGCCGCTGAATGTCTTCCGCACTGTGGATTCCACTCTCCGCCACACGCACTACATTTGCAGGCAACTTCTGCGCCAGTTCGATGGATGTTTCCATATGCGTTGCAAAGCTGCTCAAATCACGATTATTCACACCCAGGGCTTCGCAGCCAAGGTCCAGACCAATCACTCGGTCCAGTTCGTGCGCGGTGTGAACTTCGCAAAGCACATCGAGGTCGAGCGAGTGGGCACTTCGCGCCAAGGCCTTCAATTCCGCGTCAGAAAGCACAGCGGCGATCAATAATACGGCGTCCGCGGAATACGCTCGCGCCTCTACCAACTGCCACTCATCCACGATGAAGTCCTTACGCAGGCAAGGAATTGCCACTGCGGCAGAAGCTTCCGCTAGATTGGCCAGACTACCTTGAAAAAAGGATTCTTCCGTCAGCACTGAAAGCGCCGCCGCGCCCCCCTGCTCCAACGCCCGGGCTAGTTCGGTTACGCGAAAATTCTGGCGGATCAAACCCTTAGACGGCGAAGCCTTCTTAAGCTCCGCAATTACCGCCGCGCCGTAGGCTGCTTTCGATCGCAGGGCCTCGGCAAATCGCCGCGGTCGATGAGCCGCCGCATTCCGCTCCAAGGTTAGCCGTGGAATGGAATGCCGCCGCTCCTCTACTTGACGACGCGTGGCCGATAGGATGTGGTCCAGCTGACTAGCCATTGAAATCCCCGCAAACGATGGAATTCCCAGTATATCGTTTCGCAGTCGGGGCACTAGCACCAGCGCGAAATCCATTCCACGCCCTAGAGATCTCATTTTTAAGGCGCCATGTGTCTGCAGAGACCTTTTATTCGGGACACACCTGCCCATCCATCTAAGGCGCAGTAGGCCCCGGTTTTCTGGGCCCTCGCCGGTAAGCCACGCAAGTCTCGAAGGTGCTTCGAAACGCATCCGCTTTGGCGTCGACCGAGTCCATTGGAACGAGCTTCATCCATAGGCGTTCGAAGTCGCCCCGTTGCCCGAACAGAAACCCGAAGATGGGATGAACATATAGGACATCGATAGTGGCCGGCGGCGTGACCGATGGCAGCCGATCGAGAATCTGCTGCAGAATCTCCTCGCCAAACGGGTTATAAAGAAAAATCAAGAGCGGCCCATCAGGAAACGAGAAATGCAGCACGTCCGCCTTAACGATTTCTATGGGGCTTTTTGCCCTACCCGCGGCCACCCACGATGCGATGTTCCGCCGTGCGACGTCCACAAGTTCGCCCTTGACTTCCACTCCCACAACCCTACGAAACGGAAACTCAGACGCCAGCAGCACCGCCCTTCCCATCCCTGCTCCCAAATCGACAAATGTGCAGGCTTCCGATCCCACCCCTGGAGGTAGAGTCTTCTGCCATAGCCGGCAGGCCCTGCCAAAGACTGAGGGGCTAACTCCGTAGTAGGCATGACGGGTTGCGTCCGCAGGGTCGCTGGCTATCAGCCCGCCGGTCTGAACACCATACTCGAGATCGAATGGATGCTCACCGATTCGCGGCTCCAATCCATATCTTCCTTGCCCCGCAGCTCCTCGAGCTCTCGCCACGGCATACACAGCCACCTGCCACGGATTGCGAACGCCAATGGTTCTTTGAAGTGAATTAAGAAAACGGCGCGCCTTCTGTTGCATCCTCAAGAGGTATGTCATCGGGTAACGCTCCGTAATCTCAGATTCGAAATCCAAAGTCAGGAAGTTCGTGGGTGCCGAAGGAGGGGCTCTGGGGAAGACCGCATAAACGCTCGCGAAAGGCGGTGACTCGTATATTTCGGCAATGCGGCAGGTCCTGATAGCGGAGATGAGTCCTAGATGCGGGTGGCTGTGACTTGCAGGTACTCGTTATGGATGAGTGTGCGGTTAGTTGGGTTGGGAGCGATATTGGCGGTCGTCCAGAGAGATTCGAGGTCGGCGGCGAACGCGGCTTTGCCGGAGTCGTCGAGGCGGCTGAACGCCACCTGCGTAGGACCGAAGTACTTGCGAAAAAAGGCGACGGCACCGGCCGGATTCGTGGGCAGATCGAAGTCGATCGGTATCAGTTCGGTCTGGATGTCCGTGACGAGAGGGGCGAGGCGTTCCCGGACCGTTGCTGCGTCACCCCAGAGCACAGGAGCCGGGATGCCAGGCGGGGGCGGGACGTGGCGGCTGCTGACTTTGAACATCTGGCCGGAAAAGCTGGCAGGGTTCCAGTTGGCCATGGCTAGCCGGCCGCCGGGCTTGAGCACGCGTGCGAGTTCGGAGGCTACGACGCCGGGGCGCGGGGCGAACATGGCGCCGAACATGGTTACGACCAAGTCAAAGCAGGCGTCGAGGTAGGGGAGTTGCTCGGCGTCGCCTTCATCAAAGTTAACTGTGAGGTTTTCGGCGAGGGCTCGTTCGCGGGCCTGCGTAAGCAGGTTGGTCGCGATATCGACGCCGGTCACCACAGCTCCGTTGCGCGCGAGCGGAATAGCAAGGTTACCGGTACCGGTCGCAACGTCCAGCACGTGCGTCCCGGGCGCAATATTAAGGCGGCTAACGAAGGCCTCGGCACTGGCAGAGATGGTTTTGGCGACCACGCCGAAGTCGCCGGCCATCCAAGCGGCGCGCATGGAATCTTTGATCTGCTGTATTGGGGGCACGGACGCGCTCACGCGGTTTCCTCGCTGGATCGTGTAATGAATCTAACAGGCCTTCAAGTTCCAACTCATTATTGGGGCCTAAAGCTGTTAAGCATCGCCGTGAATGTCGGCTGGAGCCGAGGGAAGTCCCGTTCAGGTGCGACAAAGATGATGTAGTGGAGGTCGCCATCGCTGCTAGGCATGGTGATCAGCCACTCATGTTCCGGCAGGGTCGTGCCGTTCTCGACCAGCGGTGACCGGCCACGCAACTCCATAGCGTTGGCTATCTGCCCGTTCACGTTCAGCGTACGGAGCTGACTAGTCTGCCGCAGTCCTCCATTCTGCTGACTGATCTGCTGAGCCAGTTGCTGCGTAGCATTCGCCAGCGAGTCTTCGTCCGTGACCCCGTCCGCCTGTGCCGCTCCAATTACCGCGCCATAAACCAGTCCGAAGGTCCCCGATCCTCCTGCCGGAGCGATCATAGCTCCTCCATTTCGGTCCGCTATTGCGCGCCAGTTGGGGGGTGCGTTGATCCGAAAGTTCTGCCCGCTGAGGTTAACCATCCGCGCCCCCACCCCAAGCTGCGCACGGTTGAGGGAAACAGGTCCATCCGCGCCATATTGCCCACCGTTCGAGCCCGTCTGCCCGGCCTGGGCGGACTGATCCGTGCCGCCAGACTGTTGCTGGCTGGGGTACTGGCCGTTTTGCCCATACTGCCCATTGCCCGATTGCCCAGGGCCGGATGCATAGCTCCCGTTCTTCCACGCACCATCTTTCATCTGCTGAGCGGTAAACGTTCGTTCTTTGAGCGCGTCGGCGTGCGCACGCGAGAAGGCTGCGGAGGTAGCGATTGCATTGGCGCGCCGGGGAAGTGTTGCAATCTCTGCGTCCACGTACTCGGTCCGGTTGCCGGGATTCGGGTGGTCGGTCAGGAGTTGCGCTCCACCCGAGCCATACTTGGCCTGGATGATCTCAAAAAACTGTGGCATTCCACGAGGGTCATAGGCGGAGTTGTAGAGGATATCAGTCCCCAACAGATCCGCCTGCTTTTCATAGTCGCGCGACATCCGAAGCCCATAGAGCCCGCTGCCTCCACCAATGATGGCCTGGCCGATTTGCCCGGCGGCGCCATCTCCCAGGAGGATCCGCGACGCGATGCTGCCCAACCCGGCTACAATGCTCGTCGCCTGCTGCTTCTTCATATTGCACGTGGCGTGCCGCAGTACCACGTGGGAGGACTCATGCGCGAGGACCCCCGCCAGCTGCGCCTCCGTCTCCGCCGCCTGCACCGTTCCGAGATTGACGAATATGGCCCCGCCCGGCAGCGCAAACGCATTAATATCCGGGCTTGCAACGACGCGAAACGTGAATGGCCACTTGAGTCCTGGAGCATGGGAGACCAGGTGCGCCCCAAGCTGTGCCACATAACGGGATACGGGATCGTTTTCCGGAAGTACCGGCATCTCCTGATACACCTGCGCCGCCACCTTCGCGCCCTCAGTCACTTCCTGCTGCGGGGTGAACGGATTGTTGCATGCGGGCGGCGGATTGTAGGTTCCCCAAGCAGGTCCACAAGCAGCCGCCAGAGCCATCCCTATGGCCAAGCCCCGTCCTAATCTCACGTGCCTTCTTTGCCTGATCCAACTTCTCGGAGTCACGTAGTCACCTCGGGTTCCAGATCTTGAGCAGTTTCCACGAGGGTCTGGAGGCTTGGAAAGGAATCCCAGCTGCGGCTCACGCCGAGCCCGCAGAACCCACGTCGTCGGTAGGATGCAAAAGGTCCTTGAAGAAGCAACGCGAAGTTATCAGTGTCTAGCGAATGTCGTTACAAACACTCGATTCGGGGCGGGCCAGGGATGTCGTCCGAGCCAGATTGTTAGGCCGAATTAATCGGATCGGCCAGGTTTCCGTCTGGCATTACAGAATTTTCTTCCCAAACGCGGAGGACGTCAGCTCCACCGCCAAATCAGCCGTGCGGTTGTGCTCGTCGATGACCGGGTTCACTTCCACGACTTCGAAGCTCAGCATGCCACCGTCATCGGCTAGGATCTCCATTGCCAGGTGTGCCTCGCGATAGGTTGCACCGCCGCGCACCGGCGTGCCTACTCCGGGTGCATCTTCCGGGTCAACCCAATCCATGTCGAGTGAGACGTGGTATCCCGCGGTCCCATCACCCGCGGCGTGGACAGCTTCTTCCATCACCGCGCGCATGCCCCTTTCGTCAATGTCGCGCATGGTGTAGACCGCCGTGATTCCGGCGCGTTGAATATTAGCCTTCTCCGTCGCGTCGACGTCGCGCAATCCCACCAGCACCGTATTTCTCGGATCCACCTTGGGCGAGTAGCCGAAGATATCCTTTAGCGCATCCGGTCCCAGGCCCATCAGCGCCGCAAGTGGCATGCCATGCACGTTGCCGCTCGGGGACGTGTCCGGTGTGTTGATGTCGGAGTGGGCGTCGATCCAGATGAGCCCGATCTTCTTCTGCTTGCGACGGTAGAATTCCGCGACGCCGGAGACAGTGCCCACCGCGACGGAGTGGTCCCCTCCGAGCGCGAGCGGTGTGATGCCCTCTTCCAGGGTTTCGAGCACACGCTCGGCGACCTTGGTGCACGTCTCCGTGATCTCTTTCAGATAGCGTGCAGTCTTATCGCCCGCCTGCTTGGTTTCGGCGATGGCAACTCCGATGTTGCCGCCATCCACGACCGCGTGTCCCAGTTCTTCCAGGTGGGCTTCCAATCCCGCCACGCGCATCGCGGAGGGGCCCATATCCACGCCGCGCCGCGACTGCCCGAGATCGAGTGGGATGCCCAGGATCCGAATCTTTCTAAGGGTATCGCGGGGGGCGCCGCGGGAGGGCCGCGTTGCCTTGCCCTCCTCACTTCCGACGTTAAATTTTTCTGCTTCACTTGGCATAATGCCCGTCCTCACGGGTGGTGTGCAGCCTAGGGGTAAATGCGGTTCAGCGTGCGTGCAAAAGGAATCGTTTCGCGGACGTGATCCAGCGCGCAAACCCATGCCACGACGCGCTCTATGCCCATGCCGAAGCCGGAGTGCGGAACCGAGCCGTAGCGGCGAAGGTCAAGATACCACTGGAAAGCCTCGAGGGGCAGCTTGTTATCCTCAATGCGCTGTTTCAGCAGGTCGTAAGAGCTGATGCGCTGCGATCCGCCGATCACTTCGCCATAGCCCTCTGGGGCGAGCACATCGACACAGAGCGCATATTTAGCATCGATCGGATCTGGCTCCATGTAGAAAGCCTTTACCGCCGCGGGATAGCGATGCACCATAACCGGGCGATCGAACTGCGAAGAAATATAGGTCTCATCCGGCGAACCGAAATCGTTGCCGTATTCAAATTTTTGCTCGATCAGACCCTTGGTGAAAGCCTCGTCCAGCATCTTCGCGGCGTCATCGTAGCTGAGTCGCGGAAAGGGCGCCTTGACCACCTCGAGCTTAGCGATATCGCGGCCAATCACCTTCAACTCTGAAGCGCGACGCGTGAGAACGCGCTCCACAATGAAGCTGACGAAGTTCTCCGCCAGTTCCATCAATCCGTCAAGTCCGCAGAAAGCAATCTCTGGCTCCACCATCCAGAACTCGGTCAAGTGGCGACGCGTCTTCGACTTTTCCGCGCGGAAGGTTGGCCCGAAGGAATAAACCTTACCCAGCGCCAGCGCGGTGCTCTCGATGTAGAGTTGCCCACTCTGCGTCAGGTAAGCCTCCTCGCCAAAATATTTCACCGGGAAGAGCGTACTGGTGCCTTCGCAGGCTGCGGGCGTCAGGATCGGCGAGTCGGTAAGAATGAATCCGTTGTCGTCGAGGTAGTCGCGCGCTGCCTTGATGGTCTCGGCACGGATGCGCAGGATGGCCGATTGCCGCGGCGTGCGGATCCACAGATGGCGGTGCTCCATCAGAAAGTCGACGCCATGCTCCTTCAGCGTGATGGGAAAGGGATCATCCTCCGACACGCGCTGAATCACCTCAATATTTTCGACATCCAGCTCAAAGCCGCCGGGAGCCCGCACGTCGGAACGAACTTTGCCGGTGACGATGACGCTCGACTCCTGCGTCAGATGACGGATAGTCTCGAATATCTCCAGGGAAACGGCCGCCTTGGGCACGATGCCCTGAACGGTGCCCGTCCCGTCGCGGAAGATGGGAAACAGCAACTTGCCGCTGGCGCGCAGGTTGTACAGCCAAGCGTGCAGGGTAACGCTCGCGCCTTCATGCGTGCCCAGATTGGCAATCGTGGTGACGGGGGCGGCAGATACTCCAACGGTCTGTTCTGACATGAGATTCCTTAAATCGGTGGCGGGGGCTCTAGACCACACGAACCACCAGTTATTCTAGCCTCTGCACGCTCCCCCGCGAACCAGACGACGGCAGGAGAGGTGAAGTCTTAATAAGGGAAGTGCTGGTCACCCTGCGATTGGGATTGGTATCTTGATCAAATGCTGAACGATCGTGCGATTGCGCGGTTGAATGCCGGGCTCTGCGCGGTGCTGGGCTTGTGCTGGTTCGGATTACGTGGAATGTCGTCCTCGATCGTAAGCGTCGCACCAAGATCCGGCCGGAGACGGAGGATATCGCCGATCTCGCGCACCTGCTTCCCGCCCACGGCCTCAAGGCGGATGAGCGCGTAATCGCCGCGCA
>JANXZS010000283.1 GCA_025355385.1 Acidobacteriaceae bacterium | reverse complement strand
TTGGGCCAGAGCATAGCAAGCGGCGGCCTCGCGGGCGTTGGGCCTGGTTGAGCAGACGTTTGTTCAACTGGGTCATGGCTCATCGCGAAGGCAAGCTGAAGGGCGCGGCTAGCCGGTCGAAGGTGACCGCTGAGCAGATGGGAATTAGTCGTTTGCGAGCCGAGCTGGCGCGAGTGACGATGGAGCGCGACATTTTCCACCCCAGCGACGAAGACCTGTCGCCGGGGACCCGGGCCTGGGAAAAGCTATGGCGTACTTTGCCAAGAGGCAGAAGTGAAGTACGCCTTGATTCGACGCCACCGGCGTGTCTCGTCGATCCGCGTACAGTGCCGGATGCTCGGGGTAAGTGTGGCCGGCTATCACGATCAGTTTGTTCGTCGTCTGCAAAATGCCCGTCGGCGCCACCTGAGCGCGGAGGCGCTGGTGGTGCATATCCGTTGGCGTGGTTATACCGCTGAAACCTGGGCGCCGCATTCTCGGCTCCGACCAACAACCTCTCATAACCGAAGTGTCCACTTGAGAGATATACGTGGACACTTAATCTCGCTTCGTATCAACTGCTCCGAGCCAAAGACTGCCATCAGACGACGCTTACCCTTAAACGGCCACGGTGAAGGTGTCTTCCGTGCGGGTGACGGAACGGTACAGTGTGTCACGCTCCACCGGCTCGCGGCCTGCTTCCGTTATCAGGCGCATCAAGCCGCGGCGCTGCAATCCCTGCGGCGTAGTGGCACCTGCATCGTGGTAGATCTTCTCTTCGACCACCGTGCCATCGATATCATCCCCACCAAAGCGTAGCGATATCTGCGCAATCTTCGGCGTCATCATCTGCCAGTACGCCTTGATGTGCGCGAAATTGTCCAGCAGCAGGCGGCCGACCGCTATCTGGCGGATATCCGTCATGCCAGTAGTCGTAGTCAAGTGCCCGAGCGCCGTATTCTCCGGGTGGAACGCCAGTGGGATAAATGTCTGGAAGCCTCCGGTCTCATCCTGGAGTGCGCGCAGCTGCAGCAGATGATCCACCCGGTCTTCATCGTTCTCGATGTGGCCGTAGAGCATGGTCGCATTGGAGCGAAGTCCGAGCCCATGCGCGATCCGAGCCGTCTCCAGCCATTCTTTCCCGTCGATCTTGTGATCGCAGATGATGTGACGGACTCGATCAGCGAAGATTTCCGCTCCACCGCCAGGCAGGGAGTCGACACCGGCAGCCTTCATCTTAACCAGCGTTTCGGTGATCGAAAGCTTCGCACGCTTTGCCAAAAACGCGACTTCCACCATGGTGAACGCCTTGATGTGCACCAGCGGAAAACGCTCCTTCAGCCCAGCGACGAGATCGAGGAAGTATTCGAACGGCAGATCGGGATGCAATCCGCCGACAATATGAAACTCCGTGACCGCCTCGGTGTAACCGGAAGCCGCTGTCTCCCAAGCCTGTTCGAGGGCCATCGTGTACGAACCGTCACTTCCCTTCTTGCGGCCGAAGGCGCAAAGACGGCATGCGGCAACACACACATTCGTCGGATTGATGTGCCTATTCACGTTGAAGTAGGCAACATTGCCGTGCATCTGCTCGCGAACCCAGTTGGCAAGCCAACCGACGGCCAGCAGATCGCTCGATTGATAGAGAATCACGCCATCGTCGAAACTTAGGCGTTCGCGGTCAAGAACCCGCTCTGCGATGGATTCGAGGCGCCGGTCGTGGGTCCTGAAAGGATGGCGTTCCACGGTTGCCCTGGTCTGCACTGTCATAATCTTCAATGATAAATGGAGCAGCACTGCGATGGAGCGGCATCTGCCAGTCATTCACGGGACCAAAAACCGTGAAGGGGAAACGCTGCCGTCTCCGCGCTGATACTATCGTGGGAGCGACAAACAACCCATACTTCCCTGACTGATGCGCCCTTTTCGTAAGATCGCCTGCTCCACACTAGTACTGATTCTCTGCCACGCCGCGAATGCGCAGGCGGCTGGGAATTTGTCGGCCTTCCGCTTTCCGGTATTGGTTTCTTACAATCTCGAAAAAAACAAGGTGACACTGCCCGGCGATTTGCAGGGAGAGATGAACCTTCTGATAATGCCTTTCGAACTCGAACAACAGAAAGAGGCGGACAGCTGGACGCCCGTTGTCAAAATGGTGGAAGCCTCTCACCCCGGCTTGCGCCACTATCTCGTACCCATCTTTGGGAGCGAGAATTTCCTCTACCGCTGGTGGATGAATTCCTCTCTGCGTAGCCTCTTGCCGGCAGAGGATCAGCGCCAAACGACCATACCGCTCTACCTCAACCGCCAGCGATTCTTAAAACAACTGCAGGTCACATCCGATCGCGAAATCACTGTCCTGCTGGTGGAGAAGAACGGCCGGGTGCTCTGGCGGACGACCGGCGCGCTTACTAAAGATAAGCAAATCTCGTTGGAAACGGCACTGGCTACTTCTGTCAAGTCAGAGAATTAAAGAGTTTCCGTCTTCGCAACCGTCATCTTCTTTTCCATGACCATCGCATCCAGACTACCCATGTAGTAACCGCGGAGGCGAGCGGTGGTCTGGTAGCCGAGGCCGCTGTAGAACTCTTGTGCGCCGGGATCGTCGGTCGCCACTTCCAACACACAGCGCCGCGCCCCGCGTTTGGCCAATTCCTCTTCCAGCGCTAGCATCAGCAGACGGCCAATTCCGCGCCTGCGACATGCCGGGTCTACGTCGATGGTGATGATATGACCGCTGATTACACCGCCGCGCCTGGTTCGCTCAGTGACTGCGAAGCCAGCAAGCCGCTTTTCAGCGGTTTCGGCAATCAGGCAAAAGCTGCTCGCGTGTGTTGTGAGTAACTCGAATTCTGCAAGGGAATAGGAAATGCCTTTGCGAAAACAGATCTGGTCAAGCGCGTAAATCGCGGGGAGATCATCCCGGACAAAGCCGCGCAGGCGAACCGGATTCCGATTCGCCTGCACTAGAGGGTGACTATCATGCTCCACGCAGGCTAGTGGGTTCCGCTCGCCACAGCAGCGGCTTCTGCTGGTGGCTGCATCACCACACCATCGAATAGCGAGGCGGCGATTAATCTTCCTCCGGACGAACGAACGGAGTGGACGCTCCAACCTGCATCCCAGAACTTCCACTTCTTATCGGTTTCTGAAACCGCGAGCACCCAGGTAGAACGCCAGGACGTGACGAGAACTCGCTGCAGTTCGGCGTCATAACTTAGTCCGTTGACGTCCCGGAACGGAAGGCTATCCATCGGCTGCCATGACTGTCCCCGATTGTCGCTGTAGAAGAGTCCCTCCCTGCCACCAATCCATAATGTTCCATTGGGAGACGCGGCAACAACCCGGACCGAAGTCAGCTTGGCGGGAAGCGGGATCGGCTGCCAATCCTTGCCGCTATTCTCTGACATCGCCAGGGTCTCGCGACGCGCAGCCAATACTGTGTTCCCAGCGACCGCGACACCGACGAACGAAGGCGGTTTCAGCCCTGGGCCTTGCCAGCTTGCCCCTTGATTGGCGCTCTGGTACAAGCCATCAGCGGTGGCCGCAAACCAGGTGTCGCTGGTCGCGTCGATCTGGTTTACCTTGGCAGCCAGGATGGTTGCAGGCTGAGCGACCAGAATTGTCTTGGTTACTCGTTTCTTGCCTGCGCCAGTGTGGGTTATTTTGTCCGCATAATTCACCACCTTGTTCACTGGCTGCCACATGCTGCCATCCCAACGGAAAACGCCGTGGCTGGTACCGGCGAACACGGAACCATCCTTCGATTGTGAGAGGCTGAAAACATCCCGTCCCTCGAGTCCGGTGCTGCGCTGCTGCCAGGCCAACCCATTGTTCTCAGAAACGAAGACGCCACCGTAGCCTTTGTCGTTTACCACACCGGCGTAGATGGTATTCGGATTTTCGGCATCCAGCAAAATGGCTGCCACCTGACGCTGGGAGAAGCCGGAATTGGAACTGCGAAAAGAAAATGCGCCGTCAATACTCTCCAAAACGCCGCTGCGATCTGTAGCCAGCAGTACATGCTGTGGATTCGACGGATCTACATAAACGTCGTTGACGATCACGTCAGGTCCGGTAACGCGCTGCCAGTTCGTGCCCGCCGCAGCCGTTCGATAAAGCCCTTCGGTAGTGCCTGCATAAACGACGTTGCGATTGACTGGATCCTGCATCAGAACGCGTGTCCGGCGTGCAGTCGAAGGGATCCCTTGTACCTTCTTGAACAGCTCGCCCGAGTTGTCGCTCTTGTAAATGCCGGAGCAGGCGCTGGCGAAGACAGTGGTAGGCTGCTTGGGATCAATGATGATTGAAAAGACGTCGGAATCGTCGATCACGCCTTCTTTGATATTGTGCCAGTTGGCTCCGCCATCTGTGGTCTTCCAGGGAAGATGCCAGGTACCGGCGTAAATGATCTGAGGATCAACGGGGTCAATGGCAATTGACTCCACTTCGTGCAACTCCATGCTGTTGGAAGGGCTGATCAATTCCCAGTGCAGCCCCTTGTCCTCACTGCGGTAAACGCCTTTGAGTGTTCCTGCGACGAGCAGTTTCGGTTTGGCCGCGGACTGTGCCAATGCGCGGATCGATTGACCTTGCATGTCTGGGATGGAACTCCAGTGCACCCCTTGATCGGAGCTGATGAACAGGCCTCCATCCGCATGATCGACCACCCAGGCGGCGACGAACAACGTCTTCGGATCAGTGGGATCGACGAGGATATTATCGACAATCAGATCGTCCGTCTTAGCCAGCTTTGCCAGCCGCTTCCAGGTCGCCCCCCCATCCTGGGATTCGTAGACCCAGCTATTTGTAGTTCCGAGATATAGGTGCTTGGGGCTGGAGGCGTCTGCGGCGAAGCTTCGTGCGTCACCACCGTCCGGGCCGACAGGGAGCCACGCGGTAGATGAGGCCAGCGCGGCCCGTCCAGATAAGAATGCGAAGAGCAGGAGAAACAGGAGAATATTTCGTCGGATCGATTGAGTCATCGGAGGTTTTTGCGCCGCTATCCAGTTCGGTTTGAAGGTTATCTATTACGATTCCGCGCGACTTCTACAGCCGGATCTGAGAGGTGGTAAAGGAAAAGGCTGACCGGTATCACCGGCCAGCCTTTTCGGTTTTAAGACACAAGCTGCGCCATTACTTACTGAGCAGCCTTCTTGTGCTTCTTGTGCTTGGCGGGAGGAGCAGTGCGAGCCTGCGCCTTCACGGTTGTCTCGTCGAGAACCGTCGTACCCTGTACATCGTTATCGAACGTGGCGCCAGAAGGAACAAGATAGTTCTGGACCTGGTCGGCGTCCTGAGTACCGGTGCGAACCGTGATTCTGGATGCATCGATGCCCTTTTCCGTCGACAGATACGTCTTGGTATTGACCGCGCGCTGTGCTGCGAGATCAGCCGCTACCTTGGCGCTCTTCTTACCCTTCTTGCCCTTGGCGGGTGCTGCTTCTGCTGCGGTCTTATTGCCGACCATTACAGCCGTCGCATCTGCCTGACGCTGGAGGTTGAGTGCCACATCGTCCAAACAAGCCTTCGCTTCGTTGTCGACGCGAGCCGGACGCTTTGTGTCGCGACCAAAGTTGATCGAGCAGAGCGGCTGGGTCTTGGGGACTGGAGGCGGAGGGGGAGCTTCCACGTTCACGCTGGTCGTGGACGAGGCAGTCTGGCCCTTGTCATCAGCCGTGTTGCAGGTAATAGTGATCGTGCCAGCCGGTGCACCGGTGGTAGTGAGAGTAGCCGTGTTGCCAGTACCGCTTATCTGGCCAGCAGAAGTCGTATAGGTGTAGGTTAGGGGACGGTTCTGAGGGCTGACGCCCTGGGCCGTAATAGTTGCCGTATCACCCGGCTTGATTGTGGTTGGGTTCGTCGAGCAGGTAATGGTTGGCGGCTCGAACGGCTTGACTGTCAGGCTGGCAGTGCAATCCGAAAATCGCCCGGCCTTTACGCCTTCGCTTACATCGCCCTTAATTGCATACGTTCCAGGGGCGACGCCATTCGTATCAATTGTTCCAGTTGTCGAGTCACCAGTGACCTTGACGCCCGTCGCGTTCCACGAGTACTTCGCGGTCTTCTTAGGGTTCAGGTTGGCCGCAGTGCCAGTCACAGTTACCGGGTCCCCGGGGAAGACTGAACTCGGACTCACTGAGCAGGCATAAGTTACTGGCGGAGGGGGCACGATGCTGCCCAGGTGAAATAACAGACCGGTGCTCAGGCGGGCAGCGTTGATGTTTGCGCGGCCACCGTAGATGAACTTGGGAGCCGTTGGTGCCTGGGGTCCAAAATTCACATGCATGTATTCGAAATCAGCCTGGAAGAGACGCAGTCCCAGATGATGATTGAAGAAAGGGGTGTCATAGTCCATACCACCGCCGCCAGTCAAAGCAACGCCGTAGGTATAGGGCTCGTGCAATGGTCCGCCTGCCCTAACGGAGCCAGCCAAGGCATGAATAAAGGGTGTAACACCCGAAGCACCCGGGTAGCGTCCGATCAATCCGCCTTGTCCGGTGTAGAAGCCATCATTCCTGCCATCCGGATGCGCGCCGAACTCAACCTGCGCACCGATGAACCGATTGAAGAAGTAAGCAATGCTCCCGATAGCGCCGTAGTCAACAGACGAGTACTTGACTGGCAATGCAGAACCGTCCGTATTCACGCCAGGGACATTTACCGTACCCTTGGGTGCCAAATACGAATAGCCGGTGAAAATATCGATTCGAGAAGCTGACGGCTCCGCTGGGGCGGCCGGCTTTGAGGGTGTGGCGCTAGGTGTTGTGCTACTAGACGAATCCTGTCCGTACAGACTCGACGATCCGAGCCCTACGGCACAAGTAACAAGCAGAATTCGGCTCAGAGAACTCATCGTACGAGCTGACATGCGTCTATCCTCCGCAACCATAAAATTACACTTTGGAGATCAAAAATCAATTTCAAGAAGTGGGTTCGTTCCATGCGACTCACTCTCAGAGCATGGCGGTTCCATGCAACTTACTGACATCATTCACAAAACTACCATACTTCTGACATATTGATGCACATTTTTGACAGATCCGCTGCCCTGAACGGAAGAAAATTGGCTGGGAGAAACTACTCAGTTAAGAGCCACCAACACTTCTATCACCACGTGAAGTTACGCCCAAATGACTATTTACCCTGAAAACCCGATATTGGCTCAGAGGCAGCGATGCAGGGACCCGCGAAGGTTGTTACTAAAAGGTCTTACCGGTGTTCAGGCCTTGTACCGCCGCTCGGATGAATATTCTGGTTGAAGATTGAGCGTCTTGCGAAGGCTACCTTTCTCCTGCTGTATTTTCTCTTGCAGAAGATTGATTGCGTAGATCAGTTGCTCGGGGCGGGGCGGACACCCCGGCACGTACACGTCTACCGGAATTACTTGGTTCACTCCCTGTAACAGTGCGTAATTATTGAAAACGCCGCCTGAAGTGGCACACGCGCCCATCGAGATGACCCACTTCGGCTCCGCCATCTGCTCATATAGCCGACGAATCACGGGAGCCATCTTCTGCGACACCCGGCCGGCGACCACCATTAAATCCGACTGCCGTGGAGATGGGCGAAAAACCTCGGCGCCAAAACGGGCGATATCGAAACGCGAAGCTCCCATCGACATCATCTCGATCGCACAACAGGCCAGCCCAAAACTCATCGGCCACACGGAGTTCTTTCGGATCCAATTTACGGCTAGATCCAGGGAGGTCAAGAACAGGCCTTCCGGTTGTTCATAGCCGTAACTCGTCTCGCGTATCTTTTCGCGATTCTGCGCACTGCTTTCGAGCGCTCCAAAAAAATAGCGGTCCTTGTTGCTCTCGCCCATGACACTAATATACCCGGATTGCGGTGCGTTTTTGGCAAATGCGTGCGATGCCAGTCGATCGCATACATAAGCTACGTAACCGGCAGCAGCCAGCTTAAGCGTGAGATCCTCATCAGGGAAGGGGGTCTCTCTCGACCGGACTCGCGTCTTCAGCTACCGATACAAAAGGAATAGCGAACTCGATTCGATTGCGGCCGCGGGCCTTGGCACGGTAGAGCGCCTGATCCGCGTTGATCAGCAGATCATTGATTGGGGTTGCCTTCTCTCCGCCAGAAAAGCCAGCCATGCCAAAGCTCGAAGTCGCCTGGACACTTCGCTGACCGACTTGCAGCGGAGGTGTGCAGACAGATTGCCAAAGCTGAATCAGTCGCTGTTCGCCGCCCTCCCGGGTCCAGCCCGTAAACACAATCAGAAATTCTTCTCCGCCATACCGCCCAACGGAATCGTATTCCCTTACGGCTCCTTTCAACCGCGTCGCAATCGCATTCAGGATCTCATCGCCGACCAGGTGTCCAAACGTGTCATTGAACCGTTTGAAATGATCCACATCGGCGATGATTACGGCCAGGCCGCCCTTTTCGCGATCTGCCCTCTTCCACTCGCGATGCAGCACTTCAAGGATGGCGGTGCGATTCAGCAGCCCTGTCAAACCATCCCTCGTTGCCTGTTGGCGCAACACTTCGCGGGTTGCCAGCAGTTCGCGCCTTTCCGCCTGGAGTGCGTGGGTCCGCTCGGCCACCAGCCTTTCCAGTCGCTTCTGCATCTCCAGCAGCCGTCTCAACCTCCAGCGCAGCAGAAGCGCACCGATCAGCATGACCGCGATCGCCATAAAGAGCCGGGCCGTTGGCGTCATCCACCACGGAGGCTTTACGTCGAAATTAAGAATGGCGGGCGAGGAAACCTGATGGAGCCCGGAGTCCGCCGCAACCACCTCAAAACGGTAGTGGCCCGAGGGCAGCTTGGGATATCGCACCGAATGTTCGCGGGTTGAAACCCAATCCTCTTCCAATCCAACCAATCGATAACGAAACGATACCGCGCTCTCGTTGCGATAGCTGAAAACGGCGAAACCCACGGTCAAGTCGCCCCTTTGTTCTGGCAACTTAATTCGCTGCGCGATGTTAAGCGCCTGCCCGCCCGAGGACACATCCGTAATGCTGGCCGTCAGAGGACGGACCGCGGAGGGCGCGCCGGGATGAATCAGGTGCGAGAGTCCAGCACTGGTCCCAATCCATCCCGATCCGTCGTGATCCATTAACAGGGCTCCTTCGTTGGTGTCGTTCCACAGAAGCCCCTCATCCCGATCCAAGTGTCTCCATCGTCCAGACTGCAGAATATCGAGGCCTTGATCGCTGGTTATCCATACCCAGCCCCGTTGATCGATAGCGATTCCATTGACGTTTTCAGAAGAGAGGGTGGGAACGGTAAAAATCTGAACTGCACCGACGATGTCATTCTCGATCCGAAGGCGCGCGACCCCTCCAAATTTCCCGGCTACCCACACTTCGCCGTGCGGGCCAGCAGCGACGAGGGAGATTATGTTGCCAACCTCTGCGTTGTGCAGTTGCACACGATGCCATCGTGCCCCGGTGCGATGCAAGAGCCCGCCTTCCGTACCGATCCAAAGCGTTTTATCGGGACCTTCTGTGATGTCGTGTATGCGCTCTTCCTTGAGTGCCGAATCCTCCTCGTGCACTGGCTTCCTCTGCCTGTCCGATGCTGCGGGAATGTAATACAGGCCCTTATGCGGGATTACCCAAAGCGTACCCTCCGAGTCGGCGAATACCTGGTGGATTCCGTCGGCGACGTTCACCGTTTCATAGGTGTTGGACTGGGGATGGACATGGAGCAACTGGCCGGAAAAATCACCGAACCAGAGAGTTCCATCCACATCACCGGCTGCTGATTGCAGACCAGTCAGGTCCCGTGGAAGTGGTCGCGGAAACGCCTTGAACTGTTGGTGGTGGCTATCGCTGACGTCGATCGTGGTGCCGTTGCCCACCCATACGCGGTTTTCGTGGTCCAGCGCTATGGCAAAGACCGCCGGGTTACGAATCCCCTGTCCTGTCGACCAGTGCTCCCAGTCGTCATAGCCCAGCCACTTGAATAAACCACGCCCGTGGCTGCCTACCCACACAATGCCCTCACTATCGACAAAGAGCTGCGTGATATTGGAGTCGGGAAGACCAAGAGCGGGGTCCACCAGGTCCCACGACTTGCCGTTGAATCTCGCAATGCCGCGCGACGCGGGAGTCATGATCTTCCCGTGACGGTCCTCCATCAATGCCGCATTTGACGCATTACGGGGATCGAATGGAAATCCAAGGGACACATCGCGGAAGCTGGCCGCACCCGCAGGGAGCTCCAAAATATGCCTGTTGCCCCGCGCCCACAGGTTTCCTGAGCCGTCCATGGCCAGAGCAATGTATAGATCTCCAGGCACCCCGTCGATCAAACCAAGCTTCCGGAAGCCGTTGTCCGTGGCCTGGCATATCGCCTGATCGCAACCCGTCCACACCCCGCCACCGACTGGCGCCAGGACACTGCGGGTAAGCAATTTGGAAGTGACCCGCACATGCCGGGCGTCATACCGCATAACGCTCCACGCGGCGCCCGCCGGGACAACCGAATAAAGATCGTGATCTGCATTGATGAGGACTTCTCCCGCCGGAGTCGAAGTGATTGACGAAGAGTCATTCATCTCCAGCGCCTTTCCCCCGCCGATCAGTGGATGAAACTGATCGTCTTTCAGGAAATAGACGCCGGTCTGCGTACCTGCCCAGAAAACGCCGCGAGAGTCAATATGAGCCGATGTGATGAAGGGATTTGACAGCCCCTGCTTCCGACCGTACTCAACGAAGCGCGACCCGTCGTAACGGAAAATGCCATTCTCGGTAGAGATCCAGAGAAAGCCTACTCGGTCTTGAAGGATGCTGCGGATGGCTAGATTCTGAAGCCCTTGGCCTTGACCATACTCTTTAAAAGTAGAGCTTTGAGCAGGCGCAAAAATGCG
>JANXZS010000123.1 GCA_025355385.1 Acidobacteriaceae bacterium | reverse complement strand
GACAACCTCGTCGGATTTGCCATGGCGTTGCCTGGTATTCGTAACAGTAATGGTTACTTACACTCACACATGTTGGCGGTGCGAGCCTCCTACCGCAACCGCGGCGTCGGACAGAGGCTGAAGCTAATCCAGCGGGACGATGCCCTGGCCCGGAATATTTGCCTGATGGAATGGACGTTCGATCCATTGGAGATAAAGAACGCTCATTTGAACATCCGCCGGCTTGGAGTGATCGTTCGGCGCTATACTCCCGATTTTTATGGTGTATCCTCATCTCTCCTGCAGGCTGGTATGCCGACGGACCGTTTGCATGCCGAGTGGTGGATGAAATCGGCTCGTGTTCAGGAGGCGCTCTCGGGTATTCTCCCGAAAACAGAGATTGCAGCGACGATTCTGGTTCCTGCGGAAATTGGCGAGTGGAAAAGTGCCCCGGATCTGGCCCGGGCTCTAGCGGTGCAACGGGAAGTGAGAGATCAATTTCAGCAGGCATTTGGGCGAGGCCTCGCGGTGGTTGACTTTGAGAGAGACGGTCAAGGCAATGGAGTTTTCCAACTTGGAATCGCAGACGAGAGCGCCCTCTCCTGAGCTGTTTCCAAAGCGAATTGAGACACGAGTTTATGAAGATTGAAACGATTTTTCTCCGCGAACTTCGTATCCCGCTAATAAGGCCCTTTGAAACAAGCTTTGGATGCACCACCGAACGACGGATTCTGCTTGCGGAGATCCGGGCGGAGGGGCTGACCGGCTGGGGGGAGTGCACCGCCGGCGAACATCCCTATTTCAGCGAAGAAACGGTGGATACCGCGTGGACGGTGATGCTGACGGAATTGGCACCTTCGCTGGCGGCGGGAGATGTCGCCCATCCGGGTAAGTGCCCACAAATATTCGGCCGCGTGCGGGGCCACCGCATGGCCAAGGGGGCCCTGGAGAATGCGGTATGGGATCTGCAGGCACAGATGGACGATGTGCCGCTGGCACGATTGCTGGGAGGCGTAAGGGATGTAATTCCCTGCGGAGTCTCGATCGGGATTCAATCCAGCATCGAGCTCGTCATGGCCGAGGTCGAGAAGGAACTCGCCGCCGGGTATCAGCGCATCAAGCTGAAGTGCAAGCCGGGATGGGATCTTGAGGTCTTCACTGCGGT
The DNA here is from genome assembly GCA_025355385.1 of Acidobacteriaceae bacterium. Taxonomy (GTDB): domain Bacteria; phylum Acidobacteriota; class Terriglobia; order Terriglobales; family Acidobacteriaceae; genus JANXZS01. The sequence goes on along the minus strand of JANXZS010000123.1, from coordinate 34,531 downwards.
GCGCGAGCGCTGGCCCAGTATTATGTTGAGCTGCGACGCCAATTCCGCTTATCGTTTTCGCGATTCTAAACACCTGCAGAGCTTTGACAAATTTGAAATGCTGATGATCGAGCAGCCTCTATGGGCGGACGATTTTTATTTTCATTCTATGTTGCAGAAGCAGCTTCAAACTTCCATTTGCCTGGATGAATCCATCCGCAATCGGCGGGATGCCCTGGCCGCGCTCGATATGGAGTCCTGCCGAATTATCAACGTCAAGGTTGGCCGGGTCGGAGGCTTCAGCGAGGCCATCGCGGTGCACAATGTCGCGCACGAGCGCCGCATTCCGGTTTGGTGCGGGGGGATGCTGGAAACCGGGATTGGACGCGCCCACAATGTCGCATTGTCCTCGCTGGAGAACTTCACGCTTCCGGGCGATGTTTCCGCCTCCAGCCGGTACTGGGCGGAGGACATCATTGAGCCGGAGGTTACGGTTTCTTCTGCCGGCGAGATTCGGGTGCCGGAGACGTCTGGCAGGGGTTTTGAGGTAAAGACGGAGTTGGTGGAGCGACTTACGGTGCGAAAGGAAACAATTCGGGCGCTCGAACTGGTCTTGTAGCAGGGCATGAGCATTTACTATCGTCCTGATACCGAGGTCAACGGTGTGACATTGGATTCGAGAAGACGAATAGCATCCTGGTAAGTCAACTCTTTTGGCAGGAGCTGAAAATCGGTGGCAGTTTCAGTGACCCGGAAGGTCAGCATTTTGAGCATGAGTGCTCTGCCAGTTAGGTTGAGGTTCATGTTGACCAACTGCCAATTGTGGTTGCCGATATCTGCATTCTCGATGTGGATGGTGCCCCCCTTGTATAGCCTGCCCAGGACGCCCCACCCGAAGTCCACATCCTGAAAAAGATGCGCGTCAAAGCGGACCATGCGCTCCTGCGCTTGATCGATCCATAGCTCGCCTTCGATTCCGCCGGCAACGCGAGACTCCTGATCGGGAGGCATAAAGCTGGGGTTAGGTTTGAAACGAAGTTTTATTGCCGGGCCGTCAGGTGCTTGCGCGATGCCGGCGTACGAGTAGACGAAAGCTTCGGGCATCATCTGCACGAATTTGTTGGCGCGGTCGGCGTCTTCCTTTTCGCGCTTGCGCCGGTGCTCCTGTATCTCCGGTTGGTCCATGAGTCGTTGCAGGCGGGCGCGCTCTGCCTGCTCCTGTTCCGGAGAGAGCGGCAGGTCGTTGATGCCGACGAGTCGTGCGACGCTGCCGTCCCTGGTCTGTACGATCTCCTTGGTAGTGACGCTTCTTTCATCTTTCTTATGGATTTTGAAGCGAACGGGGCTTGTGCCTTGGGCGGCGCGACTCTGATTGGCGTGGATCTCGTTTGCCACTGTACGTCTGACGAGTGCGACGAAATCGCCGCCCCCCCCCCGGTCTCCCTGTGCGGTGGCGACAGACGGACCAAGGGTGATCACGCCTAGCAGAATCGCAGAGAGTATCTGCCCGGCCCGCGCAGTTGCAGTTGCTTGCATCGTGTCCACCAAGATACTCGTCCGATGATTTGCAGGGAGCATAGCCCTTACCGCTTCGGCGAGAGTGTTTAGCCCCTACCTTAGTTAGACGCAGGTTGTGGCAGGGGAGTTCTGTGGGTTCTAAGCATCTTCCTGCCCAAGTGTTAAGGCTGGGCTGGGGGAGTCGAGATCATACCGATGGGGGGTTTGGAGCCGGTGCTTTTGGGGGGGAGGCAGTTGCAGCATACTTCCATGGTCTCGTATAGTTCGTTTAAGTCCCAGATAGATTCAGGAGAGATCAATGATTCCAGGCGAGAGCGTTGCAGCGGTTATAGGCAAGTCGGTCGAAATTCGCGGAGAAGTGAAGGGCAACGAAGATCTGGTGGTCGACGGGCACTTGGAGGGTACCATTACGCTGTCTGACAGCAAATTGACTGTGGGCGCGAATGCGCGCGTCCAGGCCAACGTTTCGGCTCGAGATGTGGTGGTGCTGGGCACGCTCAACGGAAATATCATTGCCACCGGCAAGGTGGAACTTCGTCAAGGCAGCAATCTGCTGGGGGACATTCGGGCCGCCCGTCTTTCCATCGAAGAAAATGCAAACTTCACCGGCAAGGTAGACTTGGTGACAGCACCCTCTGCTGTCCAAGGTGAAAAGCCTGTTACCACGGTAGCGCCGGGCTCACATTCCACCACGCCGGCTCGCGGCTAGAATGGAAGTTTCTATAGGTGTACACCGGTGCCAGCCCGCCATGCTTGCGCGGCTTTTTGCTAAGCGAAGCCGCACGGAAGCGCACACGGTCGTGCATAGCAACCGGAAATCGCTCTTACCGAGTCTGTGCCAGCGGCAGTTGCCAGCTTGCTGCTGACTGGAGAAGACGGGAACGTGCTGCGTAAGTTATTTCATCGAAGTCAGTCTGGCGAGCACCGCTCTGAGAGCCCGACATTGCTCTCCGGTCCCCGTGTGCCTAGGCACTCGAGCGGCTGGTCGGCCATGCTCAAGTATCTGAAGAGTGGGTCGAATCTCCGCATTCTCGACATTGGTCCCACGTCTCCTTCAAATATCAATTTCCTGACGGGCCTGGGCCATAGTGTCTACATGGCGGACATTGTGCATGAAGCGACGAAGCCCGATTGGCTGAAAGCCGTGAGCGAGGGTGAAGAGGTCCCGGCGGAGCAGCAATACGACACGGAAGCGTTTCTGGCGCACAATCTTGAGTTCTCTGGCAGGCTGTTCGACGTGGTGCTCCTGTGGACTACGCTCGATTACCTGCCGGCACCGATGATCGCTCCGGTAATTGCCCGGTTCCACGCCAGCATGTTACCGGGAGGACGCATCCTGGCGCTGTTTCACACCAAAAAGACAGGCAGCGCGACTGCATTCTGCCGTTACCACCTCACGGACGCGGACAATATCGAGATGCAGGAGAGCGAACAATATGCGGTGCAGAGCGTATACACCAATCGCAGTATTGAAAAGCTCTTCGGTGCGTTTAGCAACTACAAATTCTTTCTTGCCAAAGACAATCTTTACGAAGTGATAATCACTCGCTGATCCGCGCCCTCGCCAAAACGGCCTCGATCATGGACGGACAAGCTCCACGCTAGTCTGATCTAGGTGCCATCAGAAAGGGCAGACCGGATCTCGGTCTGCCCTTTCTGACTATAACGACCAGTGGCTTATTTTGCCGCTTGCTGTTTTTTACGCTCTGCCCAGCGCCGTTTCATCGCATCGGCAATGCGCTTGCGCCCCTCTGGGCTTAGCTTCCTCTTAGTCTTTCCGGCTGTTTTTGCCGCTACCGGAGAGCTCGCCACTGCGTTCTTTTTACGGCCACGACGAAGCTTAGGTGTTCCGCCCGCAGTATCGCCGGCCAACAACACCCTGACTTGCTGCAACCTGCTTATCTCTTTATCGATTTCTTGTAGTATCTCTGAAACCTGCACTCTTCCTCCTCTTAAGCCTTCTCTCGTTGCCAAGCCTAAGACTTGCTATAACGACACGATACTGAAGACAGCACTACTTTGACAAATGTCAAATGTGATAACTCATCCAAAGATATACCAATTGGAACAGAATGTTGGATGACTCGGGCGAAACCAAGCGCCGAAACTGAGTGCCGTGGGACGGCATCCAAACTCGGCACTAGGTCATTTTCCCTGTAGGTATAGACCGGAGAAGTGAGGATGGCGCAGCTTTTCCGTTAAGAAAAGCTGCATGTTGCCGTACTAAGAAGTACACAGCAACAAAGAAAATAATCTAAAAACTTATTATTCGGTATTGTTGCGGTCTTTGAATGGTTCGGGTGCAGGCTCAGGCTGGCTTGAAAATTCCTCGGGAAGCTCAGGGTAAGGTGCTGCCAAACCTTTCATTTGGTGGCCAGTGAGGGCGGAGTGCCGCAGATCTTTCAGTGTCTCCTGCTTATCGCGTGCATACTCGCCGGCAAGGCGGGTGAGTGCATAGGTAACGATGTCGCTGTGATGGAGACCCTGCATCTGCGGATCGCGGTGGAAGTTTAGCCAGAGGCGATGAACAAGTTGCACGTCGTCAGCCTGCAGCGTAGGCACATGGGGGCCGATGTGAAAGGCTTGTGCCTCGCCATCGCCAGAGACGATGAAGAAGGTGAATTGGCGTTTGGGATCTGGTATGGTCTCCCATGCCTGGCCGACATGAAAGGCCTGATCTTCGGCGGTCATCCGACTGGAAAGACCAGACACGACTGCATCGGCTTCCAGCGAGTTTGCAGTTTGAACTAGCGCGGCGAACACATCGCCGGCGGGCACTACCAGAAGTGAAATATGCTTGCCAAAACTTTCCGCTACTGACACCGCCTTGGTGAACACCATCTGCTCATGTTCGCTGAATAGCTGCTCGGAAGCCTCAAGATATTCCGGACCACCTACGCCCATGACGCGGGCGGTGAGAACGACGATGTCCTGATCGTCCGTGTCAGTACGTGCGAGAGCCCACTTAAGCGCAAAGGGGTTGGCCGAGTCGCGCATGGTCACCATAACGCACCCGGACTTGATTTTCAGTGCTTCGCGACCGACGTTGTCTTCATGCTCGAGCTGAAAGTGCTCCTTCAGATGCTCGGTGGTCAGGGCATGGCGTTGTTTAATTTTCCGCTCTGAAAAACTGAATATGCAGAAGAAGGTTGCGGCAAACGCGACCCCACTCACCGTAGCGACGGTCTTAGTGAAGAAGTTCACTATGGCGGTACAGACCAGCACCATAAAGACGGATGCAAGTCCTACCGGAATCTCTACCTTTCCAATATGGAAGTTGGGAGGCACCTTCCAGCCGCGTTCGCCCTTGTACTTGTAGCGCAAAACGAGCATCGCGAGGCTATTGAAGGTGAAGCTCCAAATGACACCGAAGGCATAAGCTTCGCCCAGCGTGATGACATTGCCGCGACTGACGATGATGGTAAATAGTTGCAGCAACGCAACCATGTTCACAATGCGGTAACTGGTGCCAAAGCGCTTTTGTGGTTTACGGAACCAGTCGGTGAGGACCCCATCCTCGGCCACGCGCATCAGCACGCCGGTAGAACCGATCATTGAAGTATTGATGGCTCCGGAAAGGATAAGAAATCCAACTACCACCACGAAAACGCGGAAGGTAATCCGCAGCACCTGCGGACCGACCATATACATGGCCATTCCCGCTATCAAATTATCTCGATAAATGGGTACGCGGACTGCGTCTGGAATCAGCATCACGGCAAGCATGGATGCCATTCCGGTAAAGACTAAGCTGTATATCGCGATAACAATGGCGGCCCGTTTGAGGTTCTTCAGTTTCGGGTGCTCGATTTCGCGGTTTACCTGGGCCAGGGATTCCTCCCCGCTCATCGCGAGGACGGAGTGGCCAAAAGCCATGATGACGCCGAAGAGACCTAGGGCGCCCGCCGCTTTGGTATGCCTGAAGATACCGAGGGCATCGCTACTGAAGTGGAGATGGGACGGGGTGGGGAAAGGCGGTAGTTTGACACCGAGGTGGATGGCGGAATAAATGCCCCACGTAAGCAGGATCACGACCATGACGGTAGTGATCTTCATGACCTCCATCGCGCGGTCGCTGGATTCTTCAATCCCCTTGATGTTCTGCCACCAGTAAAAGACGGTTACCCCAGCAGCGAGCACCGCAGCAGTGCCGTTCATAGGCAGTTGGAACGCTGCATGGTTAGGGTGCATCAGTGCATGGGGAAGCCATCCATGGGCAGCGCCTACCACCATCATTTCGTTGAGGAGACCAGTAATGTACTGTCCGGCAGAAACGCCTGATATGGGTCCCGTAAGGATGTAATCGAACATCAGGGCAGAGACGCTCAGTTTGGCAAAGGTTCCGCCAAGCGCTTCTTTGACTACACGGTACACGCCGCCGCGCGTGAACATGGAGCAGCTCTCAACATATACGGCACGCACCGCAAAGGAGAAGAGCATGACTCCGAGGATGAACCAGGGGGCGGCCTTGCCGACGGCCTCTTCAGCGATGCCTCCGGCGTAGAAGGCGGAAGAACCAAGGTCGTTGAGCACGATGGCCGCGGCGCGCCAGAAGGAGATGAACGTGAGCATCACCGACGACGCCACTACCAGCCGTACGCGATTTGAAGGAGCCTGGGTGGTAGTTCGGTCCATGGATAATATTCACTTCAAGGTCGAGCCGGTAGCACACTTGACTTCCAGGTTGCCGCCCAGCGCCGAGTTTATGTCCGAAGTCTGACCCAGTCAACAGCGTCGCCTATTCGGTCACAATCTTCAATCTTTTCCGACAAGCTCCTTGAAGTCTTCGACGAAGCTTATGACCACAACGATCGAGGATCCCGCCATTCCGATGAAAAAGATGGTGGTGAGAGCGTGCATCACGAAATGCAGCAGTTCCTGTAGCATGATCCTGAATTGTAACCTGAAGTGAGGCATGAGGAACGAATTATGACGGTATAAGAATGGTAGACTCTGCCCGATGAGGACGCTCAAGAATCTGCCATGGGTGAATGCAGCCCTGTCCGCATTGCTTCTCCTGCTGCCCTTTCCTATCGCCGGGCCAGTGCCCTGGTGGCGGACCGCATTTGGCTGGGTAGCCTTGGTCCCCCTGATTTTCGCACTGCTCCATGACCAGGGAGAAGTGGGCGCTGCCGAGCGCCATTCTCTCGGTCGTGGCGCATTGCTCGCCTACCTCACCGGCGTGCTTTGGTACCTGGGCAACTGTTATTGGATTTATCAGACGATGTTCGTCTACGGCGGCATTTCGGCCTGGGCTTCGGTTTTGATTCTCCTGGGATACTGCCTTTACCTCGGGTTGTACTTCGCTCTCTTCGGTTTTCTGGTAGTCGTCGTGCGTAAGGGCTTTGGGCGGAATCTGCCGGCATTGCTGGCTGTACCGTTTTTATGGGTTGGGGTCGAGTTTGCAGCCTCGCGCATCACCAGTGATCCGTGGGATCAGCTGGGGTACTCACAGGTAGGTAACTATTGGCTTACCAGGACTGCTCCGGTGACCGGCGTCTATGGCCTATCTTTGACGCTGGCTGCGGTCAGCGCACTGCTGGCGGGGGCCTTCTTCGCATCGACCAGCAGGCTGCGGCTGAAACTTGCTGTTGGTGGGCTGCTGCTGGGGTTCTTTCTCCAGTTGGGGCATCTCTACCCGCCGGCCCTGCAGCCCACCCAGGCTACTGCAGTACTGATGCAGCCCGACCTGAGCGTTACTGGCGACGCGGCCAACGACTTAGGCTGGGTTGGTGCGGGCTATGACGCTCATGCAGCTACGTTTGCAGCCCTGAGCAAGCGGACTTGCGGTACGTACATTGCGGGTATACCGGAGACGGGTGCGCCGTGGCTCAATGTCCCCTGCACCGAGCCGGCGAATTCGCCAGACTTGATTGTGTGGCCGGAGGCACCCACGGCATTCCGCGATATAGATCCGCGCTTCCAGGGAGTGATGCACCGGCTTGCAACGGAGACGGGTGCATCGGTAATCGCCGGGAATGTAGGAATAGACGTTAAGCCGGATAGCTACCAGATCTTTAATTCGGCGGTGGTGGTTACGCCGGATGGCCATTTTATTGGGCGCTACGACAAAATCCACCTGGTGCCGTTCGGCGAGTACGTTCCATTCAAGAAGCTACTTTTCTTCGCGGGCCATCTCACCCGGAACGTTTCCGAGTTCGGCCGGGGGGAATATCGCAAAGTATTTCGCACGAGCGGCCACCGTTACGGAGTCTTCATCTGCTACGAATCGATCTTTGCTGATGAGATCCGGCAGTTTGCGGTGAACGGAGCAGAGGTGTTCGTGAACATCTCCGATGACGGGTGGTATGGGGACACCAGTGCCCCTTGGCAGCATTTAAATATGGCCCGCATGCGAGCCATCGAAAACCGGCGGTGGATACTTCGCGACACCAACAACGGCACCACAGCCATCATCGACCCTTACGGCAGATTGACAGCCAGCATTCCGAGAAACATACAAGGCTCGCTGTATGGCAGCTATGGATTCCGCGACGACTTGACCTTCTACTCGGCGCACGGGGATATCTTCGCCATCCTCTGTGCCATAATCGCCATAGTGGTTACGGCGCGGGCGGGCAAATTGCTATATCTCTCCCGCCGCCGTATTTTGATGGAAAAGACAGGTCCCTCTTCGTGACACTGAACGAGCTAGAATTCGCCTATACCCAGGTGAGCGAAAAAGTTCGCGACCTGCGGGAGTACCTTTGACCCCGCACGCCAGCGCAACGAACTAGCCTCAGTCGAGGCCAGGCTATCCGATTCCGGATTGTGGTCGAACCCTTCACTCTCACAGCCACTGATGCGCGACCGCAAGCGGTTGGAGTCGCGACTGGCGGATGCCGCGGAGTTGTCGCGGCGAACTGGCGACATCGATGCCTATTTCGAGCTAGGAAGGGAAGGCGAAACGGTAGAGGCGGAACTGGAGCGCGAAATCCATGCGCTCGGCGAGTTCGTCGATGCGCTGGAAGCGCGCACCATGCTCTCGCAAGAAACCGATCCCCTGAATGCGATTGTCACAGTGCATCCGGGCGCGGGAGGTACAGAGTCACAGGATTGGGCCGAGATGCTGATGCGGATGTATTTGCGTTGGGCCGAACGTCGAGGCTTTAAAACAGAGATGAATGACTATCAAGACGGGGAGGAAGCAGGCATCAAGTCCGCAACCTTTACCGTCACGGGGGAGTTTGCATACGGGATGCTGTGCGGAGAGATTGGCGTACACCGCCTGGTTCGCATCTCACCTTTTGATCAGGCGAAGCGGCGTCATACGTCGTTTGCCAGCGTATATGTATCGCCGGAGATCGACGACTCGATCGAGATCGACATCAAGCCCGAAGATTTGCGCATTGACACCTACCGTTCCGGCGGTAAGGGTGGCCAGCATGTGAATACCACGGACTCCGCCGTTCGCATGACCCATCTGGCCACAAATATCGTTGTGCAGTGCCAGAACGAGCGCTCCCAACATAAGAACCGGGAGCGAGCCATGAAAATGCTGCGGTCGCGCCTCTACGAATATGAGTTGGAAAAGAAGCGGGCCGTCACCAAAATAGTAGAGGACTCCAAGCTTGAGATTAACTTCGGTTCTCAGATTCGATCGTATGTGCTGCAGCCCTACCGCATAGCGAAGGACCATCGCACGAAGGTGGAAGTGGGCGATGTGGACCGTGTGCTGGATGGTTACCTGGAGCCATTTATCAGGGGATACCTGCTGATGCGCAGGCAAGGCGGAGTTCCCGCAGCAGTCGAATCAGTAAATGACCTGGACGTGTAGAAACAGCGGAAGGAGTTTGCCATATGAATGAGCCGAAAACGATCGACGAGATCCTCAAAAACACGAAAACCATCGCCGTCGTGGGGCTGTCTGACAATGCAGGCCGCCCCAGCTTCGGCGTTTCGCGCTACATGCAGGCTCAGGGGTATCGCATCATTCCGGTGAATCCACAGGCCAAGACGATTCTCGGTGAGATCAGCTATCCGTCACTTGACGATGCGGTCGAAGCAGTTGGGAAGATTGAGCTTGTCAACGTATTTCGCGCATCGGCGTTTGTGCCGGATATCGTGAAGGACGTCATGCGGTTGAAGATTCCTTACCTGTGGCTGCAAGAGGGCGTGTGCCACGAAGAGGCTGTGGGATGGGCAGAGGCGGTTGGCATCAAGGTGGTCATGGACCGCTGCATTCACAAGGAATACACCAATACACACCAATGAATTATGCGTGCAACGCACCTTGCGGCGAAGGCAGCGACGCCGCGCCGGTTAGAATAGCAAAAGGAAGTCGCTCCACGAGACCGCATTCAATGCAGGCACGCTTTTTTAGAACGTTGATCCTCGTCGTGCTACTCGCCGTTGCGGGATTAGCGGCGCTGCAGGCTGCACCGGTGAGCGCTCCCCATCTTACGGTTGAGCTACTGACTCCAACGCCGGCGATCTCCGCGGCGGATCCATTTGAGGCGGGGTTGTACTTCAAGCTCGACAAGGGCTGGCATGTTTATTGGCTCAACGCCGGCGATTCCGGTCTTTCACCGACCATCAAGTGGACGCTGCCACCGGGTATCTCGGTTGGCCCTATCCAATATCCCACCCCCAAGCGTCTCCCGCTGGGGCCCTACATGGATTTCGGATATGAGAACGAGGTGCTGTTTCCCATCGCGATGAAGGCTAAGGCTTCACTGAAGCCGGGCCAGCGGGAAACTATAGCGGCCAAGGTAGATTGGCTTGTGTGCCGCGAAGTCTGTATCCCGGGTAAGGCGAATCTGACGCTCGACATTTCCGTAAGCCCCTCCAAGGTGGACGCGAATGCGGATGTGCTGGCGTTGTTTGAGCGCCTGGGCAAGACGATGCCGCAACCATTGCCTGCGTTATGGCAGGTGACATTCGCACCCATCGCGACCGGCTTCCGAATGGCGGTCATAACGGGCAAGAGGGAAGCCACGGGGCAGTTCTTTCCTTTCGAACATGATCAGATCAGCAATCCGGCGCCGCAGCCAGTACAACCCCTTCCCAACGGATTGCTAATCGATTTAAAGAGGGATGAGGATTCTAAAACATCTCCTGCCCGGCTTCGTGGCCTGATCGTGCTCGCGGACGGGCTTGGCTATACCGTGAATGCGCAGCCGGGGACTGTGCCCACTGCTCCGATAGTGGCTGCGTCAGCCAGCGCAGTCGCAGTGCTGCGGATTGCGGGGCTGGCCATGCTGGGAGGGCTGCTGCTGAATTTGATGCCCTGCGTCTTCCCGGTACTGTTTTTGAAGGGACTAGCGTTGGTCCAGTCCTCGACGGAAGACCGCCGCCGCATGCGAGTGCATGGGCTAGTCTACGCTGCGGGCATCCTGATGTCGTTCTGGGCCGTGGTTGCGGCGCTGCTGCTACTCCGTGCGGGTGGCCGCCAGCTGGGCTGGGGATTTCAATTTCAATCGCCGGTCTTCGTGGCGCTCATGGCTATGCTGTTGTTCTTTCTGGGCCTTTCGCTGGCGGGACAGTTTGAGATTGGCCTGACTTTTACCAGCGCAGGAGGTGCGCTGGCGAGGCGCAGTGGATATGCGGGGAGCTTCTTCACGGGAGTGCTCGCGATGGTGGTTGCCACACCATGCACAGCGCCTTTCATGGGTGTTGCCATCGGATTCGCGTTAGCACAACCAGCGGTCATCACGTTTTTCATCTTTACGGCGGTGGCGCTCGGTCTCGCGCTGCCCTACGTTCTGCTGGCGTTCAATCCTGCGTGGACACGTCTTCTGCCCCGGCCCGGGGCGTGGATGGAAGTATTGAAGCAGGCCACAGCCGTTCCAGTATTCGCCACGGTAATCTGGCTGGTGTGGGTGTTCACGCAATCGGCAGGCGTGAATGCGTTGATCGGTCTACTTACCGCGCTATTACTGCTGGCGGTTGCGGGGTGGATTGTTGGGCGATGGCCAGCCAGGCGCGCGGCTTTTCTATCTGCAACCGTGGTAGTTGCAATCGCGGTGGCGATCCCGGTTTACGCGGTGCGCACGGCGTTCACGCCGCAGGCAACGGCGAAGTCGAATGGTCTTCAATGGGAGCCTTTCACTCCTGCCGCCGTGGACAAGTACCGTGCACTAGGCAAGCCGGTCTTCGTCGACTTCACGGCCAGCTGGTGCCTGAGCTGTCAGGTGAACGAACACGTAGTGTTGGATCGGGCCGACGTGCAACAGCGCCTGAAGCAGAGCGGCATAGTGCTGTTACGCGCGGACTGGACGCAGCACGATGAGGTTATTGCGCAGACACTGGCGCAATTGGGCCGCAGTGGCGTGCCTACGTATGCGATCTATCCGGCATCCTCAACGCAGCCGCCTCGCCTGCTACCCGAGGTGCTGACGGCGGGCATTGTTTTCGATGCATTGAATGCTCTTCAGCAGAAGTAGTCATTAGAGCCTTGACTCTTCTGATATTTGTTATGCATCGCGCTGGTGTTTTGCGGCGCGGACCTTGCGGATTTCGTCCATCCGCTGGGTGAGCAGTTTTTCTTTGCCTTCCTGCGTGGGATGGTAATACGTGTGACCTTCGAGGCTTGCGGGGAGGCAATCCATATCAGCCACTCGGCCCTCTTCATCATGGGCATAGCGGTAACCCTTCCCATAGTCGAGCGACTTCATCAGGCCGGTTGGAGCATTTCTCAGGTGGAGTGGAACGGGTTCGGCTCGCGTGGCTTCAATGTCATCGCGGACCGCGCCGTAGGCGGTGTACACGGCGTTCGATTTAGGGGCCAGCGCCAGGTACACCACCGCCTGCGCGAGGGCCAGATCCCCCTCGGGTGAGCCAAGAAAATGCATCGCATCGCGCGCAGAGAGGGTCAGGTTGAGTGCTTCAGGAGAGGCCAACCCAATATCCTCAACCGCCATGCGCACCACGCGACGGGCAATGTACATGGCGTCTTCGCCAGCCTGCAGCATGCGTCCCAGCCAATAGAGCGCAGCGTCGGGATCGCTGTTCCGCACGGACTTGTGCAGGGCAGAAATGAGGTTGTAATGCTCCTCGCCTTGTTTGTCGTACAGCAGGACGCGCTGCTGCAGGGCCTCGCCGGCGAGGTTTTTAGTTACCCTGCCATCGGCCGACATGCGAGCCGCCATCTCGAGGGCGTTGTAGGCATTGCGAGCATCGCCGCTGGAGTAGTCGGCGATCATAGCAAGGGCATCCGCATCGGCATCGAGGTGTAAGGAGCCCAGGCCCCGGGCCTCATCCTTAAGTGCGCGCTCGAGCAGCATAATCAGTTGTGGCTGGGTAAGCGGGTGCAGTGTAAATACACGGCAGCGGGAGAGCAGCGCGGCAATTACTTCAAACGAAGGATTCTCCGTCGTTGCGCCTATAAGACGAATGGTACCGCGCTCGACGTAGGGGAGAAACGCATCCTGCTGGGCCTTGTTGAAGCGATGAATCTCGTCGATGAAGAGGATAGTGCGGGACCCGTACGCTGCGGCTTTCTCCGCATCCACCATGACCTGCTTGATCTCCTTAATGCCGACGAGAACAGCGGAGAACTCAATAAAGCTGGCTCGTGTGGTTTCGGCGATGATCTTGGCAAGTGTGGTTTTACCAACGCCGGGTGGTCCCCAGAAAATCATCGACGCCGCGTCATCGCGCTCGATTTGTACTCGCAATGGTTTGCCCGGAGCCAGCAAGTGCTCCTGTCCGGCGTACTCCTCAAGCGTGCGCGGGCGCATCCGTTCAGCCAACGGTGCGGCCTGACTCTTGTCATGCTCGCGCAGGTCAGGAGTTGGTCCAAAGAGGCTCACAGGGATGTAACTCTCTGCGCTGCGCGGGAGGCAAACAGCAAATTCCGCTGACGGGAGGCTTCATAGAGCAGGACGCTGGCCGCGACAGCAGCGTTCAGCGACTCCACGGGCCCGTCACAGCGAATTGTGATGCGCTCATCGGCCTCTGCGAGGAGCCACGGTGGTAGCCCGCTGCCTTCGTTACCCACAAGCAGAGCGCAGGGTTGACTCAGGTCTACTGTCTGCAGGCTCGTGCCGCCGGTGACGGTGGTAGCCAGCAGGCGAAGGCGGTGTTGTCGCAGGCCCGCAATGGCTTCCTCTGGGCCGAGCGCAAACACCGGCAAGCGGAAGGCCGATCCGGATGAGGCACGAAGAGCCTTGGGGTTCCAATGGCTGACGGTGCCGGGCAGGGCGATGATGCCGGTGGCACCGAATGCTTCGGCGGAGCGTAACAGCGTACCCATATTGCCGGGATCCTGCAGACCGGCGGTAACGATGACGAGGGGCACGCTGCAAAAGATATCTTCGAGATTGCAATGAAGAGGAATGGCCAACGCCGCGAGACCCTGGGGCGATTCCGTGGTGACGGCACTGTCAAACACATCCGATGGAAGGGCGAGAATTTCAGTTTCTGCTGACAGAGACAATGGGTCCAGCAGAGATTCGCTGCCTTGGCGAACAAAGACCGTGGCAATCCGTAGACCGCTCCGCAACGCCTCAACGACGAGATGCAATCCTTCGAGAGCAACAAATTCGTCCGCGCTGCGGCCGCTTCGAGATAACGCAGCGCGCAGCTCTTTCACCCGGCTATTTTGCCGGCTCTGTACAATTCGAATACGGTTGCGGTTGGAGGCCGTCTGCATCAGTGCGATTCTACCCCGTGTTCCCTTATGGAGTTGCGCCGTGCTCGAGCAGTATGATAGCGTCCGGGTTCGCCAACCATTTACGTTATCCAGTATGGAGTGACCTTGTCTGCGGAAATCCTGCGCGTCCATCCCGATGAACCAGAAGCGAAGCATGTCGAATATATCGTGTCCTGCTTGAAGAGCGGGAAAGTAGTTGGGATGCCTACCGACACTTTTTATGGGCTTGCGGTGGATCCGGTGAATCTGCAGGCGGTGGAACGTATTTATCAGATCAAGGGGCGTTTGCGTCACAAGCCACTCTCGCTGCTGCTCGCCAGCGTGGCCCAGGCGTTTGAGTTGGCGCGCGAGATTGACGCCAACTTCGACCGGCTGGCGGAACGCTTCTGGCCCGGACCATTGACCATCATCGTTAAGGCAGGATCGCGCCTGCCTTTGCGCAGCACCGCCAATACGGGTAACGTGGCGCTGCGTGTTCCTGACTGCGTTATCGCACGGGTTGTGGTGGAGGCTTTTGGGCTGCCGATCACCGCGACCGCCGCCAATCTACAGGGTGCGCCGGAGTGTACCCACGCGAGCGGGGTTCGTGACCAGATCGGCGAGCGGATTCCCCTGATCGTGGACGGCGGCCCCACTGGCCGTGCCGTTCCGACGACAATCGTCGATTTGACGGGCGAGGCTGATTCCTGGCAGATTCTTCGTGAGGGAGCCATCCCCACCCACGAGATTGTGATGGCGTTGCAGCGTTAGAGCAATTCCATTTCTACTGTGTCCTGGTCAGAGTGGCGAAGAGCGCTCTGTAGGCGCGCCGGGCTCGTCTGCGGTTACAACTGAGACACTATTGTTGCGGGTAGCTTCTGGATGATCGTTCCTGATACCAATCTGCGTCACTACGGGAAGCCATGGGGCTTCCTCATCCTGGGACTTTCGCTGGGGATGCTCCTGGCGGCGCTGGGATCTTGTGCGTGGGTTTACTCGCAGATCCAGTACTTTGCCGAGCACGACGAGGCGCGGGCCGCGGATGCGATCGCAGTCTTTGGCGCTGCCGAGTATGATGGCAGGCCTTCGCCAGTCCTCAGGGCTCGTCTGGACCATGCTCTCTCCCTCTATCGGCGGGGAATTGCGCCATTGATGATTACCCTTGGCGGAGCCGGAGACGAAGTGCACTCGGAGGGCGGCGTGGGCCATGACTATCTGCTGGCGCATGGTGTTCCTGAGAGCCAGATCGTCGCCGAAACGCAGAGCATAAATACAGTGCAGTCGGCTCGGAGGCTGGCAGCTATCGCTCGCGCCAATCATTTGCAGCGAATTGTGATCGTAAGCGACGGAACCCACTTGTTTCGGATTCACGCTCTGTGCGCAGCCGAGGGGCTGGAGGTTTATGGATCTCCGCGTCCCCCGGGAAGAAGCATAAGCACCTACGAGTCAGCCCAGCGGATGATCCACGAGATCACCAGCTATGCAGCGTGGCGGCTGCATATCCACTAATCATCTGGGGGCTCAACGCACGGGGCCCCACGCGAAGGCGAGCACTCCCGCCATGACAGCGGCGGCCAACGTGGAGAGGAAGTTGACGGCGTCGTTGTTCAGCCATCCCCGACGCTCCACTGTGGCCCCCAGAAGACTGTCAAAGAACAGGCCAAAGATTGCACCAGAGTAGGCAATGGCCGCTGCGCGTGGCGTCAAAGCTAACCCTGTCATGGCTACCAGCACCACGATAGCAGCAGCTATCGCACCGGCCAGCGTCCCGGCCAGGCTGACGGCTCCGTCCGTTCCAGGCCGAACGCGTCGACCAGTAGTAATCATCCGTGGCTGGCCCGAGAGTGCCTGTCCCATCTCGGACGAAACGGTGTCAGCGGCGGCTTCAGCGAACGCGGCAACGATGGCGGGCAGGGCTGCTGCTTCACAGAAGAGGCAGGGCAGGGTAGACGGGAGCCAGGGATGGACAGCCATCGCCGGCAGCACCAAAGTGGCGGCGCCAATATTGGCAGCGACCTGGGAGGCTCTTCTGCCGCGTCTAGCTTCAGCGAGGCCAACTTTTTCCTTTCGTTCCCGGCGGAATCGAGTAGCGAAGTGGGTCAGGGCAAAGAGAGCAAGCAGAGGAATCAGCGGGGAGCGCCACCAGTCTGCACCTGTCGGGCCGGCGATGCAGAGGGACAACGATAAAAGAGCGCCAGTCATCGCGGCCATGGGTGTTACGGCACTCAACATCCACGCTCCCAGGGCCAGCGCGCAACACACTCCGACCGCGAACGCGACATGAAGGGTGCCAGCCTGCGCACGCGCTTCGATCGGGATCCAAAATGCGGCTACGGAAAGTACGGTGACAAGAATGCCGGTCGACTGCCAAGCGACGGCATAGCGTAGTTCGCTGGACACGGGGGCGGGTTGGTCGCTAGGTGTCATGTGCGTGTTCTCGGTCCAGTCTCAACCCCGAGTGCCTTCCGTGATTTACAATCATGTTTCTACAGTATTTCTGCTCTGGTGTGCCTTTGTCAGAGTAGCGGAGTGCGGCTTTCCGGCGCAGCAGCCGCGCAGGCTCTGCCAATTTGGATCGCCTGAAGTGGAATCGCTTCAGCATGCTTTGAGAGTTCAAGTGAGGTATTCAAGAGTGTTGAGTATGGCAGGGCGGAAGCGCCCATGGTTTTCAGCCGGCGGGTTGCTGATGCTTGCGGCGGTTTGCGGTTGTGGAAGTACCTACAGGCCCGTGGTTAATCCGATCAATCCGACCGGGCCGCCAGCCCAGCCGTCAACGTTGATTGCAGTCGTCTCCCAACAGAATGCGCCGGGTGCGAGTCCTGATCCTCAGACGGCCGGTGTCGCCACGATTCTAGACTTTTCAGGCGACAGTATTCTGGCCCAGGCAATCATAGGTCCCGGTCCCATCGGTTTCGCGCTGAGCCCAAGCGGGGGCGAGGCTTACACCATCAACCACGATCAAACTCTAAGCTCCTTTCCGGTGACCGCCGGCCTGATGACGAAGAACGTTGCAGTGACCACGTTGCTGAAAAGCACGACGCCAGGGAACGTGTTGTCGGCGGTGGGCTCCGTTTTTCTGGCGGATACGGCGAATAACGAAGTTGACTACCTGACTGGAAGCCCGGTCTCGCTCAAGCAGGCGATTCCTGTAGGACTGGGGCCAGCGACGGTGGTGGGGAATTCCTCCGGTCAGCGCGTGTACGCGATCAGTCAGATGCTGGCACCGAACACATGCAACGCGCCATCGCAGAACGTGAACGGCCAAGTCTACTCGATCGAGTCGTCTACTAACACCGTTTCGAACGTACTTCCGGTTGGCGTCTGCCCAGTGTTCGGAGTAGTCTCCGCTGATAATCGCCGCGTGTTTATCCTCAATCGCGGCAGCGGAACGGTATCGGTAATTGATGGTCAGACGAACCAACTCAATGAGCAGACCTTCGGCTCAGACCACAAACCCTGCACCTTCAATTGCCAGACGTTTGCAGTTGGCGGTGGGCCGGTCTACGCGGAGATTTACCAGAAGGCAAGCATCCTCGTGACGGCCAACTACGATTCGAATACCGTCAGCTTTATCGACATCTCCACCGATGTTTTTGGCAATAATTCATCCACATTCGGCAACGTGCTTGCCACGGTTCCGGTGGGCAATCATCCTTCGACGGTTGCCGTGCTGCAGGATGGCAGCCGCGCTTATACCGCCAACCAGGGAGATGGTACCGTCAGCATCATCGATATGACGAGTTTCAAGGTGAAGAAGGTGATCAAGGTGATGGATCAGCCGCGATCCGTCGCTGCGGTGTCGAATGCGTTAATTGGGAAGGTCTACGTGACCTCGCCTACCAGCCCGCAGGTGACGATTATCCGCACCGACACCGATGCTATAACCGCTACGGTGCAACTGCCGGGATGGGTAGTTGAATTGCGCGCAAGCGGTCAGAGCGCCGGCGGTAGCAATACGATTAACGCCAGTCGTACCCTCGGTTCCGGAACTCCCTAGACTTTTAGCCAATGAAGACGAGGCTGGACAAACTGCTGGTGGAGCGGGGAGTGATTACGACGCGCGAACGCGCCCATGCCATGATCCTCGCCGGGCGCGTCCTGGTGAACGAGCAAAAGATTGAGAAGCCAGGCGCTTCGGTTCCAGAGGACGCGGTCTTTCGCCTACTGGGCGAAGAATTGCGGTACGTAAGCCGTGGTGGACTCAAGCTGGAGGCAGGGCTGGCTCACTGGAAGATCGATCTGAGGGATCGCTTCTGTCTTGATGTTGGAGCCTCAACGGGGGGTTTTAGCGACTGCATGTTGCAGCACGGAGCGCGGCGTGTCCTTGCTGTCGATACCGGATACGGTCAAATTGCTCAATCGCTACGATCCGACGCGCGCGTCCAATTGATGGAGAGAACCAACGCCAGGCTTCTTGCAGCCGGTCAACTTCCCGCGGGCATCACTTTTCTCTCGATGGATGTCTCCTTCATCTCGGCTACACTGCTACTTCCTCCGGTTGTTGCCTCAATTCTGGGCAGCCTGGCGGATGCGTTCGAAGCAGTGGTACTCATTAAGCCTCAATTCGAGGCGGGCAGGGAGCACATTGGCAAGGGTGGAATCGTCCGTGACCCTGCCGCTCATCAGCTTGCAATCCACCGTGTTCGCCAGTGCGTCGTGGAGCTGGGCGCCAGAGGCGTTGCGGTGATCGATTCCCCTATTACCGGCGCGAAAGGCAACAAGGAATTTCTGTTGCACGCAAATTTTGGCACAGAAAGCGCCCAGCTCAGCGTGGAGGCAGTTCCCTCCATTACACTGAAGGTCTCATGCGATCTGTAGCAATCATCTCCAAACCGCAAAAAGAAGAACTGTCCACGCTGCTCCCTGAGCTGATTTTATGGATGAAGGCCCACGGGTATGATCCGATTCTCGATCCGGTGAGCGGCAACTACACGCGGGAGGCGCGCATTCTGGCGCGGCACGAAATGCCTGCTGCGCATCCAGAGCTGGTGGTGGTGCTGGGTGGAGATGGAACACTGCTGGCAGCGGCGCGCGTCTTTGCCAAGTCAAATATACCCATCCTCAGCGTCAACCTTGGCTCGCTGGGATTTCTGACAGAGGTGCGGCTGGCGGACTTGTACTCGACGCTCGAGGGCTGGTGCGAGGACTGCTGCACGATTGAATCGCGAGCCATGCTTCACGCCGAGCTTTTCCGCCACGGCAAACTTGACCAGTCCTATGAAGCGCTGAACGATGTTGTAGTTTCAAAGGGCGCCATCGCACGCATGGGAGAGTTTACGATCAAGCTGTTCGACCAGGTGGCTGCTACTTTTCGCGCGGATGGGGTGATTGTCTCTACGCCCACAGGCTCAACAGCCTATACGCTTTCGGCGAATGGTCCTATCCTCGTCCCCAATGTGGATGCGATGGTGATCACACCGGTGTGCCCGCATCTGTTGACGATCAGGCCGATGGTGGTGCGAGGTGATTCGGAAGTAAGCGTTAGCATCGAAGGAGTTCCGGACCAGACTTTTCTAACGATTGATGGTCAGGCGGCTATTCAGCTCCGTGTGGGGGACGAACTTCATTGCCGGCGCTCAGAACACAGTGTCAAGCTCGTCCGCCTGGGCGCCACTGGCTTCTTCGACGTACTGCGTTCCAAGCTGAAGTGGGGCGAACGATAGAGCCGGCGAATGTCTCAGACTCCGTGCGGGAGCTCCGACGATGATGTTCGCAAAGCCAGCAGCATTCTTATGCTGGACTGGAAAGTTGTCCCTACGGTCTCAGGCGGCTCCTCTGCCCCTTAAGACTGCCGGTACTGTCATCGCCAATATCTTCAGGTCAAGAATAAAAGACCATTGATCGATGTACTCCAGATCCAGCTGGATCCAACGGTCGAATGTGGTATCGCTGCGCCCGGTGATCTGCCAGAGACAAGTGAGACCCGGCTTAACGCTGAAGCGCCGCATCAACCATGCTTCAGAAAAGCGCGTCACATCGCGCGTAGGTAATGGCCGCGGGCCAACCAGCGACATGTCACCCTTGATGACGTTGAAGAATTGGGGCAATTCGTCGATTGACAGTTTACGCATGAATGCGCCGAGCCTGGTTACCCGTGGGTCCTTCTTTATTTTGAAAGCGGGACCGGTCGTCTCATTCAGGTGCTCAAGCTGCGCCTGAAGTGCCTCAGCGTCGATCACCATGCTGCGAAACTTGTACATGTTGAACTTGCGCTTATTCAGGCCGTATCTCTCCTGCTTGAAGATGACCGGCCCCTTGCTGGTGAGTTTGATGGCAATCGCCGCAATCAGAAAGACCGGCAAAAGCAGGACGATGCCTACGAAAGCAGCCAGAATATCCAGTGCGCGCTTGAAGTAGCGACGATGGTCGTGATGAACCATCTGCAAGATAACGCGGTTGGGCTCGTTCCTGTCGGTGTATCGGCGCTTGGTCACCGATGTCTTGAAGAGATCCGTGGTGTATTGAGACTGGACACCAGCCCGCTCGCATATCGCAATTGTCTGCTCGATCTCGTTGTACATCGTCTTCATCGGCAGTGCGATTACGACTTCGTCCACGACGTGCCGCATGAGAATCTCTTCCAGATCCTGGAAGCCACCCAAGATCCGGTTGCTGACAGCCAGCGTATCCTGCGGATCGGAGTCGACGAACCCCAGCAAGACATAGTTCCATTCCGGATGGGAAAGCAGGTCCACATACATCCTCTGGGCGCGGGGGCCACTGCCGACCACAATCAGATTCCTTTCGGTGCGGAAGTGCGGCCTGATGTACGCATGATGGAACATGACGATTGCTCGACCGAGAAGCATGAAGCCAAAGCTGAGCGCCCAGAACCCTAGCACGAAAGTCAGGGTACGCTCTCCGCGATTGCGAAAGAGCAAGACAATGCCGGCGATAGCGGAGCAGCAGGCGGAGGCAATCGCAGTCTGACGGATCAGGCCACGCAGCGACCCAAAGGACATTTCCGTGTAAAGCCCGGAGGACCAGAGGATTGCGCGCCATGCAGCCCAGCAGACGAGCACAACTACGAAATTTTTGATGGAGAAGCGCAGCGTGAGGAAATCGCTGAAGCCGATTACATGCTGGGAAAAGTAAGGCGCTACAACCAGAACCAGCAGGGAGAGGCTCAGAACCAGGATATCCATGGTTCCACAAAGGGGGCCGACCACCCCGATAAGACCTCGTGCCAGGCCAGGAGCGGATTCCTGGCACCCCGGCTCTGGGAAGGGGCCCGAGAAGTGATCTGGAAAAACACCCTGAGACGCAACCTTTTTCCTATTGGCTTCCATGGACACTCCCTTTGTTCGTTCGCTTAGGTCTATGCACTTCTGCGGCCAAATGCTGCGTCTGATCGCTGCCGGTCTGGTAATGCGACGCCGTTTCTCAAAAAAAGTCGATGCAGTCAGCGTCCGCGTAGAGGCTTTTCGCACCATAGAGGCAAAGAACTCGAGCTATTTTTCCACTGAGAGCGTGTCGCGCGGAGCACGTTAACTTCGGGATCTAAAAGAAAATAATTGGGCGACCGATTCGCTTTTCGAAGTGTGGCACGATGCTGTTCTCTAGTGAAACAGTGGGCTGCAGGTTAGCGACAGGTGTCGCACCGGAAGCTTGAAAAAAGGGACATTCAAGGGCCCGCCCACTTGATGCGTTAACTAATTAAAATATAAAGAAAAAGTTCGAATCGTGCATTAAAAAAACGCTGCGCACTGTGCCGGAATAGTTAACGCTCCGCTATTAGTCGAGATATATAGCTTCTGTCGAGTACGACAGTGGTCAGGAAGTAACAGGGCCAGGTGACTGAGTTGGGCTAAAATCAAGGGCAAAAAAATTGGCGCAGACACAACCGACACATCTTCGGTTTCCACCGGCGGAGCGCCAACGGGGACAAGGCAACCTGCATAGCATTCTCAGCGAAGAGGCAAGCGGCGGTGCCCCCTGTTCCTGGGCTTGACAAACAACAGTGCTACGTAAGCGGGAATCTGCAAGCGTTCAACGTTCGCAATTCACTGCACATTATGATCTACGCAGTTGGCGGAGTGACGGGATTACTCCATCGCACGGTCAAAGAATGTTGCCATGAAGCTGTTGGCCTCCTTGGTCTCCGGCAGGGCAGCGTCGTTCCAGAAAGCATGGGGCAGTGCCTCGAAGACGATGAGTCTTGCGTCCACGCCAGAACGAAGAAACGCACGGTGCAGGATTGTCGTCCCGCTGAGCAACAGATCGCGGCCACTGGTGATAAAAAGTGTAGGCGGCAGTCCATTCAGGTTGGCATAAAGAGGTGACAATACCGGATCCTTAAGTTCAATATGTCCGGCATATTCGATTTGCCTGTCGGGGTGCGGCAGTGGCGGGTCAAGATGGCCGGAGAACCCGTTGAGCGCATATAGCGCTTCAGAGTCGCCGGGCTGGCTGAAGTCGCCCATACCGGAGAAAATTCCGAGGGCTTTGGGTAGCGGAAGACCGAGTTGGCGCAAGCGCACCGTCACCTCCGCCGTTAAAATGGCACCTGCAGAGGTTCCGTACAATCCAATTTTCTCCGGCCTGTAGGTCTTTAACAGCTCGCGGTAGACGGCAACGGTATCGTCGATCGCGGCGGGGAATGGGTGTTCGGGAGCCAGTCGATAGAGCACAGCAACGACTTTTGTCTGCGTCATGTTGGCTAGCGGGATCGTCTCCGTGAACGAACCAGAATCCGAATTGAAGCCGCCGCCATGCACGTTGATCAGCACCCGGTCCCGCTTATTTTCAGGCGTCGTCAGCGGCGTGATCACTCGTGTGGGCACGCCCGCAATGGTTTGTGAAGTGACGTTCACCGGGTAAAGCGCTCGAAAAGCTTCACCAGCCCGCGTCTGCCATTCGTCCGTCTTGCGGCGGCGATCCGCCAAAGATTCCGCCACCGCTCGGTCCGACGCGGGTCGCGCCAACAGCTTCCGCGCCTCTGGACTGACGGTCGTGGGAACGGGAACGATCCGCGTGACGTGGGCTGTGCCATCGGCGGAGATCAGGCTTGTGTCCGCACTCGGCAAGGGCACTGATTGCACCTGCTGCCCCAGGCAAACCGTGTTGAACAACAATGCGCCTGTCGCGAATGCCATCGTTTTGAAGAGCATCGAATTACGTCGGCTATCACTCATCTAGTCACCTCATAAATTTGCCGGGCGCCGTCACATCGCGGTTACCAACTTACGGTTCCTACTGTACAACCGCGATGCTGGACGGAACCGTGGCGTAATGTTGCACTCAGGCAAGAGGCCAAATCGGCTTTTGTGCTCTGACCAGTGCAGGCTTACCATCGTTGAAACTCCCTCCACCGTGCCGATGAAAGTTTGAGGATCGAATGCCAGCAAGCCCCGGGTCGTTCATTTCGACAGCCTATAGCATTCTTGCCTTCTGCTGCCTCTTTGTCTTGCCAATGTTTTGGTCCGCGCAAGCAACTCCCACCTCCCAAAACTCTATGACAATCGATGCCAGCGAGCCTTTTGCAGAGCCACCAACGGCAGACTTTCACGGCGGAGTCGCTACTTCTCCAACCGGCGACACAATTGGCCTGAACGCCCGCTATCTTACGCTGAATGGGAAGCCGTGGCTGCCGGTGATGGGCGAGTTCCACTATTCCCGCTATCCCGAGGAGCGATGGGAAGAAGAGATTCTGAAGATGAAGGCAGATGGAGTGCAGATTATTGCGACGTACATCTTCTGGATTCACCACGAGGAGATCGAGGGGAAATTTAATTGGATCGGGCAGCGAGATCTCCGGCATTTTGTGGAACTATGTGCGAAGCACGGAATGTATGTGTATCCGCGGGTCGGCCCCTGGGCGCACGGGGAGGCGCGGAATGGCGGATTTCCCGACTGGTTGGTAAAAAACTCGAAGACACGTTGCAACGACCCGGCTTATTTATCCTATGTAGAGCGCTACTTCGGACAGATCGGAACGCAGTTGAAAGGATTGCTTTGGAAAGATGGCGGGCCCGTTATCGGGATCCAACTGGAGAATGAATACAGCAGCCAAGGTACGGGAGCGGGAAAAGAACATATTCTTACCCTCAAGAAGCTGGCGAGGAAGAGTGGGCTTGATGTTCCGCTCTACACCATAACTGGATGGGATGACGCAGCAATTCCGCGGTCGGAGGTGCTTCCTGTCTTTGGTGGCTATCCCGACGCACCGTGGGATTCCTCGCTGGAGGTGCTTCCTGCCAGCGAAGTCTATCTCTTCCGCTTTGGCAATCGGGCCTCTGGAAACATGGGCGCGATGGTAGCGAAAGCCGTCAGTGCTAGTTCCAAACCTACGGATGAAGCGACGCCATTCCTAACTGCTGAGATGGGCGGAGGAGTACAGGACACCTATCATCGTCGTCCAGTTATCACGGCAGACGATGTCGCAGCGATGTACCCAGTGATGCTTGGCTCGGGCGTTAATTTATACGGGTTGTATATGTTCCAGGGTGGTGAAAACCCCGACGGCGAACTATCCACTCTGCAGGAATCCCAAGTCACTGGTTATCCAACTGATGTCCCGGTGAAGTCCTACGATTTTCAGGCACCTTTGAGTGAATTTGGGGAGGAGCGTAAGTCCTTCAAAAAGCTCAAGTTATTCAACTACTTTTTGAATGACTATGGTTCGTATCTTGCATCCATGATTCCGCACGCTCCGGTAACGCTCGCGAAAAGCCCGGCCGACCTATCGGTGATGCGTGCATCCGTCCGTTGCAAGAACGATCAGGGTTTCCTATTTATCAACAACTATGTTCGTGACTCCACTATGCCTGTGCGCAGGGCGACGCAATTCGTTGTTAAGCTGCCGGGAGAACTATTGCGGATTCCCAGTACACCGGTGGACATTCCTTCCGGGGCCTACTTCATCTGGCCGTTCAATCTGGCCTGGGAGGAGTAAGAATCAAATACAGCACCGCGCAGTTGTTTACACACATTACAGATGGCGATTCATCGATTGTTGTTTTCTTTGCAATTCCGGGAATAGTGCCGGAATTCGCGATCGATGCTGCGAGCGTTGCTTCTATCCGCTCCGGAACGGCCCGCACAGAAAGATTAGGCAGTGTGATTTACGTGCGAGGCATTCGGCCAGGCTTGAAATCGGAGATCGAGATTATCAGGAAGACCGGCACGAGGATTCGCATCCTGGTGCTCGAGAAGCAAGAGGCAGAAGATCCGTGGAAGGTCACACTTGGTGGTAAGCCGCATTTGATCGTCACAGTACAACAGATATTTGTAGACAAATTTCAAATGCACCTTCGCGCGCTGAGCAATCCACATGTTTCCTTTACGGTGATTCCGGAGTTGACCAGGGCGTTGAGGGGAAGCCATCCCATCCACATCCTGAATCATCCGACGGGAAGTTCGAAATTTGAGGCGTCCGTTGCAAACAGGAGTGCAATTCTCGCACAGCAGAAGATTCAGAATGGTTCCACGGCGGCTCCACTCGAAAGCGGCCCGCCGTTATCCTGGCGTCCGAAAGGAGTGGCGCGAGCTCCTGTTGACGGCGCGTTCCAACGCGCTGCGGAGTGGCAGATCCAGCTGCCGCCAAACGCGATGAAAGGTTTGAGCGAGCTTTTCCTGAAGGTGGACTATGTCGGCGATGTGGCTCGTCTGTCTTCAAGTGGAAAGCTTCTAACCGACAATTTCTATAATGGGTTGGTTTGGTCTGTCGGTCTCTCCAGATTCATCAAGGACGGCGGCTCAGCCCCGCTGGTGCTGAGTATTCTCCCTCTCCGCAAAGACGCACCAATTTATATAGAAGATGCTCATAGACCCAAATTTCCTTCGGGTGCGCAGATAGACGAGTTGCGGAAACTTGAACTGATTCCTGAGTACGAGTTGCTGGTGGATACCAACTGAGCAGCAGGCTGTTGGAAGAGTGCGATCCGTTTCATAATTGGCGCTCACAACCTGGTGGCCCAGGAATCTCAGTCCGCGACGAATGGAGCCGATGAATCGAATTCGACGATTGTTGAGCGACCCATGCCTCCTTCTAGCACTCGCCGGGTGCCTCATCGCATTCGTAGTGCAGTCGGGAGAGCTAGGCACGGCTGACACGATGCATCGGCTGCAATCGACGCATGCGTTTTGGACCTCGCAGCCTCCGGTATTTCCGCAGGAGTATCCCGATTTTGGAGTGCACGGCAAAGGCGGCAAGCTGCAAAGTTGGTATGGCGTTGGGCAGTCGCTGCTCATGTTGCCAGCGGATGTGATTGGGACATATGTCGAGCGGCTTCCCCTGTTCACGGATTACAACGGGAACGATCCAAGTGTGCGGGACATCCTGGTCAGCTACAGCACGAATATCCTTGTCACCGTTCTTACTGCGCTGATTTGTTTTCGTTTCCTGGGCCAATTGAAGTTCAAGACGAGTCATGCGGCAGCGGGTGTACTGGCAATGCTGCTCTCGACCACGCACTTGCACTATACGCAGAACCTGATGGAGAACAACTACATCTTTCTGCTGACGTTGACGGGATTTTCCTATCAGTATGAATGGCTTTGCAGTGGCAACCGTCGCGCGCTGTTGATCGGCTCGTCGGCCCTTGGGCTGAACCTTTTAACCCGTCTTACAACCGGGATGGATTTGTTCGCTGGCGGGCTCTTCATGCTGCTGGTTCTCTACTTTGAAAGGATTCGGGGCAGGGAACTTCGAGACCGAGCTTTGACTTATGCGGCTACGGCGCTCCCGGTCTATGCGCTCTTTGGATTGATCGACCGTGTGTATCAGTACTACCGGTTTGGATCGTTTTTTAATACCTACTTCAGCCTGCTGGCTCTTGAAGCGAGGCAGCGAAATCCCAGCCTACCAACCAGCTATCCCTTCGAAACTCCTTTTCATATTGGATTTCTCGGGGCGCTCCTCTCACCCGAGAAATCCATCTTTCTTTTCGACCCTTTGCTTGTTCTGATGATTCTGCTGACAGCAGTCTCGTGGAAGCGATTCAGCCCAGTAGTGAAGGCATACCTGATCACGGGTGGCTTGCTGCTGATGGCGTACCTGGCCTTCTATGCTCGATACACGGTATGGAGCGGCGACTTTGCGTGGGGTGATCGCTATGTTTCCACTGCAGTAGAACTGTCTGCTCTACTCGCCATTCCCCTTTTGCTCCGTCAGCGCCGTGAGTCAGGCAAGCCGGTTTGGATAGTAGGCATATCGTTGCTGGTGATCAGCACGGTGATTCAGTTGGCATCGCTTGCCTTCTGGCTGCCGCTTGAAATCTACCAGATGGAGACGCTTGGTCACCCGACATTTGTCATCGCACTGCGTTTACAGAATATTGCCGCGTTTGCATTGGGGAAGATGAATGCGTGGGGCTTGAACAATCGTGCCATGGGGGAGGATCCCTGGGACTATCTGCATATTACGACGTGGAATTTTCTGCCTTTCCTGCTAAAACGGTCAGGCGTGGCACCCGCATGGGCGGTGAACTCCGTGTGCGCAATTTGGAGCACTTGCCTGGCCGCTTTGGCGGCCGTCTTATGGCGCCTTCGCACAGTGCTTGCGATATCGGAAAGATAAAACGCCACGGCGTTGCGGCCAACATTCGAGCATCGTGACAAAGACGTGGCCCGTGCTGCCTTACGTTTGCTATCCATCGTTGGATGGAGATACTTCTCATCCAACCAGACGAGGACAACTGCGCTTGGAATCGTTAATGTCCATACATTCGCATAGCGCAGGCGAAAGTCGACGCCCATATGTTTGAAGCGCTTGCGAGCGCCGTTGTTCATGAACAGAGTAAACAGACCCGGCGCTGCAGATTGATTCAGCCGGGCGACAGCCCTATCTTTCCGGAGACCTGTGAAGCCGATATTCATCCTCGTTGTGTGTTGTTTTTTATGCGCGTTTGCTTCTCTTCAGGCACAGACGAACTACGCCGTAATGCGCGGTTCGGTGCTCGACCCGCAAAACCATCCCGTCCCGGATGCGAGGGTGAGTTTCACCGCGACCGCTACCGGGACTACTCGTGTTGTCACGTCCAGTAGTTCCGGGATTTACGAGGCCGACGGGCTACTGCCGGGGCGCTATGTGATTCTGGTGACCAGCCGCGGCTTCGCGGATGCAAAAAGAATGTTGCAACTGGAAGTTGGGCAGCAGGTTACGCTCGATATTCCGCTGGCGGTAGGTTCAGCGAGCCAGACGGTTTTTGCCGTTGCTTCGGCGGAGTTGCTCAAAACGTCAGACCCCAGCGTTGGCGAGGTTGTGGATCAACGGGCAGTGGAGCAACTGCCGCTGAATGGGCGCATGCTGGTCGATCTTATGTTGACGGTGCCAGGTGCGCACATCAGCCACGGGGCGCAGGCAGGCAATATCAATCCACTTTACTGGCGGCCGGGTCAGCGATCTGCTATCAGCGTGGGAGGGAACCGGCCCAACGCAAATTACTTCCTTCTGGATGGGGCGACAAATACCGATCCCACCTTTAACACGCAGAATCTCAGCGCTTCGCCCGATGCCGTACAGGAGTTCCAAGTGCAGATTGGCAGCTATTCCGCTGAGATGGGCGGGGCGGGTGGTGGCCAGGTGAACGTGGTTACGCGCTCGGGATCAAGCAGCCTGCATGGGACGGCCTACGAGTATCTGCGAAATGGGGCCATGGATGCCCACTCCTTTAATCAGATGGGCGGCACAAATCACCTGGTGCAGAACAACTTTGGTGCTTCGGTGGGTGGCCCACTCTCGCGTAAGCATACTTTCTTCTTCGTAAACTACGAGGGTTTGCGTCACGTCGAAGCGGAGAGCATGACAGCGACCGTGCCGACTGCGATAGAGTCCTCGGGCGACTTCAGTATGAGTGGTGTCACGATTTACGATCCCGACACCACGGTCAAGAACCCAAACTACAATTCCAGTCTTCCGGTCAGTCAGACCAATCCGCAATTTACCCGGCAGCCGTTCCCGGACAACATGATTCCTGCTGACCGCATCAGCAAAGTCGCGCGCACGATGCTCACTCAATTTGTGCCGCAGCCTAATCTGGGGATGGGGATGGGCGCGGGCATGACCATGATGGGCCAGCCAACGGTGCTCGGTTCGGGGAATGATTCCAATAACTACCTGGACGTTCGAAACGCGATTCACTATACGGATCAGGGGACCTTTCGGGTAGACCAGGTATTTAGCGCGCGGGACAATGCTTTCATCCGTTACAGTGCCGGCGGGGAGCACGGGTTTATGCCGCAAAACCTGCCGGGGTTCGGCTACAACCATGACAACCTGGCCCAGCAGGGGGTCCTGGCTTACAGCCACGTATTCAGCCCGCGGCTGCTGAACATGGGATCGATTGCGATCTCGCGCCTAAGCATGGACCACAACACCGAGAGCGCGAAAAAGAAAGACATCGTGACAGAACTCGGCATCCAGGGAGTCGGCTTCGGCGGTCCCGGCGCGTGGGGAGCGCCCTATTTTAATGTGCAGGGGTACTCGCCCATGGGCGATAGTTACTCCGCTACTCCAATGCACGCCTGGGACACTATCGTCGAAGGACGCGATACACTCAGCTGGCAACTTGGCAAGCACAGTCTGAAGTTTGGCGGTGCTTACCAGCGGTTCATCTGGCCGATGTGGGGTTTCTTTCAGAACCGCGGCTACTATCAATTCACTAGCGGATTTACTACCGACATTGGTGCGAATGACGGCACCGGCTCCGCGCTTGCGAGCTTTCTGCTAGGCCTGCCTGCGGTACGTCAACGGCAAGCGGGCGTGCCGCAGATGAACCTGCGCCAGTGGTCTGCCGACGGCTTCGCGCAAGACACTTTCCGCCTGACAAGAAACACTACGATTGATTTTGGCCTGCGCTATGAGTACATGAGCGCACTGACTGACATCACCTACACCAACAGCAACCTAACGTTTTCGCGGGATGGTGTACCTTCGGTATTCGTTGGCGGGCAACACGGGTTTCCAATGGGATTGATGTATCCGAACCGGGCGAACTTTGCACCGCGTCTCGGTATTGCGAAAAGTGTGCCCAGCATGAATCTGGTAGTACACGCGGCGTATGGCATCTTCTATACGCCAGTTGATATGAACACCTGGTGCAACCAGCGACATAACGTGCCGTACGTGTTTCCGGAGACAAATCAGAGCGACAATTTTTCGCCGTCGATCAGGTCGTTCAACTTCAACCCTGCGGTGCTGGGAGTTACCACCGTCAGTTTTACGGCAATGCAGACCAACCCGCCACCTCAATATATCCAGCAGTGGAGCGCCTCCGTTGAGCAGAGCCTAGGAAGCAACACGGTACTTGAGATCGGCTATCTAGGATCGAATGGCTATCACCTGCAACGTGCGCACCTGATTAATAATGCTCAGCCGGGGCCGGGGTTGATCCAACCACGGCGCCCGTTCAAGAAGATCAGCTTCATCCCAGACACAATTCTTCCCGCGAACATCGATGTTGTAAGCACCACTTTTGGCGTGAGCACGATCAACCTTTTGGAGAACTCTGCGCAAAGCTGGTACGACGCGGGCTATGTAAACCTGCGACGCCGTTATTCGCGAGGGCTCAGTTTACTGGCTAACTACACATGGTCGAAGAGCCTTTCCAATGCGCCGGACTTTCGCTCGCCGATGTTTGAGTCGTCCATTCCACAGGACAATTCCGACCTGGCAGCCGAAAAGGGACCGGCGTGCGATGTGCGCAACCGTTTCGCACTGAGCGCCGTTTACAATCTGCCTGCATGGTCACAAAATGCCGCAACGAGACTGCTGACGCAGAACTGGCTTGCGTCCACTGTTTACCAGGTGCAAAGTGGCTTCCCGCTGACGATCTCTGTTTTCGGGGATACAGCTAATGCCGGTACTGCCCTTGGTGAGAATCCCATTCGAGCCAACTCCACGGGAAAGCCGGTCTTTGGCCCAGGCACGCACAATGCGCGTACCTGGTTTAATCCTGCCGCTTTCAAGGCGCCGCCCGCGTACACGTTTGGAAACACCGGGCGCAACACCGTGCTGGGACCCGCTTTGAACGCTTTGGATTTGAGCATCGTTCGCAGTTTTGTGCTGCATGAAGACTTGAAGCTGGAGACTCGAGCGGAGTTCTTCAATGCGGTCAACCACACCAATCTGGGCACACCGAACCGCTTTGTTAATACCGCAGGCTTCGGTTCGATCACCGAAGTTACAACCCCCGGGAGAGAGATCCAGGTCAGCGCGCGGCTCTCGTTCTAAGTCTCGAGCACTTCACAAGAAAGGGTTGCTGGCGAAAAGCTGGCAACCCTTCTTTGTTTGTACGACAGAACAGATCAGGAAAGGGTGACCTGCACTCTGACTTCCTTGCGCGCATCCTCGGGTGGTGTGACGGTGTTGCCAGGGACTGGTGTGCCGTCGACTACGAGCGCAACCAGGTTGCCATCGCCGATGCGCTCTACTTCGATGTTGTATGTGACATCACGAAACTTGCGCGTTGCTTTGAAGCCGGGCCAGTTCCTGGGGATAACTGGCGCGATCTCAAGTCCGCCAAGCGATGTGCGGATGCCCAGTATCCATTGCACGATAGCGTAGTAGTTCCAGGCCGCTGTGCCGGTCAGCCAGGAGTTCTTTGCCTCGCCGTGAGTGGGTGCATCTTTGCCGGCAATCATTTGTGAGTAGACATATGGCTCGGTGCGATGTAAGTCGCCGAGCGTCTCTCGGGCCGATGGATTGATGCGGAGATAATAGTCGTGCGCGGCGTCGCCGTTACCGACGCGGGTCTCCGCGATCATG
Organism: Acidobacteriaceae bacterium; assembly: GCA_025355385.1. Taxonomy (GTDB): domain Bacteria; phylum Acidobacteriota; class Terriglobia; order Terriglobales; family Acidobacteriaceae; genus JANXZS01. The sequence goes on along the minus strand of JANXZS010000123.1, from coordinate 2,753 downwards.
ACCCAAGGATTGCTATGGCAGAAGATTCCGGCGTTTTCCTTGTAGCCCGGAGGGTACGAGGAGATTTCGCCCAACTCGATGTAGTACTGGGAGTAGGCCGGTTGTTGCAGGACGATGCCGTGTTTCGTGGCCAGGTACTTTCGCACGGAGTCCAACGCCTTTTGCGCGGTTCCGTCTTTGAGGCCGATTCCGGCGAGCGGGCAATAACCCTGAGTCTCGATAAAAATCTTACCTTCCTTGTTTTCCTTCGAGCCCACCTTGCGGCCAAAGTCGTCGTAAGCGCGTATGAACCACTCACCATCCCAGCCATGGTCTGCGATGGTGGCTTCCATGATCGCAACTTCGCGAAGGATGCTGTTCGCTTCGCCCTCATTTCCACGATTTCTAGCTATATCCGATAGTTCATGGCCAGAGTGGACAAACAATGCAGCAATGAAGACCGACTCGGCAATCTTGCCGTCCTTGTTGGTTGTGGTCTGGAAAGACTGGCCGGGAGTGTCGGAGAAGCAATTGAGGTTGAGGCAATCATTCCAGTCGGCGCGGCCGATCAGCGGCAGTCCGTGCGGACCGAGGCGGTCTAGAGTGTATTGAAAACTGCGCTGTAGATGGTCATAGAGCGGTGTCTCTGAGCCTGGTTGATTGTCGTAAGTAACCTGCTCGTCGAGGATGCTCCAGTCGCCCGTCTCTTTGAGATAGGCAGCGACGCCGATGATGAGCCAATGGGGATCGTCATTGAATCCGCTTCCCACATCGTTGTTGCCGCGCTTGGTAAGCGGCTGGTATTGGTGATAGGCGCCTCCGCTGGGAAGTTGCGTCGCGGCAAGGTCGAGCACGCGCTCGCGTGCGCGCGACGGCGCCATGTGCACAAAGCCGAGGAGATCCTGATTGGAATCGCGAAAGCCGAGACCGCGGCCGATGCCGGACTCATAGAGAGATGCCGAACGCGACATATTAAAGGTTGCCATGCTCTGATAGGCATTCCAGATATTCACCATGCGATTGGTATGCAGGTCAGGCGTCTCGACCTGCAAGATGCCTAGCAGTCCATCCCAGTATTCACGCAAAGCCTGAAAGGCAGCGTCCGCATTGGCGGGCTGCAGGTACTTTGCCATGGTCTCCCGGGCTGCTTTTTTATTTATGATTTGTGAACCTGGAGGATCGAACTTCTGGTCCTTCAAAACTTCCTGATACCCGAGCACGAATACGATTTGTTTTGACTCCTCTGGAGCGAGGGTAAGCTTCACGCTGTGCGATCCAATTGGAGCAAAGCCATGCGCCAGCGAGTTGGTTGATTGTCCTGTTTCAACTACCGCGGGGCTATCCCATCCGTGGTAGGGGCCAAGGAAAGATTCCCGCTGCGTGTCGAAGCCAGTAATTTCGCTGGAGCACGCGAAGTAAGCGTAATGATCACGGCGTTCGCGGTACTCCGTCTTGTGGTAGATGACTCCGTGTTCCACTTCAACCTGACCGGTAGAGAAATTTCGCTGGAAGTTGGTGGCATCATCCTGCGCGTCCCACAGGCAGAATTCGATTAGTGAAAAGGCGGAGAGGGAAGCAGTAGATTTGCGATGATTGGAGATGCTGAACTGCCAGAGCTCAAGATTTTCGCCCATCGGAACGAAGTACCGTGTGCTGGCTTCCATGCCTTTGTAGCGCGATCCAATGACACTGTATCCCATACCATGACGGCAGGAGTAGTCATCGAGTTTGGTGCGCGTGGGCTGCCACGTTGGCGACCAGAATTCGCCGGTCTCGTCATCGCGAATGTAGATGTACCGTCCCCCTACGTCGGACGGGACATTGTTGTACCGGTAGCGGGTAAGGCGGCGAAGGCGTGCGTCCCGGTAAAAGGAATACCCCCCCGCAGTGTTGGAAATGATTCCAAAGTAGGCCTCGCAGCCGAGGTAGTTGATCCAGGGGGTAGGGGTGTCCGGCCGGGTTATGACGTACTCCCGATTGGCATCGTCGAAGTGCCCGAATCGCATGCTGAGCCCTCTGGTCTAAAGATCCCGTCAGTTAGATAGCGATGGTAAATTCCATCCGGTGAAGTCAACTCGAAACGCGAAGCCCTTTTACGGCAAAGCTCAGTCTGAGGAAATTACGGTGTGCTGAAGGGCGATCCGCGAGCTCGAGGGCAAGCGAGGCATGAGCTAGTTGTTGCCAACTCCACCAACCAGCTCCGGCTTCTCAGTGTTTTTCGGTTCTCGCAATACTAGGTTGTCATACCACGTGAATTTGAGGAGGGCTGAAGTGACTAGTATGATCGCCAGCGAAATTCCTGCTCTCTGATAAGAACGGATTACGATGTAGATGGGCAGCGCGACTAACGCGGTCTGCCAGATTACGCCGACGACCACGTTGAACATGTCCTTCAAGAAGTCGCGATTCGGCTGAAGTTCGGGGCTCTCGGCCTGGACCTTTCTGAGGATGGGACCCCAGAAACCCCATGGGCGGACGCGACGATAGAAATCCTTCAATACCTCATCGTCCTCGGGCTTGGTCAGCAGGGTCCCGGCGATGCAGCCGATGAGCGACAAGCCGAAGACCAGAGAGAAGCTGAGCGAGACATCCAGGTTCAGCGAGTGCGCATGTGCGAACGCTTGCAGTGGTTCGATCCGAGCGAGGATCGCAGGCAATGTCAATGCGGAGCTGATGCCCACGGCCATTCCCCAAAAGTAGCCATAGCCGTTGAATCGCCACCAATACCACTTGAGTACGTTGGAAGCCATATATCCGCCCCACAGCCCGGTGAC
>JANXZS010000275.1 GCA_025355385.1 Acidobacteriaceae bacterium | reverse complement strand
GGCAATCATTAGCTGGTAACCGCCCAGGTTGGGTTGACCGGCAACTTCGTCGGGATAGACGTCGATCAGCTTAACGACCCAGTCGGAATCGGTGCCCGTAGTAGAGGCGACGAGATTGGCAATGGGTTGGCCACTGATTCTCAGGGGAGCGGTGAGAACATCTGTCGTGAAGGCGAGGACGTCAGTTCGTCCAGAGGCTTCGCGCTGGTCATCCACAAGCCATTGAGACCACGTCATGCCGGGATCGTAGCTGACCGGCTGAATGGGACGGGCTCGGAACGGAACGGGTTTGGCTGGATCCGAGGTGTACTCATCAAAGGCGCTATCGGTCTTTGCAGGAACGGTGAAGCCAAGCTTGAGTCCGCTCTTGAGATATAGGGATCGCGTCGTCGGGTTGGGCGACCAGGACTGAAGTCTGTGCCAGGTGTTTGTTCCGGTCTCGAAGGCAGTGACCGGGGCTACGTCCAACTTCGGGGCGTCGTCCTTGAGATAGTGATCGAGGAAGGGACGCAGTATGTTTTGTCGGAAGTACGTGCCGGTGTCGCTGCCGAACCGGATTGCGCCGAGAGAATCGGCTTCCTCGATCTCCTGACCGTGGTGCCATGGACCCATGACGAGGAAGACCTTGTCGTTGGTGGTGTCCTTGGGCTTGATGGCTTTGTAGACGGCGAGGGCGCCGTAAATATCCTCCTGATCCCAAAGGCTGTGGACGAGCATGACGGGAACCTTCAACGGCTGGGTGGCGAGAACCTTGTCGACGGCCTGATCGCTCCAGAACGCATCGTAGTTGGGATGCTCGATGATCTTCTTCCAGAAGCCCATCTGTTCTAGTCCATGGCGGCGCCCGAGTTCGCCAGCGGAGCCTGCCTGCAGGAAGAGATCGTAGTCATCGAAGTTCGAGGTCCACCACTTGGCCTCGTTAGAACGGGTTCCCTCCTGCTCGTAGATGTAGGCCATGTTCTGCTGGCGGAATGCTCCGTTATGGAACCAGTCGTCACCCATCCAGCCATCGACCATGGGATTCATGGGGACGGCGACTTTGAGTGCAGGGTGGGGGTTGATGAGGGCCATGAGCGGAAGAAATCCGTCGTACGAAATACCGAGGATACCGACATTTCCGTTTGTTTCTGCGACGTTTTTGACCAGCCAGTCGATGGTGTCGTAGGTGTCGGTCGCTTCGTCGATGGGGGTTGGGTTCTGAGGCCCGTGAATGGCCCGAGTCATGACGTAATCGCCTTCGGAACCGTATTTGCCGCGGATGTCCTGGATGACGCGGATGTATCCGCCTTCGATGATGACGTCAGTGGCATTGTCGTAGCCGTACAGGATGGGACCGAGGTGGGAGCTGGCGGCGTGTCTGGTAAGCACGTTGGCGCTGTAAGGAGTGCGGGTGAGCAGGATCGGGGCGCGTTTCGCAGCTCGTGGCACGAGGATAACGGTGTGAAGCTTCACCCCATCGCGCATGGGAATCATGGATTCGCGGCGCACATAGTCGAAGCTGTCGCCAGCGGGCTGGAGCGTGGCAGGTGTTTCGCTGCGGAGCTCGGGGTAGGGGGAGCCGGTTTGCGAGGCGGCGGAAAGGGTTGCGGCCGTGAGGACAGCAGAGACTAACACAGTAAGACGAAACCAAGAGATCATTGCGGACCTTTCCGAGAAGAGGGGGCGACTAAAACTGAAGGGTAACATCCTCACGAACAGCTTCATCAAGATACGTTGTGAATCCTTATCACTGCGCGCCCAGGCCATAGAGAGTAAGCTCCTTCTGCTGATCTCAACATAAGCGTCCCGTACATGTTTCCGGGTGGAGTGGGCCATGAATAAGTTCTCACTGCTTTCCTTGATCGCCTTTGGTTTCGCGCTGATTTCTTGCGGTGGAGGAGGGGGAGCATCCAGCGGGTCGGGGACGCCGCCTGTTAATCCTCCGCCCGGCAATACCGCTAGTGGCTACACCCTGCTGGCTTGGAGTGAGCTGGGAATGCACTGCATCGATGGCAAGGACTACTCCGTTATGTCTATCCTGCCGCCATACAACACGGTACATGCTCAACTCGTGAAGCAGGCAGAACCGCCACAGATCATCACCAGCGATGTGACCATCACCTACGAAGCAGTCGCGGATGTTAGTGGCTCAGCAAACACCAGCAGCGCAAGCAAGACTAATTTTTGGACGTACGTGACAGCGTTATTCCTTGCGAGCCCCGCCCCGGACATGGGTCTGGCAGGGAACGCCGTGCAAAGCTTGAAACCGCATCCGCTCACCTACAACACTGCGCAGAGCTGGTGGGAAGCTGTGGGAATCCCCACCATGCCTTATGACGACAACGGCAACCGCAATGCCTATCCCATGGCACGCATAGTCGCGCGCGACGCGCAAGGGAACCAGCTGGCGGAAGCCAGAATTGTGCTCGCCGTCAGCGACGAACTCAGTTGCAACAATTGTCACGGATCGAATTCCAATGCCCTGGCCCAGCCCACCGCTGGGTGGGAAAATAATCCAGACACACACAAGGACACCGGCTTCAACATACTGAAGCGGCACGACGATAAGCACGATATAAGCGGTTTATTGCCATCCCTGACGGCGAAGGGATACAACTATCAGGCTTCTCTGTATCAGACAGCGAAAGCGGGAACGCCGATCCTGTGTGCAGCATGCCACGCTACGAACGCGCTTGGGGCTCCCGGGCTGCCGAATATCAAACCCGTCACAGAAGCCATGCATTCGATGCACAGCAACCAGGTAAATCCCTCCACCGGCACCACGCTGGATAACGCCACTACACCGGAAGGGTCCTGCTACTTATGTCATCCCGGGGTGCAAACCAAGTGTCAGCGCGGAGCAATGGGGAAGGTAGCCTGTTTCGATTGCCACGGTAACCTGAGCGCCGTGGGTGCGAAAGGGCGGCGCGGCTGGCTCGACGAACCCAGTTGTCAGATGTGCCACAACAGCTCGACTCGCTTTTTGACGACATTCGCCGCGCCGGGTGTGCTGCGCACCACGAGCGACGGCACATTTGCCACCACGTCCGACGTTCCCGCCAAGGGGGCCAGCCTGTTCCGCTTCAGTACGGGACACGGCTCACTGCACTGTGGCGCTTGCCACGGCGCTCCGCATGCGGAATTCCCTACTTCGCAGCCTAACGACAACGTCTACTCGACCATGATGCAGAGTTATCCCGGGAAGATTATGGAGTGCAGCATCTGCCACACCAGTACACCCCCGGGCGCATCGGGTGGACCGCACAATCTGCACGCAATCGGCCAGACATGGGTGAGCGGACACAAACAATACGCGAAAGACAGCGCCATCCAATGCTCGTATTGCCACGGACCGGACTATCGGGGCATGTCTCTATCGCAAACAAAGACCGCACGAACATTCAGCGTGGAGGGCGGTTCGAAGACCTTTGCCAGCGGCGTGGCGGTTGGTTGTTATGACTGCCACAATGGTCCGACTGGATAAGATACTTCGGTGCATTTCCCATTCGTATCCCAGCCGTGCAGCGTCCGTCCAGAAGCTCTCAAGCATGGAAGGACGCTGCACGGCAGGTCCTGACGACCGCGAATTCGTGCTCGCTGATTTTCCTCAATGATGCAGTCTTGGCAGGATGGCGGATGTGCTCGGCAACCCGGGTGCCGTTGCTCGTAAATGGCAGGACAATACCCGGACCTCAAATTTGTAATGGTGCATCCGCTTGCAATCTTGCTGGCAATGATCGGAGCATCCGCCGATAATCGGTATGCAAACTCAACATCAATTTAACTATGCAGAAACCAGCATCCACTGCCTCGTGTTTGTCGTGTAACTTCGAGCTATGTATGTTGGGTGCATAACCTTTAAACTCTCGTACACTGCAGTTGGATCCACGCTGCAAAGATATGACCGAGTTCATCGAGAGGTTAAGGAGTGAAGAAAAAGCCCCGCCCCTTCTTTCTATCCATGGCTATTCTTCGCACAACTGCTTGTGCCGTCGTATTGGGCATGATCGCACTCGCTGGATGCGGCGGGGGGTTAGGCAGCGGTTCGCATCCAGATCCTCCTGTGTCCCCTACAGCAACCAAGACCACGCTGACCGTCACGCCGGCTGTTGTGGTTTTCGGAGGAACAGTGATGTTGACCGCAACTGTAATGTACCCTCCAGCTGAGGCGGCCAGCGGAATAGTCACTTTTGTCGACGGCACTGCCAGACTAGGCAGCGCAATCCTTGATCCGAACGGTGTAGGTTCATTAAAAGTGACGACGCTGGCTGTCGGCACACATGCCATCAACGCCACCTTCACCGCAACCAGCACACTTGGGGCCTCTACTTCGGCTGTGTTTATCGTGACCGTAACAGCACTGCCAGTTACGAAGATTGACACGACGACTACTGAGGACTTAAGCGGAGTGACGAAATATGATCCCGACAAGCCAAATTCTAGTCCTGACTGTTCATCAGCCGAACTTAGCCTTACGCGCTTGCGTCCTCAAAGGAACTCGCATTTGTACCAAGTCGAAAGGGGAAGTGCGCTAAGTTGAAAAAATCCGAGAACAGCCTCATCAGCAGACGAGACGTATTGAAATCCGGAGCGCTGAGCGCAGCCTCCATCGCCCTTACGAAACATCTCCTCAATGCTGAAATCGCTAATACAGATAACTTGATCAGGGACTTCGTTCAGCCTCCCGAAGATGCACGCCCGTGGGTCTATTGGTACTTCATGGACGGCCATCTGAGGAGGGAGGGAATGACCGCGGATCTCGAAGCGATGAAACAAGCCGGCCTCGGCGGTGCGATCTATCTCGAAGTTGGAATCGGGATCGAGCCGGGTCCCGTCGAGTTTATGGGCGAACCCTGGCAGGAGCTTCTAGGGCATGCGTTTTCAGAGGCGGATCGTCTCGGCCTGCAGATGGCTCTTGCGGCGGGACCCGGCTGGTGCGGCACCGGAGGTCCTTGGGTGAAACCGGATCAGTCGATGCAGCATCTGGTGGCAAGCAAGATCACGGCGCAGGGACCGGCAGCGTTCGATGCCCGCTTGCCGCAACCGCAGCCGCGTACCCCATTCTTTGGCGAAGATACGCTGCCGCCGGATCTCCACAAAATGTGGAAGGAGTTTTACCGCGACGAGTTCGTGCTCGCCTTCCCCACTCCCGCCGATGCCCACGCTATTGCTGACATCGATGAAAAGGCCCTCTACACCCGCGGGTCCTATTCCTCGCAGATCCCCGGCCCATACACTTTGCGGCCCTGGGTACGGCCCTTCTTGCCCAGTGAATCGGGCTACGCGGCTGCGAACGCAGAGCAATGCGTCGCGCATAACAAAGTTCTAAACCTCACTGAAAAGCTCTCGCCGGACGGCAGGCTGACCTGGAGTGTTCCGCCAGGCAACTGGACGATCATGCGCTTCGGCCGCACGCTTACCGGTCAGACCACGCGTCCTTCTCCGAAGCCGGGACTTGGACTCGAGTCCGACAAGTTCGATGCCGCTGCGATGGACGCACATTTCGATGCTTATATTGCTCCTCTCCTGAAGAAGACTGGGGCGCCTCAGCACGCTGGCCGCGGATTGGTGGCCCTGCACTTCGACAGTTGGGAGATGAGTTCGCAAAACTGGTCTGTCCACTTTCACGAAGAGTTCACGCGCCGCCGCGGCTACAATCCATTAGCTTTCCTTCCCACTTTTTCCGGCTTCGTGGTTGATACTCCTGAAGTTTCGGAGCGCTTCCTCTGGGACATTCGGCAAACTGCGCAGGAACTGGTCTACGAAAATCAGGCGCTGCGGCTGCGCGAGCGCGGCAAGCACTATGGGCTCCAGCTCGCGCTCGAACCATACGACTTGAATCCCTGCGCTGATCTGGTACTCGGCAGCGCAGCCGATATTCCGATGGGCGAATTCTGGTCGAAAGTCGAGGATGCTCCGCCGACTGATTTCAGCTTGGCGGAAGCGGCCTCCGTCGGCCACACGCAGGGACACACTATCATCGGCGCTGAGGCATTCACGGCGGTGATGGAAGAGAGGGGGCGCCAGCACCCCGCCTCCATGAAAGCGCAGGGTGACTGGGCCTTTTGCCAGGGGATCAACAAGTTTGTCATTCACCGTTACCAGGCTCAGCCCTGGCTCGACCGTTTTCCCGGAATGACGATGGGGCCGAATGGCGGCTACGGAGTGCATTGGGAACGCACCCAGACCTGGTGGGATTTCGTGCCCGCCTATCATGTCTATCTCAGCCGCTGCCAGCAGATGCTGCGCTGCGGCCTCTTTGTGGCAGACATTCTCTATCTAACTCCGGAAGGCGCGCCCAATGTATTCTTCCCGCCGCGATCCGCGTTTCGACCCGGGATAATGGCCGATCGGCGTGGCTATAACTTCGATGGATGCGCTCCTGAGACACTTATTCGACGAGCGTCGGTCAAGGACGGCCACATTGTATTTCCAGATGGCATGTCATACCGCCTGCTCGTGCTGCCGCAATGCGAGACAATGACGCCACGATTACTCGAGAAAATAGTGAGCCTTGTCCAGAATGGCTCCACAATTGTTGGAGCTCCTCCCGAAAAGTCTCCCAGCCTGACGCACTATCCCAACTGCGATCATGAAGTTCATGATCTTGCTGCGAAGCTTTGGGGACAAGGCGAAGTACTCCGGGAGCGCAGGGTCGGCTTGGGCCGCGTGACCTACGACATGGAGGCGACACACAGGGACAAGTCAAATCCCCTTGCGCAAGCAAAGTGGATCTGGGCAGCGCAGGGTGATTCAGGCCCGTCGGATATGGGTGGAAGTGTTTATTTTGAACGACAGTTCTCTATCGAGAAGGCTCCGAACATTTACTCTGCGCTGATCACGATCACGGCAGACAAGAGCTACGAATTGTTTTTCAATGGCCGCTCCATCCTGCGCGGAAACGAGGTGCATCGGGCGCGTCGCACAGACGTGAGCAGCCTGCTTCGCTCGGGCGCGAATCTGCTGTCAATAGTTGTCAAGAAGAACGCAGACCAGCCACACCATTCCGGTTTGATAGCCTCACTCAACGTCAAAGTTCGGGATGCCAACGACATTACGATCCCTACCGATCATGAATGGAAGTGCGCCTCGACTGAGCATGGGCCAAAGTTATCCGCCGCAGAGCTGGGACCGTATGACATGTCACCGTGGAAGCTGGACGATTCTGCAATCGAGCAGCCCGATATTTATCCCACCTATGCCGTGACCGAAGAACTGCTGTCGCACATGGGAGTCAAGCCGGACTTCGAAGCTGATGCATCGATACGCTACATCCATCGCTGCGGTGGCGATGAGGACTTCTACTTTCTCGCGAACGGCGAAGCTCAACCGCAGACCACGACATGTCATTTCCGCGTGACGGGGCGGCAGCCGGAATGGTGGGATCCCCTCACGGGGGCACGCCGCGATTTACCAGAGTTTTCGGAGAGTAACGGCAGGACAGCAATTCCCGTTCACCTGGCTGGCTTCGAGAGCGGCTTTGTGGTGTTTCGTAAACCGTTAGTTCAAGGCTTATCCGGGCGAGGCAAAAATTTCCCACGGTTCGAAACCGTGACGACGATTGTCCAGCCATGGGAAATTGCTTTCGACTCGAAGTGGGGCGGCCCCGAACGAGTCGTATTTGCGGAGCTTGAAGACTGGAGCAAGCGGCCCGAGGCAGGAATTCGGCATTATTCGGGAAAGGCAATCTATAAAACGGCCTTTGATTGCAGCCCGGCGGATTCCACCAAGCGCTACACGCTGTCGCTGGGAGCAGTTAAGAACATCGCCGCGATCAAACTCAATAGTCATGAGCTGGGAGTCGTGTGGTGTGATCCATGGCGGGTTGCGATTCCTCAAGGCGTATTGCAGCGTCGAAACAACATGTTGGAGATCGCCGTAGCGAATCTCTGGATTAACCGCCTCATCGGCGACAGCGCTTTGCCGGCCGAGCAGCGACTCACCCAGACTACCGGGAACCCTTTCCATCCGGATGACCCGTTGATCGAGTCAGGTCTGATCGGACCGGTCACCATCCAGACCGTTGCTTCCGACTAAAAGGGGGCTCAACTCCGAACGCTGCGTCGATGCGATGGTCTTCTCTCTTTCTCGAAGATCTGGCTAGAGCAGCGCTGTTCTGCTGTTGTTCAAACTAATCTCCAGCTGGCAAGTCGGGCTTCGCTTCCATAGGCTTCTGCTGAGCATCATTCTCATGGGGTGCAAGATTCCTCATGAGCGGAAAGAGGATGACGTCGCGGATGGATTTCGATCCGGTCAGAATCATGGCCAGGCGATCGATCCCGATACCTTCTCCTGCGGTTGGCGGCAGCCCGTAGCAGAGTGCGCGAACGTAGTCTTCATCCATCTGGTGGGCTTCATCGTCGCCGCTTTCGCGCTGCTTGATCTGCTGCTCGAAGCGCTTGCGCTGCTCCGTGGGGTCGTTCAGCTCGCTAAAGGCGTTTCCGAGTTCAAATCCGCCAATATAGAACTCAAAGCGCTCCACCCAATCGAGCTCGTCAGGCTTGTTTTTCGAGAGCGGCGAGACGGCGACAGGGAAGTCGTAGATGATCGTCGGCTGAATCAAGTGGTCTTCGGCTACTGCTTCGAAGATACTGGCGATAGTTTTGCCGCGTGGATCTCCAGGCTTGCAATCAACGCTTACGGCGGCTTCGCGCAGGCGCTGCACAACAGCGCCCACATTTACGTCATCGGCAAAGTCCGTCATGGCTGGTTGTTCGCCTGCGGCCTGGGGCCAGTAATGCAGGATAGCTTGGCGCATGGAGAAGCGCTGCCATTTCGCGAGGTCGATTGGTCGCCCGTCCTCGTCGAGTCGAGGCAACGGATAGCCAGCCTCATCCTGTTCCCCGGATGGCGCGATAGTCGTGCCGTTGACCTCAAACGCAACCTGCGCGATCAGTTCCTCCGTCAAGTCCATCAGGTCGTGGTAGTTCGCATACGCCTGGTAGAACTCGACCATTGTAAATTCGGGATTGTGCTGCGTGGATACGCCCTCATTCCGGAAGTTGCGATTGATCTCGTAGACGCGATCCAGTCCGCCGACTACCAGGCGCTTGAGGTATAGTTCAGGCGCGATGCGAAGGTAGAGGTCCATGTCGAGCGCGTTGTGATGCGTGATAAAGGGCTTGGCCGCGGCACCGCCGACGATCGCCTGCATCATCGGTGTCTCGACTTCGAGATATCCGCGTTCATCGAAGTAGCGGCGTACTGCCTTGAGTATCAGGGCGCGCTTCACGAATGTTTCGCGGACGCCGGCGTTCATGAAGAGATCGAGGTAGCGCTGGCGGTAGCGCAATTCCACATCTGCCAGGCCATGATACTTCTCCGGCAGCGCCAGCATGGCCTTGGCGAGAAACGTAATGGTCTCTACGTGCAGGCTGAGTTCGCCGGTGCGGGTGCGGAAGAGGTACCCGCTCATTCCAACGTGATCGCCGAGGTCGAGCAGCTTGTAGAGTTGGAAGGTTTTCTCTCCGACCGCATCCAGACGCACATAAATCTGCAGACGCTCTCCGCCCTGTTGCAGATGCGCGAACCCGGCCTTGCCCTGGCCGCGAATTGCCATGAGTCTCCCGGCGATGGATACGGAAACGCGGTTCGCCTCAAGGTGTTCGGCGGCGCTTTCGCCATACTCCTTGAGAATCTGCGGAATCGTATGCGTGGCGATATATTGATTGGGATAGGGCTGCTGCCCCAGAGCGGCAATGTGGCTCAGTTTTTCCTGGCGAAGCGCAAAGAGATTTCGCTCAAAGTCTGACTCAAACACGTTCTTCCTCGTTTGTGGGGGTGGATGCAAGCCTCTGTCAGTATAGCCGCGCGAGGTGATGACCGACCTGCGATAAGACCAGCCGCTCTGTTGTACCATCGCAGATGCGACCCTGCGGAGATGCCATGGCTTTCCAGACACCAGACCCCAAAGAAAAACGCGATAACGGCGGGTTGAAGACACTAGTGCAGGCCGAGAAGATGATGCAGATTGCCATCATGCTGCCGGCTGCGGTGTTCATTGGCTACATCCTGGGTTACTGGCTGGATAAGACGCTTCACCAGAACTGGATCAGTATCGCCGGATTGGTACTGGGTGGAGCGGCAGGCCTGACTAGCGTTGTTCGCATGGTGTTGCACACCGGGAAAGATGGAGAAGGCGACATTTGACCGAATCAAACGCGTTTCTTGAATTTACCGACGCGGACTTGAAGGCGGCGCTGCACCGCACGCTGGGAACCATCGCAGTGCTGGCGGCGGTCTTATTCGCGGTGGTGAGCCTGGTAGCCGGATGGCGGAGCGGCGTGCTGCTGATCGTCGGAGCGATCGTCTCCGCGAGCGGAGTTTATGAATGGCAGCGGCTGATCAGTGCTGTGAATGCACGGCTGGATAACGCGCAGAGTCCACCTGGCGCGGGACCAGTTGTGGCGATGTTTTTCCTGCGTCTGCTGATTGTGGCGGTCCTCGTCTATGTTAGTCTAAAATGTTTGCACGGCTCAATTTACGCACTGGTGGCAGGTCTGGCATTAGCGGTTGTGGGACTGTCCATTGAAGCGCTGCGCCTGCTTCGGGCTTAGGTCGATCAAAGAGCCGTTGGCGGAAAAAGGATTATGCACGAGTCACTGCAATTTACTGATTTTCTAAATCATCTGTTTGGGGCAGCGCTCGCCGGATTGCTTGAAAAGATCGGCTTCCACGCATCCGTCGCGGGACACCCGAGTCCGCTTGACTTCAATCCCGCCGCACCCTTCACGGATACGTTCGCACTGGAGCTGGGTGTTGCACTCTTCCTGCTGACGTTCTTCCTCTTCGTGAGGTTCACGCTCAACGTAGAGAAGCCGGGGCCGGTACAGGCAACCGCAGAGATGCTGCACGAGTTCGTCGGCGGCCAGGCGGAACAGATTATCGGGCACGGCTACGAACGGTACCAGTCATTCGTAACCGCAGTCCTCATCTTTGTACTTAGTTGCAACCTGCTTGGGTTGTTTCCCGGACTTGGGACGCCAACTGCCAATCCCAAGGTTCCACTTGGTATAGCGCTCCTCACATTTATCTATTACAACTTTCACGGACTGCGCGAGCAGGGGCCGATCGGCTACCTCAAGCACTTTCTGGGACCGATCTGGTGGATCTCGTGGCTCATGTTCCCGATTGAGATTGTCTCTCACCTGGCCCGCATCATGTCGCTCACAATTCGTCTCTACGCCAACATGTTTGCCAGCGATCTACTGGCGCTGGTCGCTTTTTCGATGGTTCCGGTGATCCTTCCGGTCGGGCTGCTGGCATTGCATTTCGGTGTTGCGCTCATCCAGGCCTACGTGTTCATGGTGCTGGCGATGATTTACATGACTATCGCGGTTACACACGAGCAGCACTAAAGGTTTTCACCCGGCTCGTCCGGGAAACAGAATCTTCTTTCGGAGACGCTTCCACTCCGATTTAGAAGGCCGCAAGTGTGAGGGCGCCAGCACGGTGAGCGTCAACCACCTCCTTCGGCAATTCCTACGGAAGCAAGGAGAGTGTAATGCGTAACTTTCAGTATTTCTTCATGACTATGGCTGCCCTATTCATGGCAATGCCAGCGTATGCGCAGTCGGCGGCCAATCAGCCGATGAGCATGGTGCCAATTGGCGCTGGTCTCGGCATGGCGCTGGCTGCCGGACTTTGCGGCCTTGGGCAGGGCCGTGCGACCGCTTCGGCGACCGAGGCGCTAGCCCGCAACCCAGGCGCTCGCGCGGGCATCCAGCTGCTGCTTGTACTCGGTCTGGCTTTCATGGAATCACTCGCACTTTTTACGCTTGTCATCATCGTCATCAAGGTGAAGTAAGCTCGCCATTCAGGTTGATATGGATCGAAAGCCCACGGAGTATCGCCGGGGGCTTTCGTCTTTCTGCGAGAATGCTGTGGTGACGCCTGCCTTGGAATTTCGCGAGATATCCAAACGCTATGGGAAGCTCGTGGCGTTGGACCGGCTGAGCCTCTCGGTTAATCCCGGCGAGATCCTCGGCTTTGTAGGGCCGAATGGCGCGGGTAAGACGACGGCCATCCATCTGGCGCTAGGCTTTTTGCACGCTACATCTGGTACGGGCCAGATGCTCGGGCACGAATTTGGCAGCCCATCGAGCCGCGTGCGACTTGGCTTTCTGCCGGATGCGCCCACGGTGTTCGCAGGCAGCGCACTGGATTCTGCCTTACTCGCGGGACGCCTGAACGGGGTTGCCGACAGAGTGCTGCGAGAGAGCGCCAAGGACCTGCTCCTCTCACTGAACCTGCCTGCCGAGGGGCGCGATGCAAGGCAATTTTCGCGCGGCATGCAACAGCGACTGGGACTGGCGCAGGCGCTGGTGAATGACCCGGAACTGTTGATTCTGGATGAACCTACTTCTGCGCTCGATCCCCCGGGAGTACTGCAGGTACGCGAGATTTTGCGCCGGGCTCGCGATGCTGGGAAGAGCGTGTTCTTTAGTTCCCACCAGTTGAGCGAGGTGGAACAGCTGTGCGACCGCGTGGCCTTCCTGCATGAAGGCCGGCTGCTGCGCTGCGGAAATCTCGATGCGCTTATGAAGGACGCTAGCCGCACGGAGGTGGTGATTCGAGGCCTTGGCTCTGGAGCAGCCGGGATGGCGCCTTTTGCGGAATTCAGGGTCATGACTTCGCAGCAGGACGGCGAGATGCGATGGGTGCTTCCCGCTGTAATGGGACGGCGGATGATTGAGGCAGCGTGGAGTGCGGGCGGGGAAGTGCTGGCGGTCGCGCCGCTACGCCGGACCCTGGAAGAATTGTTTATAGAGTGGACCTCCGATGCCTCGGCGAGACGACACCCATGAAAACCTTCTTGCTGGTGCGGCCGCTGTTATGGATGAATCGCTGGCTCTTGCTGCTTCTGCTGCTGTGGCCGTATGCGATGGCAACTCTCCTGCTGATTGGCGGCCTCAACTCTGCTCCGGAGGATGTGTTGTCTGTGCTCAAGCAGGAGTGCATGTATGGCATCGCGCTGGTGGGGTTCAACGGGGCGGCTCTGCTTGCAAATGAGCAACGCTCGCGAAGGATTGTCACGGTGCTGGCTCGGGCGGTTAGCCGCGCAGAATATCTGCTGGCCCTGCTGCTGGCCGCGTGGGTGCCGCTGGCACTCTATGTTGTGGGCTTCGCGGTGTCGGCCTGCCTGCTGGTGAGGTTGGCTGGGGCGCCGTTGGATGTCGTCTGGAGACTGGTTTTACTCCTACTCGTGGCTGGGTTGTGGGTAGCGTCGCTCAGCATCTGCTTCTCCGTTTTCCTGCCTTCCATCCTGGGATCGTTGGCGTCTCTCGGGATAACTTCCGTGCTGGCTTATTTTAGTGTGGGAGGACCGGGGCGAGTTACCGCCTGCATGATGCGAATGCCCCTCACGTTGACGCCGCCGCTGGACGCCGTGGACATACTTCTGACTCTGGCAGCATCAGCCGCGGTCTTCGCGGCGGCAAGCGTTGTCTTCGCTCGCCGGGATCTCAATCTAAGCACCGACTGAAGCAGTTTTTATTGCGATTTTGCCTCGCTGCGTACTGGGGCAAGCCGGCTTCAGCGAGCGGGTTGCAAGGGAGCCACGACAATCTCTGTAGGTGCAGCGGTGGGTGGCACGACGGAAGACGCAGCCCACCGCGCCGCGTACAGAACACGCCCGGGCATAATCCCGAGGACGAGCGTCGATCCGACGGTAAGAAGGAGCGCCAGCACGATGGGGATGCTAAGCGGGGCGATGTTCGGTTCAGCGGAGTCTTCGGCGTGGCGTGTGTAAACAGTGGTGAGGAGACGCAGGTAGTAGTACGCGGCTATCCCGCTATTCAGCAGGCCGATGATGGCCAGCCAAATTGCTCCGGCATGAAGGGCGGCGGCGAAGACGTAGAACTTGCCGAAGAATCCGCCTGTGAAGGGGATCCCGATGAGCGAGATGAGAAAGAACGCGAGGACTGCCCCCATCAGCGGGGAGCGATAGGCAACGCCGCGATAATCGCTGATCGAATTGAGATGATCGTCGTATCCGCCCACATGGCTGACCACGGCGAAGATACCGACATTCATGGCGGCATAGGCCACGGCGTAGAAACTGGCTGCGGCGATGCCTTCGCTCGAGGGCGCGGAGAAGGCGACCAGCAGATAGCCGGCATGCGCAATCGAGGAGTAGGCGAGCATCCGCTTCACATTTTGCTGGCGCAGGGCGGCCAGATTGCCAACGGTCATCGACAGCGCGGCCATCAGCCAGAGCAGCGAGGACCACTGGACATGCAGCAGGGGAAAGACTGCATAGGTGAGCCGAAGCAGCACGGCGAATGCGGCGGCCTTGGGAGCCGTCGACATCAACGCTACGACGGGTGACGGAGCGCCTTCGTAGACATCCGGCGTCCAAACTTGAAAGGGGGCAGCGGAGACCTTGAAGCCAATGCCGATCAGCATCATGGCGAGGGCAATGACGGGGAAGGCGGGCATTGGTGTGGTGGCCAGCGTCGCGGCGATCTCGCGGATGTTCGTGGTGCCCGTGGCGCCGAAGACCAGGGCCACGCCGTAGAGGAAGAAGGCGGTAGCAAAAGACCCGAGCAGAAAATATTTGAGGGACGACTCCGGCCCTTTGACGCTGTGTTTGCGAAAGCCGGCCAGGATGTAGGTGGAGATAGACGAAATCTCCAGCGCGATAAACACCAGCAGGAGTTCGACGGCACTCGACATCAATACCATGCCCACCGCGCCGAAGAGTACCAGCGCAAAGAATTCGCCCATGTTCTCGCCGCGCTCGGGCATGCAGTCCAGCGCGATCAGGCAGCAAACCAGGACGATGCCGCAGATGAGCACATGGAAGAAGGCGCTGAATGAATCCGTCTGCACGACACCGTGGAAGCCAGTTCCCGGAGCCATCTGGAACTGCGCCATGCTGGCCCAGAATGCAGCGGCGACGCTACCCACGGCTAGCCATCCCAACGGCCGGCGGCTGGTGTTCTGATGTAACACCGCCTCAATCATCATGACAGCAACACCGGCGAGGGTGAGTATGACCTCGGGAAGAATTCGGAGTATATCCGGTACCTGGTTCATGGCTTCTCCGCAGCCTTCCCCGACTCAGGCGGCGTCACAATAGCCGATTGGGGATCGCCAGACGGGTGTGTGACGTTTACTGGCGTCGTCAACACTACGGTTACGCCCTGGTCAATTGCACGAATCCAGAAAGGCGAGGCGATTCCCATGATGAGCATCAGCGCGGCCGTGGGCCACAATGCTGCGTGCTCCCGCAGGTTCAGGTCAGGGGCGGTGCGCTCCGTCACCAGGGTCGAGGCAGCGCCGTAGAAGACGCGCTGGACCATCCAGAGCATGTAGGCTGCGCTGAGGATGACGCCGATGGTGGCGGCCGCCGTCCAGCCGGGATGAGAGAGAAAGCTGCCGCTTAGGACGAGGAATTCGCCGACGAAGCCGTTGAGCATGGGCAGGCCGATGAGCGAGAGTGACATGATGACGAAGAGCGTTGCCATCTGAGGCAGTTTTGTCGCCAGCCCCCCGTAGGAACCAATGTCATAGGTGCCGTAGCGCTCGTAAAGGAAGCCCAATAGTAGGAAAAACGCGCTGCCTGAGACGCCGTGGTTGAGGATCTGATAGACCGCGCCATCTACCCCCGAAACCGCGAAAGAGAAGATGCCCAGCGTGCAGAAACTAAGGTGGCTGACAGTAGAAAAGGCCAGCAGTCGCTTGAGGTCTCTCTGTACCAGTGCCAGCGAAGCGCCATAGAGAATGCCGATTACGGCGAGCGCGATCATCCAGGGAGCGACCTGACGGGATTGCGCAGGGAAGAGGCCGAGG
>JANXZS010000274.1 GCA_025355385.1 Acidobacteriaceae bacterium | reverse complement strand
AATCGCCACCAATACCACTTGAGTACGTTGGAAGCCATATATCCGCCCCACAGCCCGGTGACGATCCACTGCACGACATTGCCTACGGATGTGACGAACCATCCAATCGAGACGCCGACGAGGATGACAGCGAAGGAAGCCAGGTAGCTGAGGCGGACGTAGGTCTTGGGGCTGGCGTTGGGGTTGATAAAGCGCTTGTAGATGTCATTTACGAAGTAGGGGGGCGCAGCATTGACCGTCGCCGCGAAGTTGGACATGAAGGCAGCCAGCAAGCCGGCAATCAGGAATCCGAGCAGTCCTACTGGCACAAAGTGTCCGAGCGCGTATGGCAGCACCAATTCAAAATCCATGCGGCTCTTCATCCCCGGGTTATCGCTGACATAAAAGACGAGGGAGAGGGTGGTAAGTCCGGTGATCAAGAAGTAGCGTGGCGGGGTGAGCACGAGGTTTACCCAGCCGCTCATCATCGACGCCTCGCGAGGATCCTTGGCGGAGAGGATGCGCTGCATATCGTAATTTGGAGCGGGACCAGCGGCGCTGATCAGAACTCCCTTGAACAGCAGCATCATCACGAAGAAGCCAAAAAGTCCGTAGCCGTCGGAGGCGATTTTATCCGTGGCGGAGGGCATCAGTTGCGCCCAGTTGAGATTCAGGTGCCAACCGAAGAACAGTTGGTCCCAACCGGCCGGAATGAACCGCTGCAGCATCTCCGGTGAGACTCTTCGCATCGCGATAATAGCGACAGCGAAGGAAGCGATCGACAGGATGCAGAACTGGATGAACTCTGTGATGACGACGCTGATCATGCCGCCCTTGATTACGTAGATGGCAGTGATGGCGACCAGTATCAGGGCGTATTCGTTGGGCGAGAAATGCCATGGGAGAAAGCTGGCCGCGAATTTGCCGATGCCCTTGAAGCCGTAGGTAAAGAATCCAATGATGCTGATGAATGCGTAGACCACGACGATGATGTGGGCGAGCTGTGCGCCGCGGCCCTTACCAAAACGTGTCTGGATCCACTCCGCTCCAGTCATCGCGTTTGAGCGCCGCAGCCAGGAGGACAAATACACCATCAAAAAGATCTGATTGAAGGTGGGCCAGAGCCAGGGAATCCAGACGCTCTTTAGCCCATAGACGAACATCCAGTACACCAGCAGCATGGTGCCGCTGATGTCGAACATTCCCGAGGCGTTTGAAATTCCGAGAATGTACCAGGGCATGGTATTGCCGCCCAGGAAGTAGGACTTCATATCGCGGGAGGCGCGATGCGACACCCAGTAACCCACTAGAACCGTGGAAAAGAGATATGCGACGATGATGGCAATGTCAATAATATGCAGATGCAAACAACACCTCTGATCGGCGCTACCAGTCTATTGTTTTGGGCCGCTGGCTTGCTTATGTTCTTACTTCCTCGCTGGCGCTGTTCCTACGCCAACCTGGTGCACGTCCGCGTAAGGCCCGGAATCCCCGACAACGGTTGCTACGTGTCAGACACACGGCCACCCAACGCGCAAACGATTTACTAAGAGCCCAGAAGTATTGGGAGCATACTACTTCTTTATGTGCAGAGGACAGCAATTTCCAAAGGGGTAGGCCGGGCTGTGTCTTGACGGCTTCGTGGCGCGCAGTTTCCCTCACCTGTAGAAAGTGCATAGCATGGCGCGCGCTATCGCGAGTGGCAGGCGCCAAGAATTGAATACCCGGCGTCCCTGCACATCTAGAACGATTTAAGTATTTCCAGATTTGTGCCAATCATCCGAGAGCGCTGCTCGACAGAGCCGCGACTGCTCAAAGGATCTGGCGGCGTGTGGGTTACGTAATCCAACAGGCGCTCCACGGTGCTTGTGGCGACATGCAGCCGCGTGTCCGAGGATGCGTAATAGATGAAGACTTCGCCGTTGGGGCGCGTCACCCAGCCGTTGCTGAACACGACGTTGGACACGTCCCCAACGCGCTCAGCGCCTTGGGGAGCTATAAAGTATCCAGCGGGCCGATGCGTAAATATCCATGGTTTGTCGCGCTCGGCCAACATCAGGTACAGGACGTATCGCAATCCTGCGGCCGTGTTGCGAACACCGTGGGCCAGATGCAGCCATCCTTTTTCCGTCCAGATCGGGGCGGGGCCGAGGCCATTTTTTACTTCCTTGATGGTGTGATATTCGCGATTGTCGATAATAATTTCTTCGTCGATGACGGCGGGATCGATTTTCGGGGAGAGACCCCAGCCAATGCCTCCACCCTTACCAGCCTGAATGAACTCATCCTGTGGTCGGGTGTAGAAGCCATACTTACCGTCAATGAATGTGGGATGCAGCACGACGTTGCGCTGCTGCGGCGATCTAGTCTTGAGATCGGGCAGACGCTCCCAAACCTTCAAGTCCCGCGTACGCGCGATCCCGCACTGCGCGATGGCGGAGGAAGTGTCGGACGCCGGAGCGCTCTTGTCTTTGCGCTCAGTGCAGAAGAGGCCATAAATCCAACCATCTTCGTGCCTGACTAGGCGCATGTCATAGACGTTGACGTCCGGATCCGTTGTCTCCGGCAAGAGGACGGGGTAGTCCCAGAAGCGAAAATTGTCGATGCCGTTCTCGCTCTCGGCGACGGCGAAGAAGGATTTGCGATCGGCGCCTTCGACGCGCAACATGAGAACGATTTTCCCCTCAAACTCCATAGCTCCGGCGTTAAATGCGGCATTGATCGCGATGCGCTCCAGCAGCAAGGGATTCGCATGGTGATCGAAGTCGTATCGCCAGGTAAGTGGCGCATGCTCGGCGGTCAGCACGGGATGCTCGTACCGCTCGAAGATGCCATTGCCGCCGGGTTGCTTGCTATTCTTGCGCTGAATCAGCGCCTCTTGTCCGGCAATCAGTTCTCTTGCCCGCATTTTAAAATCAGCTGAGTTCATGCGCATCCTTCTTCTTATCTGCACAGAGCTTTAAAGATTTGACAGCCTGCTGATGGCCTCAAGGCAGGCGCGGCTGTTATGGTAGGGGCATTTCCAGTTATCCACCTTATATTGATCTGGGCTGACGATACCTCCCCGCGAAACCTTCCAGAACCACTCCCCATTCTGGTGGTCGACGATGTACTTATCGATAAAGTCCCAACTCTTTTCCGCTGCCGCAAGAAAGTGCTTCTTGCCAGAAATCTGGTAGGCGTTTAGAAACCCGACTACGGCCTCGGCCTGCGGCCACCAGTGCTTATCGGAGTCGATAATGCCCTTTGGGTTAGCCTCGTAAAATAGCCCGCCATCGGTGTCGAGCGCCTGATCATAAACAGTCTGTGCCATGCGAACGGATTCCTGTTTTACTTCACCGAGAAGAGCCTGATCGCCCAGGATCCCGGCCGACTCCACCAAAAGCCAACTCGCCTCAATGTCATGTCCATACGAAATAGTGTCCGACTGTGGCTGCCACTCCTCATTAAAAAACATGATCAGGTGATGGCTGGCGTGATTTATGATGCGCGTCCGGAAGAGGTTAATCAGTTCGCGCAGACGCTTGCGCAGGGTTTCGTCTTCCCATTCAAACAACAGGGCGGCGTAGGCCTCCATCAGGTGGAGGTGGGTGTTCATGGACTTTTTCTCGTTCATATCAACTTCGCTCAAGCGCTGATCGGCGGCGAGAGACCAGTTGCGCTCGTAGGTCTCGAAGTATCCCTCGTGGACGTCGTCATGGCTTGCCCTTTCAATCGCGTTGAAAAGGGCAATGGCGAATTGGAGTGCGCTTGGATCGCGCGTAACGTGGAAATACTCTGCCAGGGCATAGACGGTAAAGGCCTGCCCATAGATGCGTTTTTTGTCATCTGCCGTTTCACCCTGATAATCCACCATCCAGTAAACGCCGTCGAACTCGGAATCGCGGAAATGGGTGCAGATGTACTCGTAGGCGCGCCGGGCGGCATCGAGGAAGTGCGGCTCCTTGTAAACCCCGTAGACTCGCGAAAACGTCCATAATATGCGGGCATTCAGTATCAATCCTTTGTCAGCGTGCGTATCGATGACCAGATCGTTGGTAATCTGG
>JANXZS010000079.1 GCA_025355385.1 Acidobacteriaceae bacterium | reverse complement strand
GATGTTATCCGTGGAGATGAGCGACGTATCCAGGGTCCCCGGCCGCGATGTGTGGAAGAGCTGAAAAACAAAGCTGGTCGATTCAGGATTCCAATCGAAGATCCTGTCAATCCAGAAGTACTGTGCTCCCACATTCGAACTTAGATTTTCCCACCTGGGATGCTCCGGATCACTCGGTGGCTTCACCGGATTTGGTCCCACATGGCAGAAGGCGCAGGACATACCAACGCGATAGGGTCGCACCACGTCTTTCGATAAATAGTAGCTGGGATCGTTGTAGTACCTTAGAGGGTCCCATTTCTTGGCGGCCTTCTTGTCGAACGCAGGATTGGGAAAGAGCCGCAACCCCACCACGCCGGTGGCATATCCGTAGTAGGACCCTACCTCAAGATTCTTCCCCCGCGCGCCGATCTTCACGCCGGGATATTTCTGCACATTTTCAAACGGCTCAGATGGGCAGTCAGGACTGCGCCGGTCCAGCCACAGGCCATAGCGCTTGGGGTCTGGCGCGGTTGCTTTCACGTAGCACGGCTCGTTCACCAGTCCCAGATACTGCCAACGGTTGTCACGGCTGGCCTTTAGTCCGGGGTACGAAGATAGTGTCTTGAGAAAGTCAAGATTGCCGACGCTTGTGTTGGACAACCCATCCCAGAAACGATCATTCCCCGCCGTCCACACCAGCCACGTGTTCCGACCCTTCACCTCTTCTGCACTCAACGGAAGACCGCCGTCCATCTCGTGGAAGTAGTCTTCATCCGCCGCTGGGAAGGAACTGGCCGCGCGCTTTGCGAGCTGCGCTTCGTCGTACACCGAGCCCGGCACTCCCTTCCGGCATCCCGGCAGCAGAAAAGAGAGCACCAATGCCGCCGAAAGCACGATCCCGTAACATGCCACGCGTACACAGAAGACAGTACGCTTTGCAGCGCATCGATCCGCAGAAAGCTGATTCATTGTCGTCCTCACACTCGTTCAGATTCTCGCCGCCCGCGCGATATATCGGAGCGCACGCACGCCTGGCAAAAAGAAATATGCTCCACCACGAACGGTGATAAAGCGCGGAACATTTTGTATCTGTTTGCGCACACCATGTGCACTGGGAACAGAGAACTTATCGACTGGGCACCCAGCCACTTGTTCACGATTGCCTAGCAGTGGATCGCTCTCATCGTTCAACCCGTCAAACTTACTGCCCATTAGCCAGGCGTTCTGTACAAATTCAAATTGCCGCGCAATGTTCGCATTCAGGCAGGCGAACTGGAGTCCGGTAACAACCGCATCTGGCGGTGCCTGTTCAAGCCTCTGCTCAGCAGTCAGTTTGCTGCCATATTCACGCCCACGTCGTAGTAGTCTGTGAAATCGGGTTGAGGCGATGATGTCCTCGCGCGTATAAGTACGGCCGAAGCCGGTCATGTGCACAAGCTTTGACCAGAGGCCGTGCGTTCCCGCGGAGAAGTCTGAGTTACGCGGGTTCGCGCGCCGTACATGCGCACCCATAGGGGACATCGTTCCGTCGCGATCCTCGTCGTAAGTGAAATCGTTCAAGCGGGCGTCGTCCGCACTCGTCCCACCAACGGTTATAGCCTGCGCACGCGCGTGGAGCAGGGGATCACCGGTGATCCGGCGGCCCACCATCTTTTCCGCCAGATCCAGCCGCGCCGCCTCATCGGAATTTGTCTGCGCATCGGCGAATCGCCAGAAGCCGCGAACATCCTGCTCAAGCTGACGCAACACCATATATGTTCCATTGCGACCCAGATCCGCGTGTCCCGCTGCGTCTTCGGCGTCGGGAAGGTCCGCCGCCTGTTGCTTGGAAATCAGCGGTCTACCCGTGTTCTTGCCATACTCATTGGGATAGCCCAGCACAAACTCACCTAACGCGCATAAGTTCTCATAAGTCAGTTTGTCTCCTGATGTGCTTCGGCGTCCTTCCCAGTCCAATTGCGGCTGGCTCACACCATCCACAAATCCGAACGGCTCCACGCCTCCCATGTCAGTCGTTGGCAGGCATTGCAGCAAGACGAATCCTGATGCCTTTAGGCCGTCTTCAAGTGAAAGTTTCCATGCTTCTAGTTGGCCGGGCCTGGCGTAGATCATCGCCACCATGTCCGGCACATTTCCAGGGCCGCCCCATTGCCAATGCTGCGGAGCACTCTCTCCAATATCGCCAAGGCGGCGTGAACGATTTTCGTCGCCTACCATACCGGAAAGAAACTCCGCCGAAAATCCGTTGACTGTCTCTTCGGCAACCCGCAACTTCCTCAGCCCCTCACACGTGAACGCTAGTTGCAACGCCTTCGCTGGTGGAGGAATCTGCACCTCCGCCGTCGCCAGGGGTGCGCCCTCCAACCACAGTCCCGCAGCAGCAGCATCCTCGATTCGGAGCAGCAGGAAACATGCCTCGGTCAGCGCCCCATATCCAAAGCGCAACAGTCCCTGCATGTCCTGATAGTCGGCCTGTGTAAAAGCCATGCCTTCGTTCCTCGCCGTTTTACCTTGCACCGTTACACAAAGGTCCTATGGTATTTGTGTATCTGGACTCAAAAGAGTTTCACCCATTCTGCAACTTCGGCGTCCGTCATCGCGTGCTCCTCAATGCCGTCACGGATGCGACTGTTCCGCTCCATGTCAAATGCCGTGATTCCGGGAGTGGCGTCGTACCATACCTCGCTCGGCAACTGGTGGCGGCGAATATAGTCTTTGAACTTCTGCTCATCCTTCGCGCCATCCAGAACCAACCAGTAAGTTTTGGGATACCCAACGCCGTTACTGAAGACCAGGTTCAGTCCCCACGCCACCTTGTTGATAAAGTCGCCCATGTAACTCTCCAGGCTGCCGTCGTAGTTGCTGGCAAAGAAGAGCCGCTTACGATTGTCGAGAAAGACCCATCGTGCAAAATGGATGGTATTCACGCGCGCCAGAAATCCGCGGTTGTAAATGTGCCGAGTCGTGTAGTTCACTGCAAAGAGCAGAAAGATAAGCGTCCAGCGGCGAAAAGTTCCGGGCTTCAAGTTGCCGTACGCACTGAACTGATTGGTGAGGATTCGATCCTCGCGGCTAGCCAGGTTCTTCACGAATGCAGCATCCGCCCGCGGCACAATCTCCGCGTCTTTCGATTCGCGGAGGCGCAATTGAATCAGAAAAAAGGGAAGGTAAAGCAGCAGCAGTGGCGAAACTA
Organism: Acidobacteriaceae bacterium; assembly: GCA_025355385.1. Lineage (GTDB taxonomy): Bacteria > Acidobacteriota > Terriglobia > Terriglobales > Acidobacteriaceae > JANXZS01. The sequence continues at coordinate 26,855 of JANXZS010000079.1, read as the reverse complement.
ATAGCAGCAACAGCGGAACACCGAACAGGTGCAGCAGATCCTTGATACGCCACCGCCATGGCGTTGGTGAGGGAGGAGTGAGCACCAACCGGCCTCCGCGCTGCTCGCTTGCCACGAACGCTTGCAGCGCCCTCCACACCTGCTGAGGGCTCGCGTTCGCGTGGGTGCTTGATTGCAGTTGCGTTACAAGTGCCGATCTCAGGTCATTTTCTTCGAGGACTTGCATCACGGTTCGTCCCAGCCAGTTGGTATATGCGGTCGCCGCCGGCTTATCGTGTTCCTCCATCCACATCTCAAGGTCGCAGTCAGCAGGGAACTCCAGGCAGCAGGAGAAAATCTTTCGTAGTCCATCCCCAGCGCGCTTTGCCAATTCCCCTCGGAGGTGATCGGCGGGACCGTCGCAATCACACAGAAATGCCAGTGACTTGGTAGGTGGGAGCGGGTCTGCTCCATAGGCCCGTAGATCTTCGGCGGTGGCATCGTCCAGGATGACAAATCGCGCGAAATGCAGAGTAGAGAACTGGGAGAATGGCAGCAGCGGATTCCCCGGGTCGGCCACTCCCACCTCACTGTTCATGCGGGCCAGCAAGTGGCGGAGTTCTGCCTCGCGGCTGGCTTCAATCGGTGCAACGACCATGAGGGTGGATTGCGGGGTCATCGTGCTTCTCCGAGCCACTTCGGCGGTTCAAAACTCCAGCGCGAAATGAATCAGCCGATTCTTCTCCCAATACACCAGTCCAAGATAGACGCCGGGTGATATCAGGCGAATCTCGTCGCGAATCCAATGGGCCACAAGAGATGTCTCGGAGTAGTCCAGCACAATGCAGTCCTTGCTATCAAACCAGCTGGTGCCCTGGTACACCTTGGCGACGATCGCGTTCAGGCCAAACGGCAGAATGCGGTTGCGTAGTACGCCACCCTTGGAATCGAAGTTCTTGCCCTGCCATACAAAAACATTTATAAACTCCGCAATCTCTTTCGAGAAGATCGTCCCCGGCGAAATAATTGCGGTACCTTTGGCCTCCCCATCGGGGATTGGACCGGCCGCCCCGGTCTTGAAGATGTCATCAAGCTGTGCCTGCGTCCTGCTCAGTAGTTGCGCTACGTCGTATGGCATCGCATCCTCGTGTCAGATCAGAATGTACAGCTTCGCCAGATCCTGTGCTCGCAAGGTTCTGATTTTTGCCGCTTTCAAAATACCTGAAGTGTTGCGGGGCCGACTCTAGATAAGAGGCTGAACATATCGCCGTGGATCGCGCTTGTCAACGACAGTTTGCCAGTCGTGTTGCCTGTCGGGGAACTATTGCCCGTCTTGCGCGGCGGCAGACAGGATTACCTCGGCCGCTTTTTCGGCGATCATGTAAATCGCGCTTACGATAAAAAATCCGGGAATGCGCGGAAAAACAGACGCGTCCACCACCCGTAGCCCCTTCGTGCCATGCACCCGGAAGTCGCTGCTTAGCACTCCATCTTCATCCCTGGAGCCGATCGCACAGCTACTGGACGCGTGATGCCCCCAAGCGTGCTGGCGCACGAAGTCCTTCAATTGTTCATCGGTTTGAGCTTGCTCCCCGGGCAGCTCTTCTTCCACAATCAGTTGACGGTCTTTGAACGGCTGCGTAATCTCCCGTACAAATCGAATGCCATCTACAACCGCATCCAAATCTTCACCTTTGCTATCGCTGCCTTCGTTGAAATAGTGGAAGTTTATCTGAGGCATGTCTCGCGGATCGGCCGAGCGTAGCGTCACCTCGCCGGCGCGATTGTTGGTGTGGGCCTTGAGCACAACCCACGTCAGGTAATTTAAATTCTCCGCGAAGAGAGTCGAGTAGGTCGGGAAATAGCCGCGGAACAATCCCAGCAGCGCAAGACAGAAGATGTCTGGTACGTCACGCTCCGGAGAAGAACGCTTGAAAGCCGTCAGCACAGCGCCGTTCGTCGTGTAGGCTCCCTTGCGGCATCGCTTCCACTGGGCAAAGTGCGGATCGTCGGCCGCAAATCGCGCGTTCTTGAAGACTTCCCATTGATCGAAGTTCATCCGGTTCACCACCGGCACTTCGTAACGATCCTGCAGGTTCCGGCCCACGCCGCGCAGCTCCACGCGCAGCGGTATGCTGTGCGCTGCCAGTTGCTCTCTGCGTCCGATGCCCGAGAGCATCAGGAGTTGCGGAGTATTGAATGCCCCGCCCGCCAGGATCACTTCGCGAGTTGCGTGCGCGGTACGCAATTCACCAGCCTCATCGCTGGGATTTGCGTGGGCTCGGTACAAGTGTTTGCCTTTGAGGTATTCAACGCCGACGGCGCGATTATCTTTGTCTAAGAGAACCCGCGTAGCGAGAGCGTTGAGTTCGATGCGCAGGCGGTCCGGATGCCGGGCAGCGACATCCAATACGCGCTCCCTCGACCCCATTCGCGCATGGTTCCGCGTAGTCAGCGGCGTGAAGCGTACTCCGCCAGCGCTCTCCTTGATCAATCGCCAGTCATTCGGATCCAGTGCGCCCTTCAGCAGCCAGCGAAGATGATCCCGCTTGCTGCCAGCGTTACGAAACGCCTGCCATGCGGAATCGACGATCATCTTCACGAGGCTCATATCAAGCAGTGCGCATTCCGGAATAGCTAGTTCCGTCTGCAGCCATCCTCTCCAGCCATGTCGTGTGGGATTGAATCCGAGCTTTGCCAACCAGCGATAGGGCCAGCGGTAACGGCAATTCTCCAGCAGTTCGAAGTACCGCCGCATCTTCTCGGGACGCCACGATTCGTCGCCGGTCATCTCTGCAATCAGGTCCCAGTCCGCATTGTGCGGATAGACGAAGATCAATGCGTTGTGCGCGGTGCACCCACCCAGCGTTCCCGCCCGCGGATACAGGACACCATCAACACGCTTGCCGTTCACCATCTCGCGATAGTTGGGATCCTGTCGCTGCTGGGCATCGTCGTTGTAGTGGCGCACAAAGAAATCCCATTTCAATGCGTCGCTCTCAGACGCGAATCCGTGGAAGACGGGCACATCATACTCATTAGGAATTCCGCCACTTGCCGCCACGGGCTCTGCCTGTTCGGCGGAATTTCGAGGATCGGCGCCAGCTTCGAGCAGCAGAACGGAGTGTCCCGCCTCTGCCAATCGCGCTGCCAACGTTCCGCCCCCAGCGCCCGATCCGACTACGATATACTCGGCGCTCAAGCCATCTACTGATCCGTTCGTCAAGCCGTCACTCCCGCCGCTGTTCCACTCCGGAGCCGCCCCAGTTCAGGTGGGATTCGAGCAGCCAGATAGGGGCATGAATTCTCGTAACGAAAAGCTGTAAAGCTAGAATTTCGTTAAAACAGTATCCTAGCCTCGACTGGCAAGAGCCGCTACGTATTCTGCACATGCCGCAAGGTTTCTGTTACTGTATCCCGCAATCGTTGAACCCGTGTGACCAAATCAAAGTTCGACGCACGAGGGGGCAATCATGAGTCTGGGGCCACGTGTCAACGACGCGATCTTGTCCCTGGTGGCGTTGGAGCATCGCATCGACCCCTATTTCCGCGATGCTTTTGATGCCGCATTCCAGCGTCCTCTCAGCCGATTTGTGCAGCGGTTGCTGCGTCTGTCGCACGGTAGTCACGAGACGTTCCTATGTCAGGAAATTCCCATCGCTGGTGAAGAATCAATAACCGCTGCAATCATCGGCCACATGAGCCGTTTCACTGAGAGGGAGTATTCCGGCCGCACCGCCGAGCGTGCCGGGAATACCAAAACTTACGGAGTTGTCCGCGGCAATTTTCAAATACTGACCGGCCTTCCCACCGCACTTCGTGCTGGAATCTTCGCACAGGAAGCGTCCTTCCCGGTTTGGATTCGCTTCGCTGGTCCTGGCCCTGGCTCACCGCCGGATGTTCGCGATGGCGGCATCCTAAGCATCGGCATCAAGCTGATGGGTGTGCCCGGCGAGAAGCTGCTCGAAGATGAGCGTGCTACTCAGGACTTTCTGGGTATCAGCTCGCCCACCTTCACTACGCCGAATGTAGTAGAAAATCTCAAGCTGCAGCGGCAGATCTACGCTCGCACTCCGATCTTCTATTTCCTCAAGCCACTCGATTCACACTTGCTCGATCTCGTCATGCAGGGATTGTACGCACGCATGAATTCGAGCCCCCTTGAAACTCGCTACTGGAGCTGTGTGCCCTTTCTCTACGGAGAGGGACAGGCGATGAAGTATGCCATTCGCCCACGCTCAGCCACCCGGACTAGAATTCCGTGGAACCCGCCCCCAGACTGGCTGCGACAGGCTATGGGTGCAGCCCTCAATCAGCACAATGTCGAACTCGACTTCCTAGTACAACTGCAAACGAATCCTGCAAGGATGCCGATCGAGGATGCCTCTATCGAGTGGCCTCAGGAACTGTCTCCTTTTATCCCGGTCGCCCACATCACAATTCCACGCCAGACCTTCTCGTCGCCCGCACAATTCACGTTTGCTCGCCAGCTTGCCTTCAATCCCTGGCACTCCATCGCCGAGCATCGTCCACTGGGAAACCAGAACCGCTCGCGGCGCGCCCTCTATCAAGAGCTATCCAGACTGCGCCAAACCATGAATTGCGAATCGCATCGCGAGCCCGATGGCTCTGAGCGCTTTGACTGAAACGGCGTGACTGGGCTGGTCCCCGCTTACCGAGAGACTTCGAAGTGATATTTGCCGGATCCCACAATGCACGAAGCCATACTATCTGTGCTATTGAAACTAGTGATTCCTGGCGCTGTATTTGGACTGCGTCCACTCTCCTTGAGAGTGGACGCGTGGGTAGTGGGAATCTGGATTGTGGCAGATGCCCCCGGCGGGATTATTACGTCGAGTATGAAGGTATTGTCTTTGCGGTGCCAAACACTTGAAATTGACCCTAATACAGAATTATAAATAGCGGCGACCGTTTCGATATCTCCCACAGGCGAAGGCTGGATCAATATTTGTTTCGGCACGGTATGGCTAAGGTCGAAGTCAATTCCAGCCAGACTACGATAAAACCACTCTTCACCGTGACCCAGCATGAAGTGGTTTTGCGAGCTATCGGGATTGGTGTCCCACGCCTCGGTCAACGCAGTTGCGCCCTTGGTCAACTGGTATCCGTAACTCGGCGAGTCAGTTCGGGCGAGCATATCGTAAAGTACATCCGAGCGGCCTTCATCCGATAGCGCATGAACTACATAGTGGAAGCCAATATCGCCTGCAGTTACATGATTGTCATGCTTGCGAATGTCCTCTACCAAATTAGCTAATACGGCCTCTCGGTGACCTTCGGGCACTAGTCCGAGCGCCAGTGGCATCGCCTGAGCCGTCTGGCTGCCGAGATCGTACCGGTTAGTTTCGGGGTGGAACAGGTGGGCATTGAAGGAACTCTTCACAGCGCGCGCCTGGCTGGCAAAACCCTGCGCATCCTCCGGCTTGCCCAGCGAAGCCGCAATCTGCTGAAGGATGGTCAGGTCCTGATAGTAGACGGCAGTTGCCGTCAAGCCTTTCCCGGTAAGTTGCGATTCACCCGGCGGCTTTGGACCAATGTCGTACCAGTCACCCAGGCCGTAGGCGAGCATATGATCATTTGACTTAGCCCCAAGGTAAGCCGCATACCTGCGCATCTGGTCGTAGTGATCGACGAGCAAGCGCTTGTCTCCGTAGAATTGATAGGCGATCCAGGGGCTGATGATTGCCGCGCTACCCCATTCCGGTGAATCGCGGAAGCTTGTACTAACTCCATTGCGATCGACAAACGCGACATACTCGGGCGCGATGGCAGGGACCAGGCCATCGGAGAGCTGTGCGTCCCCGATGTCATCTGCGATCTTCTGATAAAGATGCGATACGTCGTAGTTGAACATTATAGAAGTGCCGGCCAGGTGGGTCTGCTCCAACCAACCGAGCTTTTCGCGGTGAGGACAATCCGTTAGTACACTCACCATATTGCTCAGAATGGCCGCATCGATTAGGTGATGAATGTTATTGAACAGCGGCTTGGATGAAATGAAGGAGCCATCCACTCCTGAATCGTCATGGATGAATTGCCCCTCAAGAGAAACAATCACGGGCTTGCCATCGCCGGAGTTGGAATGGCTTGCTCCGTCAACCTGAACGTACCGGAATCCCCAGTAACTGAAGCGCGGGTGCCACACCTCATCTCCACCACCTTTCAGCGTATAGGAGAACCTGTTACCCGAGGACCTGCTCGCGTTCGCACTGTGCTGCGTAACCATCCCATGGGTGTCCAGCAATTCACCTGAGATTAGGTTTACCGTGTCGCCGGGGCGTCCACGCACCGTAATCCGTGGCCAACCCGCAAAGTTCTGTCCTAAGTCATAGACAATAACCCCCGGCTGGGGCTCGGCAATTTTAACCGGCTGAAACGTCTTTACCACTCGAATGGGCGGAATGATGTGGCCAGATAGCGCGCCACCTGGGCCCTGAACCTCGAGTGCCTTTGTCCATTTCGAGTCGTTGAACCCGGTAGCATCCCATCCTGGCCAGTTCTTGCGAGCGTCATAGTCTTCGCCACCATAAGTTGAGGAGAAAGTAATTGGTCCGTTGGTGCTTTTCCATGAGGCGTCGCTGATAATCGTAGTCTCGGTACCGTCTACATAGGTCACGTGCAATTGAAGAATGAGCTTGGGTTGACCAAAGAATCCAGTGAACTTGGTATAGCGGTCTTTATCGTTAGGAACGTTGTACATGCCATTGCCCAGCAAAACACCAAAAGCGTTCTTGCCTTTGTGTAATTGGCGACTTAGGTCATAGGTGTTGTATAGAACCGTTTTGCGGTAGTTCGTCCATCCTGGGTCGAGGACTGTGTTGGTTACGTTCTTTCCGTTCAGGCGAAGTTCATACTGGCCAAGACCAGAGACATATACCACTGCACTGCGAATCGCCCCCTTCAATTCGAAGTCACGTCGAAAGATGGGTAACGGCTTTGCCGCATTGTTTAGGCCGCCAATGTTTTCTATCGCCGGCGTCTGCGAAGGACCGTCAAGATCCGCCGCAATCCACTTAGCATTCCAATCGGATGCGCTGAGCAGAGCGGTCGTCCATCTTGCAGGCATACTCCATTTCGATGGCGTGCCGTCCTGATCCCAAGTACGCAGCTTCCAAAAGTAGGTGGAATGCGAGCGCAGGGGCTTGCCCGCATACTCGATGAGGACAAAGTGCGTGGAAGAGATGCGACCTGAATTCCACATGTCACCTTGATTTTTGTTGAGCAGTTCCGCCGCCGACGCTACCAGAACCTGATAAGCAGATTGAGAGAGCCCCCGTGCATCCGGCTTGCGGGATGCGAGCTTCCAACTCAGTCTCGGTCGTTCGCTATCCACCCCAATTGGATCTTCAAGCGACTCGATGCGAAGGCGTTCGGGTGTGAGCACAGAGAAGGCTGCGCCGCTTTCTCGTCCTGTTGCCAAGGTCTGTGCCTCAGGGGGGGCAAGTGTCAGCGTAAGTGCTGCCAGCGCAAGTACGCAGTAGGTCTTTGCCGAGCGCTTCATTCATCCCTCTTTGGCTGGCCCTGACACTCTGCACCGGCAAGCGCACTTGCGTTACGCAATCAGCACACTCGAACGGAAGCAATCTTCAGTAGGGCGGCAAGTTTGTCGAGCTTGTTTGCAATGTGGCCGACGCCCACAGCGCAGTGGTGAGCGGGACCTTGGGCATTCCACTCGGTGATGAAGCGGCGCGCCCCAATCGAGAAGCGATAGCGGCTGTTGGTGTTGCCAATCTCAAGAATTGGGCCCGGGATTGATTCGCCCTCGGCAATCAACAGTTTCATTCCGGCATCGCGGGTTTCAACCACCGAGAGCAGTGTGACCTTTCCGTGCTTCACCGACATCTCCACGGAAAGCCCCCGTCCCACCTTACCGTGGTAAACACGCAGTGGCCGCACCTTTGTCTTGCCCTCGGCGATGGCGATGTGGCCGGGTCCATCATGCCCCATCAGAACAACGTCATCTCGGAAGTCTGTCGCATAGTACTCAGTAAAAGAACCGCCCGCGCCAAAGCAGTCCATGATCTTCATTGCCTGGGCATTCTTGACCTCATACTCTCCGGCGACAGGAATGCCGCGCGCGGTAAGCAGGCTATTACCCAGAATGATAGAACTGATGGCCTCCTCGTTCGCTGGATTCCCAGTGCCTTCGTAGTAGTAAGCTAGCGATCCCAGATCGTGATCTTCGATCATGCGGTCGAGTGCGATTGACGTTCGCGCCGCATTGTCCAGATCCTCCCTGGCACAGTCCGGCTGGATATCAAAGACGTTAGAAAAGAGTTCCACTCGCTCGCGAATCGCAGCCGCGACGACCTGTGTACGGCGTGCCGCAAGTTCGTCCACTTCCAGCATCTCGATGTGGCCGCCGAACCGCGAACATTGCAGTGTCAGGTCCGAGTAGATATCGAGCATGCCGCCGTAGTAGTGCCCCATAACGCCAAGACGATTATGTTCCATGCGAGATGCCACGCGTGCGGCCTCTATCCACGCGTGAATTTCATCCCATGCAGTCAGGTCATCTTCGAGTGTGCCAGTTACCTGGAAGAAGGGTATGTCGCAGCGTTGAAATACGTTCGCGATCTCCGGTACGGGGCAGGTCTGGCAATAGGCGAGCCACTCGCCCGTCATTTTTGTACGGTCGCCCAAGCTGTTGAACCATGCATAGTCGATAGATGCCTCAGGCGCAAGATTAAGCACTAGTACTGGAACCTTGGCGCGGCGGACGACGGGGAGCACAGTTGACGAGAGGGCGTAGGTTGTCACATAGAGCACAAGAAAATCCACATCCTCGCGACGGCACTGGTGCCCGGCGCTCATAGCTTTGGCGGGCGTATCGATGAGGCCAAGATTGACGATCTCCACCCCAGGCTGCTGCAGCTTTTGTGCTACTCGACCGATGTATCTGTTCAGGCGATCTTCCAACCCGGCGAACTGCGGCCAGTAGGTATCGAGACCGATTCCGAATAGACCAACGCGTAGGGGGTGCACGGGGACCGTAGTTGGAGACATATGAGTGTGTAGCACCGGCTCCGACGAGCGCGATGCACAATATGAAGCCTAGGCTTAAGAGGAGACGGCTGAAAATACATATAATGATCCTTCTATTGCACAATATGACACAAGGTCGAGGTTGCATGAAACACACCTTCACTCCCGGTGGTCATACCGAGTTCCGCTACTTCCGAGTGAGCCCACACGATCGCCTGTGGGGCCTGTACCTCACCACGGCAGGCAAGTCACGAGTTGCCCCGTGGCAGCAGTATCCGCCAGCGGGACATCCGGGCTCCTACCAATTCGACTGGGCGCATGGCCGCACCCTCTCGGAGTATCAGCTGATCTACATTTCCGGCGGCTCTGGTTCTCTCGAGACCAGGGGCAACCGATACAGCCTCGAAGCGGGTTGCGCGTTTCTACTGCACCCGGGAATGTGGCACCGGTACCGTCCTGATGATGACGTCGGATGGGAGGAACACTGGCTGGGCTTTGACGGGCCCGCCGCCAGACAATTGGTCCGGAATGGCTTCTTTTTGCGGAAAGACCCGTACGTGCGCGTCCGCAATGAGGGCACGGTGCTGCAAGCCTTCGGAAACATCATGGAAGCGATGAGAGCGAACTGCCCTGCTCTGCAGCAGGTTATTGCGGGAACGGCGCTGTACATTCTGTCACTCCTTTATTCCTCGGCGCAGCCGGTCCAGGATATCTCCGGCGGCGGGAGCAGCGCAGTCGAGCAGGCGCTACGCCAGATGGAAGATAGTGCCGGCAAGCATCTGGACCTTCAAGACCTGGCGTCTAGCTTGCATGTCAGTTACAGCTACTTCCGGCGATGCTTCCGCCAGCACACCGGGTTGAGCCCACACCAGTATCGGCTTCATTTGAAGATGGCCAGTGCCGGTGCGCTGCTTAGAGACACCAAGTTGAGTGTCAAGGAAACAGCATTTCGCAGCGGGTTTCACAGCGAGCATTACTTCTGCCGTTTTTTCAAAAAACATACTGGACAGACGCCCACTGACTATCGCGTGCTGTCCGCAGCAGGTAGAAACAAAAGTTCAGTCAAAGCATATCCCGTCCTACCGCGCCAAAATCCGTAAACAAAGCTGAGAGCGGATCATGGCAATTGACGAAACATGGCATTAAGGACTACCTATATTCAGACTGATCGATATCCGGCGAAGATCGAACAAGACAGTAGTTCTCTATCCGGTTTTGGGACAATAGTTCCAATAAACAAACGCAACCGGTCCATGGCAATGAAGTTACCACCCGAATCTACAACTGGAGGCTTCGGATATGTAGGAGGACCCCCCGCATACATCAACTCTGGCTGGCACTACGGATGACTTTGGCACCAATTTTCAGCGACCGTGGTGAAGGCAACTCAATGAGAGCAAATACTAGCTGGATGACGCGCCAAGATGCGAGTAAATAGAGAATTTCAAAAACAACCACGGCTACGATGTGTTGGGAGGATAGATTTGCAGCGCATATGTTTTACACTTCGCGTGAAACAGGGCCGCATGGCGGAATACCGCAGGCGGCATGCCTCCGTGTGGCCATCGATGTTGGCCGCGCTGCGAGATGCTGGCTGGCACAACTACTCCCTGTTTCTTGGGCCCGATGGTCTCCTAGTTGGATACCTGGAAACTGACGATTTTAAACAGGCGCGAGATCAAATGAAAAACATGGAGGTTAACAAGCTTTGGCAGGAGAATATGGCAGAGTTCTTTGAAGAGATTGGTCCAGCAAAGGCAGACGATAGCATGGCGCAGCTAGACGAGATATTTCATCTGGAGTGAGGCAGAATGAGGTACGTTTGATGGTTGGTCTGAAATATCCTTCTAGGATGGAAGTATGGGCATGTCGAAAGAAATGTTGGGCAATCAAGGTGACGACCTGCGTTCTCAGCTCAGCTACGAACCCAAGGAACTCAAGTTTGGCACGAGCGGCCGCAGAGGGCAGGTGGTCGATCTCACGCAACTCGAGATCTACATCAATGTTCTTGCTGAGCTTGAATATCTGCAAACACTGACCCACGCAGATGGCGGGATTGTGAGTGGTGAAGAGTTTTACTTCGCCCGCGATCTACGTCCTAGTTCAATCGCCTATGTAGCGGAGCAGCTGGGAAGAGGCGAGATTGCACAGGGGGTCGTGCACGCCATTCGAGACGCTGGAATGAAGCCTGTAAATCTCGGATGCATTCCAACTCCCGCACTCAGCGGCTATGCGCTTGCCAGGCGCAAGGGCAGCATCATGGTCACGGGCAGCCACATTCCATTTGATCACAACGGATACAAGACCAACACCTGCCAGGGTGAGTTGCTCAAGCAGCATGAGGATCCCATCCATGAGGCCGTTCAACAAGTTCGCGCACGAATCTACCAGGCCCCCTTTGCAGCATCTCTGTTTGACCGCAGTGGCAGATTTAAGACCGGACATACTGAGCTACCGCCGGAGGATCAGTCCGCGAAGGCAGCTTACGTGGAGCGCTTCCTCACGTTCTTTGACGGCGAGTCACTTAGCGGAATGAGGCTGCTGGTCTACCAGCATTCCGCCGTGGGAAGGGATTTGATCGTTGACATCCTGAAAGCTCTCGGAGCTGAAGTAATTCTTATGGGCCGCAGTGACTCCTTCGTCCCCATAGACACCGAGAACATCGACGCGGCACAACTCGCAACCATACAGGCGCTCACTCGTGCGGCCACGGCACAATGTGGAATGGTGCACGCCGTTGTCTCGATGGATGGGGATAGTGATCGCCCTTTGTTACTTGGCGTTGACTTCGCGACATCCGAGGTGCAATTCTTCAGCGGCGACCTAGTAGGCATTGTAGTAGCTGAATTTCTCGACGCCGATGCGGTTGTGGTGCCCATCAGTTGTAACGATGCGATTGACGGAAGCGTTCTCGCCGACGTCGTTGAAACAAAGACGCGGATTGGATCGCCCTATGTGATCGCCGGAATGGAGTCGGCTCTTCGGAAAGGCAGGCACAAAGTTTGCGGATGGGAAGCGAACGGTGGCTTCCTCACTGGATCGGAAATCGTTCGGCAAGGGAAAACTCTTCTCGCTCTCCCCACCCGGGATGCCGTTCTTCCCATCCTCTGTACACTATTTAGTGCCCATAAAAAGCGCCTCTCGCTCGCCGAGCTCTTCGCAAAACTTCCCAGACGCTACAGTCGCGCGGCTCTTCTAAAGCACTTCCAAAGAGAGCGTGCGCTTAGGATCGTCCAGCGGTTTTCACCGTCCGACATCAGGGTGAAAGAGGCGCTGTTCGAAGACGATAGCGTCATCTTGCGGGATGAACGCAACGCACCGATCGCCGGCACGGTTGCCGGAGTGCGCAATCTTAAGGACATTCGTGAGCAGATAGCTGCTTTCTTCAGTTCTTCGAATGGATTTGGAAGTATCACGCGTCTTAACTACGTCGACGGTATACGAATCACCTTTAGCAATGGCGATGTTGCCCACCTGCGCCCCTCGGGCAATGCGGATGAACTGCGCATCTATAGCGTCGCCAATACTCAGCGGCGCGCTGAAGCTATTGCTGCTCTTGGCGTCGCCGAACCCAGCGGTATCCTGCGAGCCATGGAGAGGGCAGTTAGTTAGGCCCGGTTTGGTGAGTAGTCATGCGCCCCCACTTATGGTGCATCCCAGAAAGTCGGCCTGGTGCGGCTTTCAGCTGAGAGAAATCGCACGTCGCTGCTCTTTTCACACGACGGCATAAGTGGGTTAGCCTGGAGCGTTTTCACTTCCTGTGAGTACGGAGCAACCGAAATCGGTGAGAGTTGCCCTATAGAAAAGTCGCATTTGCTGCTCTTACCAATTACAGACTAGAAGTGAAAATGCTCTAGCAGGTAGTGACTTCGAGCCCGGCATTGTTGACTTCGAAATCGAAGAAGCGTGAGCGCTCATTGAGTGGCTCGCTCTCAAGCATTTGGCGAACATGGGCGGCATCCTTGGGAGATTTGCAGACCATCAACAAAAATCCCCCACTACCCGCGCCGGAGATTCGCATGCCGTAGACAAAAGGTCTCACCCTGCTAGCGAGCGACTCAATCGCAGGGTTGGTGACTGTCTTGCAAAGCCGCTTCTGCAGCGCCCACGCGGCATCGACGCAAATTCCAAATTCTTCAAGATCTTTACGGGACATCGAATCCGCGACTGCTCGCGCAGCCAGGTGCTCTTCCGCAAGCGCACCCATCACGCTGTGTTCGCGATTCAGGTATCCGCCTACTACTTCCTGCAAGATGTTCTTGGCGATGCGGGTCAGCCCCGTGTAGTAAAGGAGCGTGCAGCCGCCATTCAGTTTAGGATCGAGCACATCGCTGGGAATGTAGTGGATGCGGGCGTCAGGGAAAACGCCGGGCCGCGTGGCCGTGATTTTGCTGCCGCCAACGCAGCCGCCGACTTGGTCCTGCCATCCTCCGCCAGTTGTCAATGCCTGCTCCAGGCGAAGCACGTCGTGAAAAAGTTCCTTCTGCCCAACCGACCGCCCTGTCATCTTGTTAATCACGCCCAGGATGACGGCGCCAAGAATGCTGGATGTTCCCAAACCACTTCCTTGGGGGATGCCTACAAGGGTGGTTATTTCGATGCCTCCTCCAAATGCCTCAAGCATCTCTGGCAGCGTGATCTCCTGAGGCCAATCTCCCATGCCCGGCGCAAAGCCGGAGATAGCGAGCGCTGCTTTTGTCAATGCAAAAGGGTCGCCGGGACGCCGGTAGTCCAGCAACTCCTCAAGAGTATCCAGTTGCAGATGCTGCCCGCTGTCGATAGAGTTCAAGCGAATTACGTGATCCTTAATGATTCGGCAGTAACAGTGGATCGGAGGCTGGCCATTCAGATTGATGGCGGTGTTCGTCACTTCGCCGTCGTGTTCCAGCGTGTAGGGCGGCGTGTCCGTCCAGCCTCCAGCCAGTTCTATCCGCGCGGGACATCTGCCCCAGATTGTCTCGTCCGGCCGTAGTACATTGCGCGGGCGATCGGTGTTACCCAGAGAGCTTTTGAGTATGGCATCCTGAATCTCTTGAAATGCCAGCTCTTTAAGGCGGGTGGCCCAACTGCGAGCGGTCCTGCCGTGAGGAAGGGAAAGGCACAAGGAATCGGACCAGTTCTTTACATCAGCTGAAAGTTCCGAGGCAAGTCCTGGTAACAGGGACTCAAGTTCCGTCGCGTCATTTGCGGCCATGTCCTCAATTGCCGAGCCTAGACAATGAGTGATGCGGCAGAAGTCAAATCCCTCGAAAGCGACACCGTCCTTCGGGACTACGTGTTCATATGCTAGGGCGAGAATGCTCGCAGCCAAGCGTGCCGGGTGCTCGGAACTTTCGAGAGCAAAAGCGAGATCACGTGAGGAGAAGCTGCTTTCAGTAGCGAACAGGCGGCGCAATGACCGTTCAATTTCTGCCGCCCGCGTCGACGAGCGCCGCGCGTGGAATTCACCCTGCTTCACCAGCGTCGCAACCTCGCAAGCACTGTAGCGGTCCGCTGCTAGAAAGGCATGCTTCTGCTCCGGCGTAGCATGTCCAGCGTCGAACATCCATAGCCAGCGCCGGTACGCGTCCTGCTCCGGCTCGACTGGAAACACGCGCGCGTTCCAAAGTGTATGTCCCTGCTCCGGCAGGCTGCTGGGCCAGAGGTCTGCAGGCGCCGCTCCGACGGCGTCCATCCAGTCGCGGAGAGGCCTACCGCAGAACGTCGCGCCCTCCGCAAGGGAGTGCTTGAAGGTGTCATCGACGCCGTAGCAGCGCACAAACCACATCGGCTTACCCTGGTGATCCGATCCATGGGATAGATCGAGGCACGCTCCCTCCGGAAGATGGAGCGGCTCTGACACATCCACTCCCACCACCACATTCCGGCGTTCGAGCCTAAGAGGAGCCTTCACACGACAGCCTTCCACCCACGCATCCACGCCGGCAATCAATCCGCTGGCCTTAACATCATTGTTCATGGCTAGGGCGGTCATCACCGGTACCGCTCCTTCATCCTGTGTCACCAGAGCTATTGCGCTCGAAATCAACTGACGAGTGGATCCGAAGTGTAGAAAGCTGCACTGCCGAAGAATCTCGAGACGCAAGGGAATCGGACTGAGCGAGACGAACAACTCTGCAAGTAGAGCGTCATCCAGGCTGCCGCCGCTCGAGCGCACCGCTTTCCGGTAAAGTTCGGGCGTCGTTTGTGTGCCCAGCGCGCAACATATCTCGCGATAGAGATCGATGCCATGCGCGAGTACAGCCTGTTCCAAGGCAGGCTTCCATGGCATGGACCCATCCATGATGCAGAAGGACTGCAGGATTTGTGCGGCGGCGCTGGCGTCGAAGCTCATCACTCCGACATCGAGTACAGCCTGGCCACGGCGGTCCAGCGCTCCCGCAATCACTTGATCCGCGACGCTCGGTTTCTGGAGGAACAAACGCACCGCGCCATTGTTGTCCGGGCAGAACACCCCGTGGCGAGCCGCCTCCTCAGGGGTGGTGTAGGTGCCCAGCACAGTCATTCCGATTTGCGAAAATTGCAGAGAAGCCGGGTCGAAGGTAAGCAGAGCGTCGCCCGAGGTCACTACAACCTGCCCCGCTCCACGGGGACCTGCGGGCAAACTCAGAAACGAACGCACGATGCGATCGAAGAGTGTCGATCCCAGGGCGGTGTAATTCTCGCCCGGTAGCGGCACGAAAATCTTGCCGCAGGCGGAGTAGGCAGGTAGCCGACGTGAATCGCCGCCCGCATGAACGATGAGTATCCGCAGTCGGCTGAGAATGGCCTCGGCTGATAGTGAGGGATCACGACGCTCCCGGTCGACTACGTGTCTCAGACAGTCGACCGTGCTCCCACCACTGCCGATTCGCTTACCTTCCCTATCCGCAACGACAAGCACGCTTCCAACTTCGGCAAGCTGCCCGATACGGCGCCGTAGTTGAATCTGGGCCTCATATGCCGCGGCCTGAATAGCATTGGCAGCTGTAACGATCAGGTAGTCCCATGGTTCGGGCATGCGCAGCATTCCAGTGGCTCCCCCAAATTGTGCTATTGGTGTGCTATCTCCGGTTCGCGAACCACCCCCGCACCGCCATGCTCTCGCAACTGGTACTGGTCATGGATCCACGCGTAAGTCTTCTCCAGGCCCGCCCTCAGAGAAATGCCCGGCTCCCATCCCAGATACTTTTGGATGAGTGTGTTGTCGCTGTTGCGGCCATTGACGCCCTTGGGTGCATTCAGATCGTACCTGCGATCCAGCTTGATGCCCGCGATCCCCTCCACGATGTCCACCAGCTGGTTAATGCTGACTGCCTCGCTCGAGCCAAGATTGATCGGTGCCAGAATGTTCGAGTTCAAGATCAGCTCCACGCCCTTCACGCAGTCGTCGATGTACATGAAGCTGCGCGTCTGGTGGCCGTTCCCCCAAATCTCTATCTCGTGCTTGCCTGAGAGTTTGGCTTCGATCACTTTGCGGCAGATGGCTGCGGGGGCCTTCTCGCGGCCGCCGAACCATGTTCCCCACGGGCCATACACGTTATGAAAGCGCGCCACGCGAACGTAGAGACCAAAGTCCTCCATGTAGTGCCGGCACATCCGTTCGGAAAAAAGCTTCTCCCAACCATAGCCATCCTCGGCTAGTGCAGGATAAGCATCTTCTTCCTTCAATGCGGGTGCCGCGAATTTGTCCCCGTCATCGGAGGTGTGTTGCAGGTCGCCGTTGTAAACGCAGGCCGACGAAGAATAAAAATAGCGCTCTACGCCGTACTTGTTTGCCGCCATCAGCATATGGGTGTTGATCAAGACCGACAGCATGCAAAGCGCTTTATTCTTTTCGATAAAGCCCATTCCGCCCATGTTCGCGGCCAGGTTATAGATCTCTGACGCACCCTTGGCGGAGGTCTCGCAATTCTCTTTGCCGTTGAGATCTAGCGACAGATTTTCGACGTCGGAGAACCTCTGGTGCCACTGGTCCAGCGGTTTCACGTCGACCGCACGGATGCGGGTATGGCCCTGCTGGCGAAGCGAAGCCACCAGGTTTCCTCCGATAAAGCCGCCTGCTCCCGTCACAACTATCAACTTGTTGTTCATCTGCACTCCTTTAACGATAAAGTTATCGAAAGTAGAATAGTTCGGCCCCTCACAAAAGTCAACCACTTCGAGTCGCGATTTACGCCGGCCTCCCGGCGCTCGGCACCCGCACCCGGCAGCCGAGGAAGGCAAAGTAGGTAGTGAAAAGATAGCAGCCCAGGGGGATCAACATCGCCGCAGCCATGCTCCTGGTAGCCTCGAACAGCAGGCCCATCAAAGGGGTGAACACGGCACCGCCGATAATTGCCATCACGATCAGCGATCCACCCAGCTTGGTATTCGGTCCCAGTTCCTTCAGACCCAAAGCAAAGATGGTCGGGAACATGACGGACATGAAGAAGCTGGTGAGGAAGATTGACCACAGTCCGATCCAGCCAGGGAAGAGGACGCCGATCGCGACCAGCGCTACGTTGACGAGGCTGTAGGCACCCATCAGGCGATTGGGCCGTATAAACTTCATCAGGTAAGTGGCGCTGAATCTCCCGGCACCGAAGGCGATTAGAGTTCCCGTCAAGAATAGCCCGGCTGTCTTCTCCGAGGCGTGAACATAGTCCTGGACATACTGGATGAAATAGCTCCAGGTCCCCACCTGTGCTCCGACATAGAAAAATTGGGCGATGACTGCCTGAACAAAATGCGGGTATTTGAAGAGATCGACGAATCTGCCCTCTTCCAGACTGACGACGGTCTGGCTCTGCCCTTCGATGCTGGGGAATTTGGTCCTCGCGATGAGAAATGCGGCAAACAATGCAATGCAGCCCAACACGATGTAGGGAGTGATGACCCGGAGTGTTTCGTGTCGCAGATAAGCGTCATACGTACCGGACGCCTTCATCGCAAAAACCTTAGGCTTCGTCAATTCAATTCCGGAAAAGATAAAGGTCGTTCCCATCACAGCGCCAGTGACTGCTCCAACCGGATTGAATGCCTGGGAAAAGTTCAATCGTCTTTCGGATGTTTCTGAATCGCCGAGTTGCGCGATGAAAGGGTTGGCGCCAGTTTCCAGAAAGGCCAGGCCCGTGGCGATGACGAAAAGTGCGAACAGGAAGAAGGAATAGCTCCCGACGATCGCCGCCGGCCAGAACAGGAGTGTGCCGGCGCTGTACAGCAGCAATCCTGTTATCAGCCCCACCTTGTAACCGAACCTGCGCATCAACAGCGCGGCAGGCATGGAAAGCAGAAAGTATCCCAGGTAGAACGCGGACTGTACCAAACCGGCTTTGAACCGGGTAATTTCGAACGACTTCATGAACTGGCGAATTAAAACGTCGTTGAGATTGTTAGGAATGCCCCATAGAAAAAACAGGGCAGTTACAAGGATGAACGGCCACAAATATCTTCTCGCAAATAAGGGATGCTCGAACTCAGGGTCCCGGGAAACGGCCTTCAATGCTGATGCAGACTTCATGCTTCCTTCACCCCGTGTGATTGCCGTAATTCTTATGAGTCTCTTGCTTTTGGTCCCCGCTGCTCTGGGAATTACGCTGATTCTAGAATCAGGTTTGCATATTGCGTTGTGTCCCCGGTGCGAATAAGGCCGGTCACGTTGAGGACACGTTTCTTGAGGTCGGCATGAGGCTCGAATACGGTGGGAATCCCTGCCAGCGCACGCTCAAATAGGGCGCATGTCGCGGGCAGATTCGCTGCGCGGAACTCCTCAGCCATCAAAGCCCTCCCGATCACGAAGTTTGCTCGCAGCGCCTTTAACACTTCCAAAACGCGGGGAACGTCATCAATCAGGGAGATGTCCACCGTCTCCACGCCAGGCCAGGAAGGGAAACCACGATCCGCAATTACCAGCGTATTGGTGTGTCGAACGCGTGCGAGCAGTGAAAGAATGGCGGGGTTCAAAATACCCTGTTGAATCATTAGAAAAGTCTCTGGCTTTCAGCTGTGTAGAGGTATACCCGCTTGATAGGCGAGCTTTTAACACTTGTACATTACAGTTGCCGTCACCGACAACCTTCAGCACTTCATAGGTATACACCCGTTTGCAGATGCTGGCGCGGGTCACGACGCAGTCGCCGAGGGGATAAACGAGAGATTGCTCACTTTCGCCGCCCTACACCGTAAGCTCAAGTTTCTCGCTTCCATTGCGACACAAATTCGCATAATTATGGCATTTTAGACAACCTTAAAGTAAAGGATGCTTGACAGGGGTTCCAAAGGCTTATATATTCCGCCCGAAAGCGTGAAGACCCTAGCCCCCCACTTACTGTCGGCATGTCGCTCTCCAACGACGACCCATCCCCTCAGTCCGTGCAAATAGGCAGTAGAAGCAGGGTATTGTTTGCATGCGCTAACGGCTTGTTGCTCTTTCCCGCTGCCAGTGACCTGACGCTACTCGACAACGTGACCACAAGGAAAATGCCCGTATGAGATCGACCCGCTCCGCAAGAAAAAAAGCTTACTTAGTGATAAGCGGCCTGGCTTGGGCTTGCCTGATGCATATTCCTACTTTTTCCGTAGCGCAGACGTCGGGGATGGGTAGGCCAGCGGTCTCTGCTGAGGATGCCGCTCTGGACAATGCCTGGCAAAAGGCAAGCTCGAAGTATGATGAACGGCGCACAGCCATCCTCAAAGATGTTGATGTGGGCATTTCAGAGGGTCCCTTTCGCGCTGATTGGAATTCGCTCTCCAACTACAAAATCCCCCAGTGGTTCCAGGACGCCAAATTTGGAATATTCGTGCATTGGGGCGTGTATTCCGTGCCCGCATACGGCAGCGAATGGTATCCCCGCAACATGTATCAGCCGGGCACAGAGGAGTACAAGCATCACCTGGCAACCTATGGTCCACTCAAGCAATTTGGCTATAAAGATTTCATCCCTCTGTTCAAAGCTGAACACTACGATCCACAGGCTTGGGCGGCTCTCTTCAAGGCATCCGGTGCCAGGTATGTAGTCCCGGTCTTCGAACATCATGATGGTTTTGCCATGTATGACAGCGGCTTGTCTGATTGGACAGCGACAAAGATGGGGCCTCACCGTGACCTGGCCGGAGACCTGGCTAAGGCTGTGCGCGCAGAGGGCCTGCACCTTGGGGCATCCTCGCACAGGATCGAGCACGACTGGTTCATGGACGGCGTGAACAAAACCGATTCAGACGGGAAAGATCCCCGCTACGCGGGATTCTACGGGCCATCCCATCTGGCAACAGAAGATCACCCGAGTACCATTCTTAATTTCCATGCTCATCTCAGCCCAAAATATGCGAGCGACTGGCTGGCACGCGACGCGGAGATAGTGGAGAAGTATCACCCTGAGATCATGTGGTTCGACTGGTGGATAGGGAATCCAGAAGTAGAGCCCTACCTTAGGCGTTTCGCCGCGTTTTACTATAACGCGTCGTTGAAATACGGGGGAGTAGGGGTTATCAACTACAAGTACGAAGCCATGCGGGAACATACCGCTGTCCTCGATATTGAGCGCGGTCAACTCTCTGAAATTCGCCGCGACTATTGGCAGACAGATACTTCTGTCAGCAACAAATCCTGGGGCTACATCAATGGAGACACCTTTAAAACCCCTGAGGTCATTGTCCAGCAGTTAGTCGACATCGTAAGTAAGAATGGCAACCTTCTCTTAAATGTGGGGCCACGAGCGGATGGAACTATCCCTGACAAGGTGCAGCAGGTCCTTCGCGATGTTGGTGGGTGGCTGCAGATCAACGGCGAAGCGATTTACGGAACCCGTCCATGGAAGGTATTTGGAGAAGGTCCCACCAAGGTAGTGGAAGGAGCATTTCATGACACTGACACGCAATCTTATAGCGCAGACGACTATCGGTTTACTTCCAAGGGAAATGTTCTGTATGCGATTGAGCTGAAGTGGTCGGCCACGGGAGAAGCGGTGATTCGATCTCTTAAGCGCGATACCGTAGGCTCCCCAAGGGCCGTTGAGTCAGTTTCCTTGCTAGGCTCTGCGTCGCCGCTGCACTTTGAGCAACAGGCGGATGGCTTGCACATCCAGGTTCCTTCCCAGGCGCCTGGACACTTCGCCTACGTTTTTCGCATCGTTCCCAGTAAGTCGGCACAGGCAGCACATTCCCGATAAGCGGCCTGGATCTGACAAGGCAAGGTTTAAAGCTGCTTTCCACCTACTCAGACTTGGCTCGCGAGCTGGTCCGCGTATCTGTCCATCTCGACCTCGGCTTTCGAGTCGAGAATGTTTGACTGACCGTAAATTCTCTCTCCGTGTAGTGCGGAGCAAGGCAAAGCGGCCTTTATAGCCCAAAACATTAGGCTCCCGGGTACACTGCTATGGTTAAGAAAACGAGTCGATTCATGCTCGGGGAGCCATCGCAGCTATGAACTTACCCCGTCAGCATTTCGCATCATGTCTGGCAGTCATACTCGCCCTGACGGTCTTTGATTTGCAAGGAGCAACTCAGGAGGTAGCGGCCAAGCCGGTTGTTCAAGCGGTTTCGACCGTAACCGATCCTGCATCGCAGGCTCCCCGGATTGAAAAGATAGATCCGCCCAACTGGTTCGCAGGTCTGCCCGATCCCATGCTTTTGCTACGAGGCGAAAACCTGACGGCTGCCCATTTCCAGGTTGAGGGCAAGGGTGTCACGCTACGGTCCAGCCAGGTATCAAAGAATGGGCATTGGGCCTTTCTCTGGTTGAAGACAAGAGATGCGCAGCCTCAGCAACTTCGTATTCGTGCTGTGTCTGGCAGTGGAGCCGCCGTAGCAACATTTCCCGTCATGGCGAGGAAGCCTGCAAGCGCAGGGTTCCGGGGCTTCTCGGCCGACGACGTGATGTACCTGATCATGACCGATCGGTTTGCGGATGGAGATGCTTCGAACGATGCACCGGTGCGCGCTCCCGGTGGCTATGATCGCGCCAATCCGCGCGGTTGGCATGGCGGGGACCTTCGCGGCATCGAGCAGCATATCGACTATCTGCAACAGCTGGGAGTTACCACAGTCTGGACCACGCCGGTCTACGACAACACCGGCTCGCCGGATTCCTATCACGGCTATGGCGCAACCGACATGTATGGCGTCGACCCCCACTTTGGGACGCTAGCCGACTATCAACATCTTGCGCAAGCACTACACCAGCGCGGCATGAAGCTGGTGCTGGACACGGTGCCCAACCACGTTGGCGCGGGTCATCCGTGGGCAACGGATCCGCCAACGCTGGACTGGTTTCATGGCACGGCCGCGCAGCATACAGCTCCCAAATATGAGTTTCGTTCCATTCCCGATCCCCATTCGTCGCCGAGGGAATCGCGGGACGTCATCGAGGGCTGGTTTGCGAACGTGCTACCGGACATGAATCAGGAGAATCCACTAGCCGCGAAATATCTCATTCAGAATGCGGAGTGGTGGGTGGAGTCGGCAGGGCTGGACGGGCTCCGCCTGGACACCTTTCCTTATATCAGGCGAGGCTTCTGGCATGACTTTCATGCGGAATTACACGCACGATATCCTGGTCTCACGACGGTAGGAGAGGTTTTTAACACTGACCCGACAATCACGTCGTACTTCGCTGGCGATGCTGTACGCCGCGGCGTCGATACGGGATTGGATACGCCCTTCGACTTTCCCATGTACGGGACGCTTCGCGGCGTATTGACCGGTGATCAGCCTGCGACCGCGCTGCCGGATGTGTTGCGGCAGGACTGGCTCTATCCCCATCCCGACCGCCTGGTTACGTTTATTGGAAATCATGACACGTCGCGCTTCCTATCTCAGAAAGGTGCGACGACGGCGAAGCTACAACTGGCTTTTGGTTTGCTCGCGACCTTGCGTGGAATGCCGCAACTCTATTCCGGCGATGAGATCGCGATGCGCGGTGGAGATGACCCGGATAACCGTCACGACTTCCCTGGGGGCTTCCCAGGGGATGCGGCCAGCGCCTTCACTGCTGAGGGGCGCACTCCGGAGCAGGCGCAATTGTTTGATTGGGTGAGCGGCGTGCTTCGCATGCGACACGAGCATGCGGCATTACGTGCGGGGCAGCAGCAGGATCTCTTCGCGGATGCCACGGCTTTCGCGTTTGTACGCGCGGCGTCGGTTGAAGCTGGCTGCACCGCAGGGAAGGGTGATCGCGTGCTGGTGGCGATGAACAAGGCAGATAGCCCTCGCGAACTCCGGCTGGAAACGCGCGATACTGCCCTCGCCGGTTGTTCGAGACTGTCTGTGTTGTTCAATGCCAAGAGCGGCGCGCGGATGGAGGGCACCGAGTTTGTGCTTACATTGGATCCGCACCAATTGTCTGTTTACGAGGTCCAGTAATGCGAACTAACTAAACTCCGACGGAGTAGTTGGAGCGGTCCTAAGCCAAGAAAGAAGGGCATCCATGGTGGATGCCCTTCTTTCTTGGCTGAATTTGTACTGGCTTTACGGGAGGAAGTAACGGAAGGAAGTCCAGAACATCCCCTCGTTGCCCTTGATCTGGAACAGGGTGACCTGGCCAGTGGCAGCCGCTCCGGACCAGGATTCGCGAACTGCGTAGGCGTACTGGACGCTTTGACGAAGGCGGCCTTTGGGCCCCTTGTAAAAGTCATACCAGTAACCGCCGGTGATCTCCTGTACGTCGCGGGTGTTGAGGCCGCAGCCGCTGGAGGTGTAGTAGCCAGTCGAGGTACCCTGATAGCCACTGGGCTGCTCCGCCGTGCAGGTGCTGGTGCTAGCCAGCCTGGAGCCATAGCCCTGGGCCACAGCCTTCGTGGCGGTGGTCCAGGTATTGGTTGTCGGGTTGTAGGTAGGCACGGTTGCGAAGCCTGCGTATGCCGTACGGCCAGCATAATCGCCACCGTAGTTGGCGTAAAAAAGCAACCGGGGAGTTACGTTCCACTCCAAGGTTGCCAGACCCGAGGAATTGTGGATCGGGGCAAATTGGCCAGAGCCAGCCGCGGTCAAGTCGGCGAGGTTGCTGGCGCCGTAGCGGCCCACACCGGGCCCATACATAGCCTTGCCACCGAAATCGATCTTCTTGGTAACTGGCACGCGGAAACTGCCGCCAATGCCTCCCAAGGCAATCTGGTTGTTGTAGGAGCCGGCTACAGAAGGCTTGGCGATGGGGCTGGCTGGGGTACCTGGTCCAGTCCCTTTCACCCCTCCGTACAGATAACTCGTGGTGCTTTCACCCGGGTATACCTGTTGATGGGCATAGCGGCCGATGCCGAAGACTTCATAGTGGCCAAAGCCCGGATCGAAGGCGGCCTTCAAGATCACATCCGGGACCAGATTGAATGGGATCGTTGCAAGTTCCGAGCAAGTGGTGGTCGGCGTGCCCACGCTTGTGGTCAAGTTGACGCCCAGAACGGCAGTCGAGCAGTTGCTGACAGCAGCGTTGTAGTTGCCGCCGTTAGCGCCCGCGCTACCAAGAACCGCGTAAGGAGTGTCGGAGGCCAGCGCAGTGGAGTAAATCAGTTGCGGGTTTTCAACCGAGATACCAAAGGCCACTTTGGGGTAGCTCTTCACCATTCGGAAGCCAAACTGGCGGGTCCATACGAAGCCGGGGACGTAGTTCGGGTCGACGGTTTGGGGCGTTGCCACATTGCCGCTAAAGGCATCGATGCCCTTCTTCTGCTCGGTAGCAAGAGACCACATCTGACCGCCCGTAAAGCTCAACCCGTTGTTTAAAGCGGCCTGCGCCCACACTGCGCGCTGACGCATCACGTAGCTGTTGGATTGATTGCCATTGGAATTGGTTCCGGAACCCAGAAAGTCCGCTTCCACATAACCCCGAAGGGTGCCCCAGTCCACTTTGCCCTCGGCAAGAAGCGAAAGGCGCGACTGACGGCCAGAGCCGTAAAACTCGCTCAAGTGGTAGGCCGTGGCATTTTCATACGGGATTGCATTGAAAGCCGTAGCAATGTCGCCGGCTGTACCGTGATTGCGAAAGATAGTCTCAGCAGCCATATAACCACCCGGGGTGAGGTTAACGCCCTTGTAATGCAAAACGCTCGGGCTTTCGATAGCAGCCTTGGTTTTGGTCTGGTCATCCTGGATGGTGGTGACGAGGGACGCGGTGTTGGTCTTCAAATCAGAAACTGCACCCTCAAGGGTTGACACGGTCTGCTTGTTATCAGTCAAGGCTTTCTGTTGAGCGTCCGCCGCCTGCTGAGCCTGAGCCGCCGCTGCCTGAGCCGCCGTTGCTGTCTGCTGAGCCTGCGTTAACTGCTGGTCGCGGTCCGACAATTGCTGTTTTAGTCCCTGAATCTGGTTCTGCATATCGGTGCGAAGCTGCTCGATCTGCGACTCGATCGAGGGTTTCACCGGCTTTTTCGCCGTCCTCTTCTTCGCAGTCTTGGTGGCCGTATGCGTTTTCCCGATTGCTGTTGTCTGTGCCTGTCCAGCTACTAGAGCCGCCGAAAAGACTAGACTGGCCAGCGCCTTTAGGTGAGTGTTCATTGGGCCTCTCTCGATGTATGTAAATGCATTAGAGCGAAGTGCCGTTTTTGCCTGGGGCTATCCAAACAACTCATCTCCCGATCAGCAGAAGCGAAATTGCCCTGTCCCCAATGAAAAGGTCGCAGACGCCCATGAAGATCTGACGAATTTAGCGTTAATAACTCTTGAATGCCAGCAATGCGCAGGGCCGGGCAACGATAAGCAAGTGCAGTGGGTTACCGGATGGCTGAATCTATTTCACAGCGGCAGGCATTGCTGCAGCAGGCGTGGGGGCCTTCGCCGCGCTGATAAGATTGGCAAGCAGTCGATACGCACCTGGAATGCCCTCCGGAAGCTGGCGATAGAGTGCGAAGGCGGTGTAGATGTAGACACCCTTGCCGTAATGCGCGATAAGTAATCCGCCTTTCTGCGGATCCTGGCCCTCGTCATGGGTCTCCGTAGGGGCAGCGAATTCCGGGTCCCACGATTCCATGAAGGAGTGACCGCGCTCTTCCACCCAGTCATCAAAATCGGCGGAGGTAATCTGGTTCGGCCAATTCAGCACTGGGCTTTTCGAATCGGTCAGAGTGACGGCTGCCTTCTCGTCGACTACCTTTTCAGGCGAGTGGCCCAGCGTGTAGGGAAAGGGCCCGTATCCGTGGTCGTACTCGCCACTGTTGTACTGCACAACCAGGCAGCCGCCATTACGGACGTAGTCGAGCAGGCGTCGATTCCAGCGGGGCAGTTCGGGCCGGGCCGCATAGGCGCGGATGCCGAGTACGAGGGTGTCGTAGCCGCTGAGGTCTGCGGTCGCCAACTCCTGCGCGTTGAGAATGTGGGCGGTTATGCCGAGATTACCCAGAGCCTGGGGGACCTGATCGCCGGTTCCCATCAGGTAAGCGACGTTCAGCCGGGGCGCTACCTTTACGTCCACGCCACGCAGCGTGTAGCTGGCTGGGCGATACAGGTTGTAGGGGAGAATGCCGGAGTAGCCAACCTTCTGGAAGCCCTCGCTGTAGTTGTAATTTCCACTGCGGGCTACCGCCTTGATGGTGTACAACTGCGATGCCAACCCAGTGGGGCGAACGGTGAACGTGACCGTCTGGTCGTCGCCGGTAGTCAGCCGGAAGGAAGCCGTCTCAGGTGTTGCCGTCCATTTCTCAGGTAGCTGGAGGTGCAATGTTCCGGGAGCCGGATCATCGGCTTCGCTATGCAGTATGACGCGGACAGAAAAGTCTGTACCGGGTAGGGGAACGATGCCGGAAGAAGGGTCCAGCATCACGGAGACCTCCGGCGTGACCATGAGCGGTTCATAGACCGCGCCCAGGCCGTGTACGCGATGGACGGTTTGCACTACCTGGCCGAGTCGCACGGGGACACCGTCATAATCGAACTCTGCCCATCCCGCCAGGGGATAAGGCGTGAATGACTGGTTGAGCCAGCGCTCG
>JANXZS010000052.1 GCA_025355385.1 Acidobacteriaceae bacterium | reverse complement strand
TGGTTCATCTCCATCCGGAAGCTGCCCCGGCCCTGGGTTATTGAAGTCAGCGTAGTCCCGTAAGTGAGCATCTCCGCCATGGGCACTTCGGCCTTGATCACCGTAGTGCTTCCCCGGCTATCCATGCCTTGCACCCTGCCTCGCCGTCCATTCAGGTCACCCATCAATGGCCCGGCAAACTCGTCGGGAGCTTCAATCTCGACCCGCATAATCGGTTCCAGCAGAGCCGGCTTGGCCTGCTCCATGCACTTGCGAAACGCAATGCGCCCAGCCATCTTGAAAGACATTTCGTTGGAATCGACATCGTGATAGCTGCCGTCGAAGACCGTCGCCTTGAAGTCGACCACAGGATACCCGGCAAGATAGCCACGGGCCGCAGACTCGACGATGCCTTTCTCCACGGCGGGAACGAATTGCCGAGGAATCGCTCCACCAAAGATCTCATTGGCGAACACAAATCCCCCACCGCGCGGCAGCGGCTCCAGACGGATCTTGCAGTCGCCGAACTGACCGTGACCTCCGGTCTGCTTCTTGTGGCGGCCCGGTGCCTCCACCTTGGCGCGAACGGTCTCACGGTACGGGACCTTCGGCGCTTTCAGGGTTACCTCGGTATGGTAGCGCTTGCGCAACTTTGAGACGATGGCTTCGATATGCGGCTGGCCCGCTCCGGCCACCAGAAATTCATTCGTCAGGGGATCGCGGAAGAAGCGGACCATCAGGTCTTCTTCCATCAACTTGTGCAGCGCCGGGGCCAGCTTATCCTCGTCGGCGCGACTCTTCGGCTCAATGGCGTAGGTCATCGCCGGCTCCGGCATCTTGAGCGGTTCGATCAGGACTTCGTGGCCTTTCTCCCCCAGAGTATCGCCGGTAAGTGTGGTGTGCAGCTTTGCTACCGCCCCCAGATCGCCCGCATGCAGTTCAGCAACCTCCATCGCCTTGCGACCCTGCATGATGGAAAGATGCGCCAGCCGCTCCGGCTCTCTGCGCGTGTAGTTGATTACGTTCGCTTCGTTCTTGACCGTGCCGGAGTACACCTTGAAAAAAGAGATGCGCCCCGCGAATGGGTCCGTCATCGTCTTGTAAACGTAGAGCGTCAGCGGCTCCTTGTCGTCGACGCGCCGCAGCACGATATCCGGCGGCCCATCGCCACCGGTGCCATTGGCGGCCACTGTCTGAAGCGCCGCTCGTGCCGACACCGGCTCGCGCTCCAGGGGCGAGGGGGCGTACACCTTCAGAAAATCCAGCAGATGATCGGTGCCTACGTTGCGCAGTCCACTGGCATAGAGCACGGGGAAAATGCGGTCTTCCCGGATAGCCTCATGCAGGGCAGTAATCAAATGCTCCTGGGGAATCGTGCCCTGGGCGAAATACTCCTCCATCAGCTCGTCCTTACCCTCGGCGACCAGTTCCACCAGCGCCTCATGCGCCTCTTTGGCGGCGATATGCAGCGGCCCGGGTATCTCCCCTGTCTTGCCGCGGCCATCGCCGTCGGGCGTGTAGAAAAATGCCTCCATCGTCACCAGGTCGACGACTCCGTGAAACCCCTGCTGATCCACGATGGGCAACTGAATCGGCACCACCTGCCGCCCCCAGCGTTCCTGCATCGCCGCCAGCATATCTTCCCGCGCAGAACTGTTATCCGCCTTGGGATGGTCGAGTTGATTCATCACAATCATGCGCGGAAGTTTGAATTCATCGGCGAACTTCCACACCCGGTCGGTCACCGTTTCCAGGCCGGATTGGGCATTGATCACCACCAACGCAGCCTCCACTGGCAGCATCGCGGCGCGGGCATCGTGGGCGAACATGTGGAAGCCTGGAGTGTCGACAAAATTGATCTTCACCCCGCTCCACTCCGCGAAGGCGACGGCGTTGGACATGGTGGTGCGGCGGGCAACTTCTTCTTCGTCATAAGCAGTGACGGCAGAGCCATCCTCAACGCGACCCATCTTGTCGGTCATTTTCGCGGCATGCAACAGAGCGGAAATCAATGTGGTTTTTCCGCAGTGTGCATGCCCAACTACAGCTACGTTGCGGATCTCACTTCCCATGTAGGTTTTCATCTATATCCTCCGGGGTTCCTGAAATTGGCCAATCTCGCTCTAAGTCTCTGCAGGGTGGGGGTGCACGAGCGTCGCCGACATTGCAGACGTTCCGCCGCCTTGCTTATGAGAGAAACCACGGATGCTATCACACGGATAAGGAAGCCTCAATGTGATGGCGGATACGGCAGATTCAGCAAGTGTTCCGTGCCACTTAGCAGCAGAAGCAGGGATCGTGTGATGTATCCAGCGCCAGCGATGTAGGCATTTTCTTGATGAAAATGCCTGCATCGATCTGTGGCTTTTCTTACAGTAACCCTGCTTCTGCTCTAGCAGGGCCACTGTGGCCAGAAGTCGCGACCGCAATCGGGGTGCCTTGGCGTCTCGCAGCGAAGGGTGGGGCCTCGGCCAGCAGCGTTGTTAAGGTGGTGGGTGCCCCATGTCTCGCTTTTGAGACGTGAGATTACACTCTTACGACCGCTAAGATTCGCGCCCCTACCTACGCCCCTGACGCCTCTGCGCCACCACCAGCCCGCGCGGTGTCGGCAGCATCACCACTGACACCAGCCCCTCGGCCTCCAGTTTGAGCGCAGCCTCGCGAACGATCTTCAGATGCGAACTGGCGTCGTGCATCAGGATGATGCCCTGCGGATTGATCTGCGGCAGAAAGCGCTTCACCTCCTGCTCGCGAATCGGCATATCGCTGTCGCTGAAAAACAGGTCGATCGTTCCCTCGACATTCATTTCGAGGCTGGATTCGTTGCGTAGTTCGATCCATTCCCCCAGCCCCGACGCGGCGATCTTCTCCCTGGCCTGGGCAAATACCACAGGGTCGAACTCGCAGCTGATAATGCGGCCAAAGCCGTTCCGCTTCAGACCTTCGGCGATCCATAGCGTGCTCACACCCAGGAAGGATCCCGTCTCCACCACCAGTTCCGGCTTGGTCGTCGTCACCAGGGTCCGCAAAAACTCAAGCACCTCGACCTCGGCCGTCATCGAGTCGTACATGCTCCATCGCTCCGGGTGAGGGCACTCGGGAGTAGCCCGGTGATACTCCGGCAGCAGGGCACCCCCAGCCTGCTCCGCCTGTCGCATCACCTTGTGTTCCTGCTTCAACTTCTTCCCGAACCAGCCCATGTATATCCTTCTTTCGCCTTGATTCTTGTCTTCCTGACAAAGCAAATCCTGAGTATAAAGAAGGCCTTAGATGGAATGGCCGTCCAGCTCTCCGTCCGCCGTCGCTCGCCAACCCACCGTCGCGATCAAGATTGTCACCAACTGCATTGCCGCGATGAATCCCACACACGCCGGCCATCCGCCCAGCCGCCAGAAGAAGCTCGGTACCACCCCCGCCGCCGTCCCACCAATGTAGTAGCAGGAGAGATACAGCCCTGCCGCCGATACCCGCCCTCCCTCCGGCGCTGCCTCGCGCAGATAACTGGTCGCCGATGCCTGCGAAATGAAGACACCCGTCGAGCAAAGCGTCAGCCCTGCAATTACGAACGGTAAGTAAGGCACCAGCGTCACCAGCACTCCTGCCATCGAAATCGCGATGGACGTGACGATGCCCCGCCGCAGCCCCACCCGCGTAATTACGTATCCTGCCGCCGGTGTGACGAAGAGACCCACCAGATACACCACGAACAGATAGCTCAATGCCGCGGTAGACAGCAGAAACGGCGGGTCCGCAAGATAAAACGTGATGTAAGTGAAGACCGCGACCAGGGAAAAGAGCACGTTGAATCCCACCGCATATGTAGCCAGCAGCCGCCGGTTCCTCAGGTGTTGGAGCATCGGCGCCAACTGCGACCCCAGCGAGCGATCGTCGACCAGCATCAGGCGGTGCTCCCGCGGTAGCCATTTCGCCACCGCCACGGCGCCCAGCAGCGTCACCACTCCCAACACGACGAAGGAGCTATTCCAGCCGAAGTGCTCAGCGGCAAAGCCAGAAACAATACGCCCGATGAATCCCCCAAGAGCGGTCCCGCTGACGTAAACGCTCATCACCAGCGCAACGTTTCTGCGATCCCACTCCTCCGTGACATAAGCTATGGTGATCGCGAAGATGCCCGGCGCCAGCAACCCCTGCATGAAACGCCAGAAGATCAGCGCCTTGAGGCTGCCCGCCGTAGCCGCAAGCAGTGTCGGTAAGGCCACGGCGGCGATCGACGCGACGATCACCCGCTTGCGGCTGAGCCTCTCCGCGAAGATGCCAAACAGCGGCGCTGACAATGCCACGCCCAACGTAGCCGCCGAGATCGTAAGTCCTACGGCAGCCTTGCCCGCGTGGAAGATTCGAGAGAAAAGCGGTAGGAGAGGCTGCGTGGCATAGAGATCCAGAAACGCGCATACCCCGCAAAGAAACACCGCAGCCACGCCCGATAGCGGTCCCAGACCTGGCCTGGCATCGGCACTCGACGGCCGCTCCGGCACTTCATCCCCGGCATCTGGCAAAGCAGAGCGGATCTCGGTCACTCTCCAGCATAAACGAGCGCCAGCGGATCTTCCCGGCACGATTTGGTCCGCAACCGTCGTTCTAACCCACACTGCAATCGACGCGTATAAATAAAAGTCACAGCATGGCGAAGCACACCGTGAAAAACACACCGTGAGAAGCCCTACATGAGCAGCAAAACACGAAGCAACGGAGCAGCCGCATTCCGCTCCCGCGACTTCCGGCTTTACCAGATGGCGCGCGTCATGGCCATCCTGGGTTCGCAAGCACAATCCGTAGCCGTCGCCTGGCAGGTCTATCAGATTACCCATCGCGCACTCGACCTCGGCTACACCGGGCTGGCGCTCTTTCTACCTGGCCTCTTGTTCATCCTCCCCGCCGGACATGTCGCCGACCGCTACGACCGCCGAATGGTCATCCTCGTCTGCTATTCCCTGCAGGCCTTCTGCACCGTGGCTCTCTTTGCCTTTGCATGGCAGCGACTGCACAATGTGCTCCTGATTTACGCTGTGCTCTTCCTCATTGGCACCGGCAGGGCATTCAGCGGGCCGGCCAGTTCAGCCCTCGTGCCCCACCTCGTCCCCACGGAGCACTTCGTTAACGCCGTGGCCTGGGGAGCCACGATCTTTCAAATTGCCAACATCACCGGCCCTGCTCTCGGCGGCCTGCTCTTCACCCTGCCAGTTCACGGCTGGTTAGGCGGCCGGTTCAGCCGAGCCTCAGACCATCTCAGCGGAGCCGCGCTCGTCTTCCTCTTCACCCTCTTCACCCTGGTATGGTTCGTGGTCCTTGTCGGCTTGCTCCATGTGCGTCCCGGCAGAATGGAACATCGCGCCGTCTCCGCGGATGTCCTGCTCGCGGGCTTCCGCTATGTGGGCCGCAACAAGCTGCTCCTCGGATCCATCTCCCTGGATCTCTTTGTCGTGCTGCTCGGCGGAGCCGTCGCCCTTATGCCCATCTACGCTCGTGAGATCCTGCTCACCGGTCCCATGGGATTGGGACTGCTGCGAGCCGCGCCTGCTCTAGGAGCGCTGCTCATCTCCCTGGTGGTCCTGTGGCGGCCGATCCAACGCCATGCCGGAGCAAAGATGTTCTTCTGCGTCGCAGTCTATAGCGTGGCAACCATTGTCTTCGGCCTGTCGCGCAATCTCAGGCTCTCGCTCGCGGCACTGATGGTCGTTGGCGCATCGGACATGATCAGCGTCGTCATCCGTTCCTCCCTGCTGCAATTGGCTACGCCGCCGTCGATGCGCGGACGTGTCAGTGCCGTCAACTCGCTGTTCATCGGTGCTTCCAATGAGTTGGGAGAATTTGAAAGCGGGCTTACCGCGCACTGGTTCGGAACGGTGCCATCGGTCGTGATTGGAGGCGTCGGCTCGCTCCTCATATCCAGCCTGTGGGGCCTCCTCTTCCCCTCGCTCCGCCAAGCTGACCAGCTCACGCCCGAGGCGCTCCTACCCCGCGAGGATCCCGCCGAGCAAGCCCCGGCGAACTACTGATCTCTTTCGTGCGGGTGGCTTACGTCTCAGAAGCGAGACGTGGGGCACCCACATTGTTGGAGCCGCGCATAACCTACCCCGTATTGCGCAACCCGGCCGAGATTCCATTGATGGTACCCGCCAGCGCTCGATGAATCGCATCCGTCGAATCCCCCGCGCGCTTGCGCCGCAGCAGATCCACCTGGATCAGGTGCATCGGATCAACATACGGGTTGCGCAGCCGGATAGACCGCGACAGCACCGGATTGGTCTCCAGTAATTCTTTCTGGCCGGTCACCGCAAGCAACATGCGCAGCGTGCGATCGAACTCACTCTCCATCTTGGCGAAGACCCGCTCGCGCATTGCCTCATCCGGCGCCAATTCAGCATACAACCGGGCGATGCCCATATCCGCCTTAGCGACGGCCATTTCCACATTGCGGATGAGGTCGATAAACAGTGGAAACTCCCTCGCCATCTCGCGCAGTAATTCCGGTCCGCCCGCCTTGCGGGAGAATTCTTCGAGCGCGTAGCCTACACCAAACCACGCGGGAATCAATAAGCGGCTCTGCGTCCATCCGAAGACCCAGGGAATAGCGCGAAGATTGGGAAAGTCGATTCCGCCCTTGCGCCGCGCCGGCCTTGAGCCAATCTTCGCCAGCTCCAGTTCCGCCACCGGCGTGGCCTGCTCAAAGTACAACAGCACCTCGGGATCTTCGACAATCGACGTCCGGTAGTTCTTAAACGACGTCGCCGAAAGCTCGTCGAAGGCGGCCTCCCACTCCGGCGTCAGCAAGCCCGTCTGGTGTCCCTGGGGATCGCGGGTATTGGGCCGCGCCAGCGCATCCAGGGAGGCGGCAATCATCAACTCCAGATTGCGCTCTGCCAGCACCACATCGGCATACTTCCAGTTCAGTACTTCGCCCTGCTCGGTGATGCGGATCTGGCCCTCGAACCCGCCCACTGGTTGCGCGTAAATCGACCGATGCGTTGGCCCGCCGCCCCGTCCTACCGTCCCTCCGCGGCCATGAAACAGGCGCAGGGTCACACCGCACTCCCGCGCTACCTCATGCAGGGCACGGTGCGCGCGAAAGATCTCCCACGTACTCGCGATCATGCCGCCATCTTTGTTTGAATCGGAATAGCCAAGCATGACCTCCTGCGTATTCCCCCAGGATGTCATCAGCTTCTGATAGTCAGGCGAACTCCACAGCGTGCGGCAAATAGCCGATGCATTCCGCAGGTCCTCGATCGACTCGAAAAGAGGCACCGGCATCAGGCCCGGATCTCTCTCGCTGGCCTCAACCGTAACCCCTCCAAGACGCGCCAGCCAGACCACCGCGAGGATGTCCTCCACGCTCGTAGCACCGCTGATGATGTAGTGGCGAATCGCCTCCGGGGTGTACCCTCTCTTGATTTCCGCGATGGCGCGAAAAGTCTCCAGCACATCCGCGGTCTGCGGAGAAAGTGCCGCTGGCACCGTAGCATCGTGGCCGTGATCGCGGCTCCACAAAGAAGTCTCGCGCAGTGCGTCGCGATGCACGTTGGCATGCTGCCGGATATCCAGCGTGTGCAGATGCAGGCCGAATGTCCGCACCAGAAGAATCAAAGGATCAACTAGAGTCTGCGCGAGGCGTAACCCGCGATTGTCCGCCAGGCTGCTGCGCAGAATCATCAAATCCCCAAGAAACTCTGACGCCGCGTGATAAGCGGGCAACTCGCTCAGAGTCAAATCCTTGGACTGCGAGATGGTGAACTCCGTCACCGGCAACTGCGCCGTGGATCTTTCGGTCTCCGGTTCCGCAAGCGTCCGCTCCAGCCTCGTCCGCAGGCAAATCAGGTAGCGGCGATAGTATTCAAACTCATAGCGCTCGGTAAAGATGTGGCTCTCAGCGCTTTGCAGGCGAACGATGTAGCTCTCCAGCCTTTTGCTGAGCTCGTCGCTCACTGGAAGCTGCTGCGCGGAACTGGTAAGCAGCTCGATCATCAACTGGATCTGTTGCTTATAATGCGTCAATAAATGACCCCGCGCCAGCCCGATGGCGTCCCGCGTTATCTGCGGTGTGACGAAAGGATTGCCGTCGCGGTCTCCGCCAATCCACGACCCGAAGGAGAGCAGCACCGGAAGCCGAGACATGTCGATGTCGAGGCCATATTCGCTGCGCAGGGCATCGGCCACCTCTGTGTAGAGCCCCGGCAGCGTCGCGAAAATGGAGATGTCATAGAAGTCAAGGCCCATCTTGATTTCGTCATACACGGTAGGTCGCCGGCTTCTCACTTCATCGGTCTGCCACAGCGCCGTGATCTCGGCAATAATGCAATCCTCGAGCCGCTCCAACTCCTCATCCGGCACCGGAATGCGGTCAAGTTGTTCGAGAAATTCTCCAATGCGGCGCCGTTTGAACATCACCGAACGGCGCGCCACTTCAGTTGGATGCGCGGTAAATACCGGGATGACGAGAACGCGGCGCAGCCACTCCAACGCCTCTTCTGAACTGATGCCCACCTGCTTCATTGCCCGCAGCGTCCCGCGCAGGGAACCGCGCTGCGCATTCGCTTCTCCCCCCATTTGCAGCGAGATGCGGCGTCGCTTGCGGTGATTTGTCTCCGCCAGGTTGATCAGTTCGAAGTAGAAGGCGAAGGATCGAGTCAGCGTATAAGCATCTTCGACCGAGAGCGCATGCACGTTGGTTAGCGCCGATTGCAGCAGGGAATCCGCTTCCGCGCAGCTGCCTTGCTTCTGGGCTTCGCGCCGCCGGATGGCGATCTGGCGAACCTGTTCCTCTTCCTTGAAGAGAGCGGCGCCTGCCTGCTCGCGCAATACTTCGCCGAGCAACATGCCTAGCGAACGAACATCCCGACGCAGTGGCGCTTCCTTCAGGTCGCCCGTGCGGGCTTCCAGTTCAGCAAGTCGCTGCGACCAGCTTTCAGGCTTCCAGAGAGGCGGCATGAATCTGATTATGCACGAAGACACCGTCTCATTCTGACCCAACCAGCATGGGGAGCCCCACACCTTTGTCCGGATCCATCAAATTGGTGCTCCACATCCCGGTCTTGAGATGTGGACCTCTCCGCAACGCCACATTACTTCTGCTAACACGCCACGGAGGGTTTTTCAAAGTCTGCGACCCACAATCCACTATGCCGTGGATTGCCCTTCCAACACTTGCATCAACTCTTCCCACTCCGACGTCAGCACTTGATTTCGCGTCCGCAGATCTTCCAGCTGCTTTGTGAGCCTTTGTGTCTCTTCCATGCTCACAAACAAGCCCAGGGCCTGCTCCGTATCAGCAATCGACGCCTCAACCCGCGGAATCTCCTCTTCGATAAACGCATAGCGCTCCTGAATCTGCCGAAGCTTGATTGGATTCACGCGCTTAGCCTTGTCCTTCTCCCCAGACTCGGGGTCCGCGACCGTCACCGCTGCAGCCTTCATGCCATGCTGGCCGTTCGTCGAAGAAGGCAGCGCCCCCGCCACAACCCCGCCGCTTTCCTTGCGATACAAGTAGTCCTCGTAGTTGCCTGGGTACACATGGACGTGGCCGCCTTCGACCTCCAGCACCCGGGTCGCCAGGCGATCAATGAAATAGCGGTCGTGGGAAACAAACACCACCGTCCCTGTAAAGCTGTTGACCGCCTCCAGAAGCACATCCTTGGCGCGAAGATCCAAGTGATTTGTCGGCTCATCCAGCAACAGAAAATTTGCCGGACTCACCAGGATCCGCGCCAGCGCGTAGCGGTTCCGCTCCCCGCCGGATAGCACGCCCAGTGGCTTGAATACATCATCCCCCGAGAAGAGAAAACATCCCAGCAAGCTGCGCAGTTCTGTCTGAGACACCTTGGGAGCCGTTCGTCCAATGTCGTCCAGCATGCGTGCCTCGCCGTCCAACACCTTGTATTGATCCTGCGCAAAATATTCCGCCAGCACGTTATGTCCCAGTTTTAGAGTTCCCGCTGTCGGTGGCTCAACCCCCGTCAGCAGCCGGATCAGCGTCGATTTTCCCGCGCCGTTTGCCCCCACCAGCGCAATGCGGTCACCCCGGTCGATGGTGAAGCTGACGTTCTTCAGCACCTGCTTGGCATCGTAGTTTTTTACCAGCCCGGAGACTTCCACCACCGTGCGCCCCGATGGCGGAGGCTGCGGGAAAGTGAAGTGGATCGCCTTCTCTTCCTCTGGAATCTCGATGCGCTCGATCTTCTCCAGTTCCTTGATCCTGCTCTGCACCTGCTTCGCCTTAGTGGCCTGCGCGCGAAAACGGTTGATGAAGGTCTCGAGATGCTCAATCTGGTCGCGCTGATTCTTGTACGCTGCTTCCAATTGCGCGCGCCGCTCGTCTTTTTGCGTCAGGTACTTCTCGTAGTTGCCCGAGTAGGAGTGCAGCTGCTTGTTCCATATCTCGACAACCTTGGTCACCGTCACATCCAGAAAGTAACGGTCGTGCGAGATGATGATGAATCCGTTGGGATAATTCCGCAGATAATCCTCAAGCCAGTTGCGCGTCTCAAGATCGAGATGATTGGTCGGCTCGTCCAGCAGCAATAGGTCCGGCTTCTGCAGCAGTAGCTTGCCCAGCGCAATGCGCATCTGCCATCCGCCAGAAAACTCCTCAGTGCGCCGCGACCAGTCTTCCTTGCCAAAGCCCAGGCCCGTCAGTACGGCACCCACCTGTGCATCGAGCGCGTAGCCATCATGCGCGCGAAAGCGCGACTCCAGCATGGAAAAGCGCTCAGCGGCTGCGTGGTACGCCGCACTGTTGTGCTCCAGGTCCGCCAGCGAAACCGAGAGATCCTCTAGCTCCTGCTCTATGCCGCGCAGCTCATCGAATACCGACAGGCACTCTTCGAATACGGTGCGGCCCGTTAGCGCCAGCCCATCCTGCGGAAGATACCCGATAGTCATGCCGCGAGTCCGCTGCACGCTGCCGTAGTCCAGCGAGTCAAGATCCGCCAGCACCTTCATGATGGTGGATTTGCCGGTGCCGTTCGCGCCCACCAGTGCCGTACGCTCATCTGGCGTAATCAGCCAGTTGGCGTCCTCGAACAGCAGCCGTGGCCCATAACGTTTCCCCGCACCGGAAAGCTGAAGCATTCTTCTATTCTAGCGGTCAGCCTTACGAACTACTGCCAGACTTCTTCTTTGCCTGGACAGCGCGCTTGCCGCTTTTCTTGATCTGCGCATTTCGTGGGGACCCGCGGTCTATTGCCTTGCCGCCATTGCGACTCGCAGGTTTTTTGCGGCAGCTGCCTTGCTCGTGTTCCTTCTTCCCCGGAACAGGCTCAAAGCCCGGCCAGCAGCGGGATGTTTTCGTAGGAGTTTTCTTGGTTGCCATACGAATTGAGAGTGCCTGCGCTCGCAGAAGAGTTGTGCGCGAAACTCCCAACATATCGACGAGATCAAGACGTGGCCCCAGAACCATCCGCCCCAAACCAGGCTAATTCCCCGCCGTCTTGTCACCCGGCTGAACCCGCGGCGCATGCTTCGACTTCAAGAGCACCTGCCGGTCCTGCTCTGTCTGATCCGCATACGCTTCCGCGAACTCGAGGATCGCCCGCTCAAAACTCCGGCCATTTCCCAGGTATCCCGCCAGCACTTGCGGTTCACCTGCTCGCGCATGGCCTCGTGCCAGCAGCTCTCCGCAGATCTCTCCATACTCAATCAACCCGCGTCCCTTTAGATCCTCGACTGCAATCGACGCCTTATGGTCATTCAACTGGCGCACCACATATTCACGATTCGAAAGCGACGTCCAGCCAAGAAGCATATCGGATTGGAACTGCATCGCCCGCTGTCCTTCCGCAACCCGGCGTCCCTGGTGCCGGGCAGCTCCTGCCCGCTGCAGATAGGGCTCGTAAGCCGAAGGCAGCTCTTCCTTGATCTGCAGAAAGAGGGGATCGGTCCCGCCATTGCCCTCGAAATAGACGCAGTAGTCCCGCGTGCCCACGCTGCCTGTCCCCACAACTTTGAAGGCAACATCCAGCGCGCGATACTCATGGATGAGATGCCGTCGATCCGGCTGCAGACCTTCCTCGTATAGCTTCAGTGAGGCCAGAACGGCTCGCGCCTGGGAAGACCTCAGCCGCAGCAGCAACGGCTTCTGCTCCTTGAAAATTCGATGCTGCACTTCGTTCCGCTTCGGCTTAGCTAGCTCCGTCAGGGTTTGCAGGGTGTGCATCGGCGTTGCACGTTCCGCCTTCAGCAGTGCCAACGACACTGGAGCAACACGCTGCAGCCGATGTATCTGGTAGCGAGCCAGGTCGATCACCGGCATCTTTGCGAATACCTGCACGCACCTGCAATATTTGACGACAAACGCGCTTACTGCTTCGCCGCAGTCGCGATTTTTACCGCCCGCCTCGCGCCCCGCCAGCACCAGACTGGTCGCGAGCCGCTTGATATCCCACTCGAAGGGACCGCGGATGGTTTCGTCAAAATCGTTGATGTCGAAAACGAGGCGGCCATCCGGCCCCGCGTAGGCGCCTAGATTGCGCACGTGCGCATCGCCGCAGAGTTGGGTCGTGATGCCCGTATCCGGCAGCAGCGCAAGATCGGCCGCCATGATCGGCACCGCTCCGCGAAAGAACCCAAATGTCGAAGCAGCCATGCGCTCGTACTTCAAGGCCACCAGAGAAGCCACTCGCCCCCGCATGGACCTTTCCAAGATGCTCAACGCGGAGTGCGAACGCTGCTTCGGGTCCCAGCGGCCGTGATCCTGCCGACGCAGCTGCTTGCGACGCGACTGGCCATACTCCCGCCGCGCCTCGAAGCTGTCTAAGCTCATCATGTGGTTGAACATACACCGCCGCGAATCCGCGTGCAACGCTGGAAAAGTGTAATGGTTTACCGCGATAGAAAGTCAGCGGGTGCCCCACATCTCGCTTCTGAGATGTGGCTTTCAGGTGCGCTGGAACGCTTGCGTGACGGAATTGCATCGCAACCCACGTCTCAATGGCAAGGTGCGGCCCTGGGGCTAGAGCAGAAGCAGGGATCGTGTGATGTATCCAGCGTCAGCGACTCAGGCATTTTCTTGATGAAAATGCCTGCAGAGATCCCTGGCTCACCTTACAGTAAACCTGCTTCTGCTCTAGCCTTAACGCGCAGCCCGAGCGATCTGCGCGGCCAGGGATGCGGCCACGGCATCCGTCAGCGGCGGCATGGCTCCCGATTGTGAGGCCACCCAGGAACCCCAACGATTTCCTGCCTCGTTCAACACCGGCAACGGTGCGCCCTGCAGGTAGTAGTACGTCAACGCCGCGGTAAAGGCATCCCCCGCGCCTATCGTGTCGGCAACCGTCGTGGGCACACCCGGATGGATGTGGCTGCCCTCCCGGGTGTGAAGAATGCTGCCCTGGCCGCCGCGCGTGACGCATATCAATTGCACCGGAAACTCCGTCAGCAGCAATGTGGCCGCCGCAACCAGGTAGTCTGTCCTCAACGTGTCGCCCGCGTCGCCCTCCATATCCAGGAGCCGCAGAACTGATGCCACTTCGCCATCATTCATCTTCAAAATTGTGGCAAACTCGATCGACTCCTCCACCACCACTGGCGAATAAAAGGGTTCCCGCAGATTCACATCGAAGACTCGAACGCACTCAGGAAGCGTCGCCGCCAGGAACGACTGAACCGTCTGTTGAGAGACTTTCTCCCGTTGCGCCAGCGTTCCAAAACATACCGCATCCGTGCGTGATGCAACCTGCTGCCAGTCCATTGAGAAGTCTAGAAAATCCCAAGCCGCGGGTTCCGCGATCGTATAGCTGGGCTGCCCGTTCGTCAGGATTACCGAGACGGTTCCCGTGCTATGTTCTTCGTCAACCTGCACGTGGCTCAGGTCGATGGAAAATTCTTTCAGTGTGTCGATCGCATCGCGGCCCAGCTGGTCGCGGCCAATACGGCTAAGTACGGTTCCCCGGTTTCCCAGACGCGCCGACATGGCGGCAAAATTGGCTGGGGCTCCCCCAAGCTGCCTTCCCTCCGGCAATAAGTCCCAGAGCAACTCGCCCAATCCAACGACGAGTTGTGTCTTTGAATCGTGTTCATCCATCGTGCTTCGCATCCCTGCCGCCCGGCAATTGTACTGTACGTCCTGCATTACATCTCGAACGGCGATGTCACCTAAATCTGTAACGTCATCCAATAGACTTAGCTAGCCATTCATCGAACAGATTACTTTGCCCATGGAAAGGTGTGCTTGCCAACGCTGAACGATCGGCTAAAAGTGAACGTTTCCCCAAATAGGCGCGGCCGGCACTGGCTGGTGCCCCTTGTACTTCTTATCGTGCTCATAGCCGCCGTGTTTTTTGGAATACTTTTCGTGAGACGCAACGCCGAGCCCATTCTCCGTGCCAGAATCATCGAATCACTCTCCACCCGCTTTGACAGCAGAGTGGAGCTCGGCGAGTTCTACGGCGATCTGGGCAACGGAATCCTGATTCAAGGGGGCGCCCTGAAGCTCTATCCCCGCAACATTGCCTGGGATAAGCCGCTCTTCGCCGTGCGCCGCTTCGCCTTCCGCACTTCCTGGAGCCAGCTGCTGCACACCTCAATCCACATCGAACACGTCGACGTCGAAGGGCTGGAGATCAATCTACCGCCCAAAGACCAGAGAAAAAAGGTGCCGCAACTCCCCAGCTTCAGAAACACATTTTCCATCTCTGTCAAAGAAATCGAAATAGAGAATGCCCATCTCACCCTGGGCACCAGTAGGCCCGGCAAGGTGCCGCTCGACTTTGATATCCGTTACCTCGTCCTCAACACCAATGCTGAAAACCAACCCTTGAAGTTCCGGGCAACACTGGTCAATCCCAAGCCGGTGGGGGATATCGCCTCGACGGGATACTTCGGCCCCCTCGACTCCGGCAATCCGGGCGATTCAAACGTCCATGGCAGTTACGAATTCAGCCACGCCGATCTGAGTACGATCAAAGGCATCGGCGGAATACTATCTTCCCGCGGCCAATACTCCGGCACACTTAACCAAATCACTGTCGACGGCTACACCGATACGCCTGATTTTCGAATATCGATCAGCGGCCACCCCGTACCCCTCCACACCGCTTTTCACGCGATTGTGGATGGCACCAATGGCAATACCTTCCTTGACCCCGTGGATGCCCTCCTGTTGCGCTCTCATATCCTCGCCAGGGGACGTGTCGTTCGTGCCCAGGATCGTAGTGGGCACCACATTACCCTCGACGTTGTGGTAGACAAGGCCCGCATCGAAGACCTGCTGCGCCTGGGAGTGCGCACCAACCCCCCGGTCATGACCGGCGCCGTCCATCTGAGAACAAAGCTCGACCTGCCGCCCGGCGATCTCCCGGTCCATCAGAAATTGAGATTGAACGGCCGGTTCTTGATCGAAGGGGCGCACTTCACCAATCCCGCCACCCAAAAAAGGATCGATTCTTTGAGCCTGCGGGGACAGGGCAAACCCAAAGAAGCTATCGACGATATTCCCGACAATGTCCTTTCGCGCATGGGAGGTAACTTCACTCTTCGGAATAGTCGCATCACCCTGGAAGGGCTCCAGTACACTGTGCCCGGCCTGCAGGTGAACATGGAAGGCGTTTACAGTCTCGACGGAAATGAATTCAACTTCCGTGGAAAAGCGCGCCTCGATGCCAAGCTCTCCCATATGACTACCGGATGGAAGAGCCTGCTGCTCAAGCCGGTCGATCCCTTCTTCTCCCGGAACGGAGCCGGCACCGAGCTCCCAATCAAAATCACTGGTACAAGGTCGGAGCCCAAGTTCGGGCTTGATTTCAGCCACTAGAGGGATTTTTCTATTTTGCACCGGGCCAATCGGATTTGCGCACCTTGCCACTAAAAAGCCGCCCCGAACCGTACACGGTGGTGGCATGGCGGTAGGGAATCCGCTCCACGGCGCGTGCACTTTCAGCAATAAGGACACACGGAACGAGCAAGGGTGCAGACCCTCGCTTCCCATAGCATAGGCCGCTACCCCATTCGCAGATGGAGAGGCCGCTCGTCACCTACAAATTACGTTCAATTATGGTATTTTTCCTTTTCCGGATGAGATGGAAGAAATTCAGCTTCGAAATAAGTATTCAGAGGAAAAGAACATGATCTCTGCTTTCAAAAGAACAACAATCGTTACCACCATAACGCTGCTCCTCTGCGGCCTGGCGCTACAGCCTGCCTGGTCCCAGATGAAGAAGGCCGCCAGCAAAGTGACCTCAGTCAAGAATATTGCTACCCCCGCCGAGCCGTGGTGGCAGCACGCCGTCTTTTATGAGATCTACCCCCTGAGCTATCAGGATACGAATGGCGATGGAAGCGGAGATCTGAAAGGCATTACCAGTAAGCTGGATTACCTCAAAACCC
The DNA here is from genome assembly GCA_025355385.1 of Acidobacteriaceae bacterium. Lineage (GTDB taxonomy): Bacteria > Acidobacteriota > Terriglobia > Terriglobales > Acidobacteriaceae > JANXZS01. The sequence goes on along the minus strand of JANXZS010000052.1, from coordinate 4,241 downwards.
TCGGCGTAGACGCCATCTGGCTCACACCCATCTATCCCTCTCCGCTCGTGGACTTCGGCTATGACATCTCCGACTACATAGCCATTGATCCCAAGTACGGCACCATGGCTGACTTCGACAAGCTCATTGCCGAAGCCAAGAAACGCGACATTCGGGTCATCATGGACCTCGTGATGAACCATACTTCTGACAAGCACAAGTGGTTCATTGAGTCATCCAGCTCAAAGAAGAATCCAAAGCGGGACTGGTATGTGTGGAAGGATGGCAAGACCCCCGGCCAGCCTCTTAACAATTGGCAGTCCTACTTTGGCCACTCCGCCTGGCAGCTTGACCCCAAAACGAATCAGTACTACTACCATAAGTTCTACATTCAGCAGCCTGACCTCAACTGGAACAACCCCCGAGTCAAGGCCGCCATTTTTGACGCGGCACGCTTCTGGCTCAAGCACGGTGTCGCAGGCTTTCGCCTCGATGCCGTGAACACCTTGTATGAAGATCCCGATTTCACCGACGAGGGCATCGTCAAAGACAAGGACGGCAAGCCAATCATCAATGCCTATGGCGACCCAACGCTGGACGACACCAAGACCAGCAACTTGCCCAAGTTGCATGAGGTTCTTGCAGGCCTGCGTGCCGTGACCGACACCTTCCCCGGTCAGCGCGTGCTCATCGGCGAAACCTACATGCCAAACGTTGCCGAGCTAGCGAAGATGTATGGCCCCAGGAACGACGAGCTGCAGCTCCCTATGGACACCCAGATTGGATTTATCAACAAGCTCGACGTTGCCACTTTCCGGCAGAAGATTCTGGAGGCGGAAACGGGTCTGAACGGAAATCTCCCACTGCTCGTGTTTGATAACCACGATAATCATCGCTTGGATGTGCGCTACGGAGATGGCACCCACAACGAAGACATTCAGCGCGTCCTCGCAACCCTCCTCTTCACCACCCGCGGCGTGGCGCTGATGTACTACGGCGACGAGATCGGCATGAAGACCAGCACACCAACCCGTAAGGAAGACGTCAAGGATCCCATCGGCGTCAGTGGCTGGCCCAAGGAGAAGGGTCGTGACGGGGAGCGCACACCCATGCAGTGGGACGACTCCGCGAACGCCGGCTTTACCACCGGCACGCCCTGGATTCGGATTCCAGCCGACTACAAGACCATCAACGCCAAGGCTGAAGTGGCAAACTTCAACTCGATGCTCAACTGGTACAAGGAGTTGATCACCTTGCGGCGCACCCAGCCCTCCCTGCGCGATGGAAACTACGTGGCGCTGAATACCACCGACAACAATGTCCTGTCGTGGTTGCGGCAGGCACCTGGCAAGCCTGCGGTTGTCGTCGCATGCAACTTCACGGCTGCACCACAGAACGTCTCCATCGATCTCACCGGCGTGGGCCTCGGTGGTAAATCGGCGAAGACTCTGATGAAGACTCCGGGCTCAAGCGATCCCGCATCCCTCACGACTATTCAACTGCCCGCGTTCGGAGTCTATGTAGGTGAGGTACAGTAAGTGGAATCTCCAGCATTACGGTTAAAGCAATTCCATTTCACTTGAAGTGGAATTGTTTTAAGGCCCCGGGGTCGCACACCAAAGTGAAAGGGCAGTCTCCTGAGTGGATGGTATGCAGGCCCTCCAACTGCTTCCCGCTGGCTGATAGGGATGCGTTACCACCAGGTCTACCCGGGTATGTCAGGTTGGGATTCTAGAGCAGAAGCAGGGATGTTGTGATGTATCCAGCGGCAGCGACGTAGGCGTTTTCTTGATGAAAATGCTGCAGAGATATCCGCCTCACCTTACAGTAACCCTGCTTCTGCTCTAACGGGCGGTAGGAATTTCGCGGAGTTCAGATCCGTCGGGGGAGAAGGCCTTTGTTTCGCCTTCACCCAGGACGCGTATCCGGGCAGAGATTCCCGCAATCTCTGCAGCGGCGAGGAGTCTCTGCACTGGTTCCTCCGTAGGCTCTTCGGAAAGCCGAAACGTTCCGTAATGCATGGGAACCATCCAGCGCGAGCCCAGATCCAAGAAGGCCTGGACAGCATCCTCGGGACTGGCGTGCACGTTGCGGAAACTCTCCGGGTTATAGGCTCCGATGGGAAGCAGCGCCACCTGCGGCCCAAGCCGCTTGCCAATCTGTTGAAATCCTTGAAAGTATGCCGTGTCGCCTGAGTGATATAACGAATGCTGCGGTGAGCGCACGACGTAGCCCCCGAAGCCGCGGTGGGTATCGCGATAGTAGCGCGCACCCCAGTGGCGCGCCGGCGTCATGGTTACTTCCAGATTGCCCAGCGCTTCGGTCTGCCACCACTCCAGCCGAATCACGCGCTCGAATCCCAGGTCGCGAACCAGGTCGCCGACACCCCAGGGAACGATTGCCACGGGGGAGCGCCCACTCAATCGCCGCGAATGTCTTACGATCCGCAGCAGCGACGGTCGATTGAGGTGGTCCATGTGCGCGTGCGAGAGTAGAACCGCATCAATCGGAGGAAGTTGCTCAATCATCACTCCAGGTTTGCGCAATCGACGCAGCACAACCAGCCACTGCGCAAAGACTGGGTCTATGAGCAGATTTTGTCCACCCATCTGCAACAGAAATGAGGAGTGCCCGATAAAGGTGATACCAAGCTGGCCGTTCTCGACAAGCACCGGAGCGGTGCTTTCACCCTCCATGCGTTGCAGTGCGGAGCTGCCCGCGAGGTTGGTAAGAAAACGGAATCGCCTACTTATCTGTTTCGTACGGGTCACCTGAGCTCCTGCTCAACCGGCTCAACTATTTTGCGCGTCAACAAACAGGGTTGCCAAGATGGCAGTAGAGACTCACGTGAGTCTGGCCATAATGCCAGAGGGTTTGAATGACTATATTTGCGAACACTTCGAATCTCGAATTTCATTGGCGGCACGGGCCCATTGGCATGCCCGGGTTGGCCGTGGAGTATAGCCTTTCACTCGAATAACATCCAGCACAGATTATTGCTCGCGTATCGGTCGGCTGCCGGATCCATTAAGGCACCTAATGCTCGCTGCATGATCGCGTTCGAACTGTGGAAAAAAATGTGGATTACGCAGGCTGCCGCAGGACTCAAAATTTATATTCCAAAGTCCAAATGAGCCAAATCGAAAGCATGGTATGAGCTAAGTGGCATTATTTCAATGAGTTTCACCGTATCTTCCACACTTTATAGTGCAAGAAGGAAATATTTTCCCACAGAATGTTCATTCCTACGCTTTCCACAGAAGCGGATTACAGGCCAATGAACTTGACGTCGAAAAATCAACGGTTTCCAGTTATCGGGAGGAGTCTTCGCCGAGCTTCAGCACTGCCAAAAAGGCCTCCTGGGGAATGTCGACTTTACCTACCCGTTTCATCCGCTTTTTGCCTTCCTTCTGCTTCTCTAAGAGCTTTCTCTTGCGCGAAATATCGCCGCCATAGCACTTGGCAATAACGTTCTTCCGCAGTGCGGCGACAGTCTCGCGAGCAATAACTTTAGCTCCAATCGCCGCTTGGATCGCGACCTCGAACTGCTGTCGAGGGATAAGCTCACGCATCTTCGACACCAGGGCACGGCCGCGTTCATATGCGAAATCCTTATGGACGATGATCGAAAGCGCGTCGACGGGCTCACCAGAGACGAGAATTTCGAGCTTGGACATTGGCGACTCCCACATACCGGTGAGCTGATAATCGAGCGACGCATACCCGCGAGAGACCGATTTCAACCGATCGTAGAAGTCCAGGACGATCTCATTCAGTGGCAGCTCATAGGTCAGCATCACCCGCGTCGGCGTCACGTACTCAAAGTTTTTCTGGCGTCCGCGCTTCTCTTCCACCAGTTTCAGGATGCCCCCGACATACTCTTCATTCGTAAGGATGGTGGCGTTGATGACTGGCTCTTCAATCTTTTCTATATTGCTTGGATCGGGCCAGCGGGAGGGGTTGTCCACCTCGACGACGGAGCCATCTGTCAGCGTGATTTTGTAGCGAACGCCGGGAGCGGTGGTGATGAGATCGAGCTGATATTCGCGCTCCAGCCGCTCTTGAATAATCTCCATGTGCAGAAGCCCGAGGAAACCGCAGCGAAAACCGAAGCCCAGGGCCACTGAGCTTTCCGGCTCAAAAAAGAATGACGAGTCGTTCAGCCTGAGCTTTTCGAGAGCATCGCGTAACAGCGTGTGTTCGTGCGAGTCCACCGTATAAATGCCGGCGAAGACCATCGACTTGATGTCCTCAAAGCCTGG
>JANXZS010000022.1 GCA_025355385.1 Acidobacteriaceae bacterium | reverse complement strand
AGGTTTGTTCGAAGCTGCCCACGAAGGCACGCTGTTCCTCGATGAGGTAGCCGAGATGTCGCCGGCAGCTCAGGCGAAACTGTTAAGAGTGCTTGCCGATGGTGAGATTCAGCGCGTCGGTTCCACAATGACAAGACGTGTCAATGTGCGAGTCCTGGCGGCGTCGCATTGGGACCTTCGGGAGCGGGTGCAGCAGGGTCTTTTCCGCGAAGATCTCTATTACAGATTGGCCGCAGTACCAGTTCATCTCCCGCCACTGCGAGAGCGTAAGGGCGATGTTGAAGGGCTTTGCCAGGTCCTCTGCACGAGGATTGCACAAGAAATGAAGGTAGCTCACCGGCCATTAAGTGAAGCGGCATTGGGGAAGCTGAGCAGGTATTCCTTTCCGGGCAACATTCGTGAACTGAGCAACCTCATTGAGCGCGCGCTGATTTTGGGAAAGGGCTCCGAATTGCAGCCAGAGGACTTCCCCCTTCAGCAGGCATTTACTCATGCAAATACTGCAGGCAACGAGCTCACGATCGAAGAACTTGCAGCGCAACTTCCCGAACACTTGGACCTTCGAGATGTGCTCTCACGACTGGAGAAGGCATTAATGGAGCGTGCGCTTGGATCGGCTGGCGGAGTGCAGGCCGAGGCCGCAAGACGGCTGAATATATCGCGAAGTGATCTTGCCTACAAGGTGAGCAAGTATGCCGCCAGCGATAAAGATCGTTGAGTAACACCCCCGAAAGATGAACTGTTTGGTGTCCCTGACCGAGTGCCCCTTTGCAGCAACGCCCTACAGGGTCTCTTACTTGCCAGAAGTCGGGGGGAGAATGATCACCGGGCAGGCAACCCTTCGCATGATATGGCGAACCAGTATCTGCCGCGCTTTTGAGGACGAGAGCTATAGTGTTCAAACGCAATAAGCTTCGCCTGACAGCCGCTGTCCGCTTCGATATAACATCTTCCGGTTTCTGGTTTCAAATGCACAACGCAATCGGTTGAAGATACTTTTCTGGGACCACAGCGGGATATGGGTTTGTGCGAAGAAGCTGGAGAAGGGACGCTTTTACTGGCCTGAGTCAGACACGGCCGAGAACAAGATCGTGTTGAGTCATGAAGAACTGGCGCTGCTTCTGGGTGGGATCGATCTAGATAAGACGAGGCGAACGACGATGGTATCGCAGAGTTAGTTCAGAAGAACCTGAGACTACACGGAAGACTTTATAAACACTTTATATGGTGCTTGTAAGTACGATGCATTGCTATTACTCCATAAGCATCCGTTAATGAACCTGCCAACCCTTCGAACCCATCTACTCTACCTGCGGCTTCTTCTCCTGATTCGGAACGACTCAAGCAACTGGAAGCACAACTCTCAGTACCACTGTTCGCCATGATAAGTGACAGGCTGAATGCGTACGAGATCAATCTCGAGTTTGCAGAGATGATGATCCTGGCACTGAAGGAGCAGATGCGTCTGGCCCGCATCGCGAAGTACGGTCCGGGCAGCGAGGGGCTGAGCGATCAGCAGCTAGAGCCTCTGGAGTTCGAGCCCGACGTCAGCAGCATGGAAGTCGCGGCAGAGAGCGAACGCGAAGAGCTGCCGCCAACATCCGACAAGAAGAAGCACAAGCATCCTGGGCGCCAGACGCTGCCTCAGAATCTGCCGCGCGTGGAGCACGTGATTCTCTGCACCCCCGAACAGTGCGTGTGCAAGAGCTACGGCGCTTGAGACTACGGTGATCGGCTGCGAAGAGCGCGGCTTGGTAGCGGCAACGCTACCGATGCGAATCATCGACAAAAGCCTGGTCAGTGATCAGGTGATCCTCGATGCGATCATCGGCAAATACTCGAGTCACTCGGCCGTTGTATCGACAGAGCGTGATCTTTCTGCGCGATGCGGCCATCGACATCAGCCGTGCAACCATCGATGGCTGGGTAATGCGCGTCGGCGACTTACTAACTCCTCTCGTAGGAGTCATGGGTCGCGAGTTAGTCGGTGGCAGTTATATACAAGCTGACGAGACGCCGGTCGATGTGCAAACACGCGATGGTCGGCTGAGAAATCACCAGGCCTACTTGTGGCAGTACGGAACGCCGGGAGGCGCGGCAATCTTCGAGTTTCACATGGGTCGTGGGCACGATGGGCCATTGCGTTTTCTGGGCGACTTCGAAGGCATTCTACAGACGGGGTTCCCGGCGACAGGTCTTGGTCGCGGGATGGAGACGGACGCTTATGCGGCCTACGACCGTGTCGGCGGACCGAAGATGGTGCATGCGGCTTGTTGGGCCCATGCCCGGCGCAAGTTCGACGAAGCGATCAAGATCAACAAGCAGGACCTCGTCTCGACGCGGATTCTGGTGCAGATGGGAAAGTTGTTTTCGATCGACGCCCACGCGCGGGACGAACACATGGACCATGCTCGACGTCACGCGTTGCGAATGGAACGGGCTCCGTTGGTGCTCATCGAAATCAAGGCGCAGATCGAGGCTGCAGGTCGAGCGGCACTGCCTTCGAGCCCGCTGGGCAGGGCGTGCAGCTACACGCTTCGGCTGTGGGATAAACTCATCCCTTCCTCGCCCATCCAGAGCTGGAACTATCGAACAATCTCGCTGAGAACTCCATGCCCCATCGCGCTTGGCCGCCGCAACTGGACACACGTGGGACATGTAAAGGCCGGACCATGCGTGGCCGCGATCCTGTCGATCATCGAAACCTGCCGACGGCCTAACATCCTCATCCGTAAATATCTCGCCGCCGTGCTGCCTGGGCTGCCAACACATCCATCCAACACCTGCCAGAATTCACGCCCGCCGCATGGGCCGCCAAGTACCCCTGACCGTCAACATGCGTTGCTCTGACGGATACGAAGCATCCCCGATCTCAAGCGAACGGCATGCGGGGATACACCTCGAACTCTGACCCCACCTGCCACACAAGGCTGAGTGGCAGACGATACCGATCTCGCAACATCGCGATGTAGCACTCGTCGGTGGGACCCGGCTCGTGGTCCAATACAATCAGCGTCGTCTGCATCTCCGTCCGGGGTGGATAGTGGTTGTACTCAAGGACCTGACCGAGCGCATCGCGGATGGCCGACTTCGCGTTCGCGCCGTAGCAGATCTTCAACACCGCCAAATACGTTGTCCCGTCTATATTGAGGTGGAGATTGACTTGGTCTTGCTCTTGAACGGCGGTCACGCCAAACCGTTGGGCAAGCCACGATCGAAACCTGTTCAATAACGCCGCATGTAATCTCAGGATGTTCTTCTGGGAAGCTTGGGTCTCTCGCTTGTAGGCGGGTTCGTTGAGCAAGTTCGCCGCCCTCTGATCAATCTCACCGGGCGCGGTCGGTGCCGCTGTATCGGCAGCACCGTTCGCCCAAGCAGGGTCGAAGTGGGCGACGGTGTATCTCGGCACTCCATCTTTGTAGTGGAAAGGAACGAACTCGCCGTCCCATTCGACCGGAACTTCGTGTCGCCAAGCGATGTCGGGCTTGCTGGCCTCCATGATCGCGTCGCGCGTGTTGTATCGGTACGCGCGTGTCCCAGGCTCCACTGTTACAAATTCCCTGGCGATCATCGACTTGAATTTCGAATCTCCACGTAGATGAAATCCCCTCCCCGAATGTCCCAGGCGAATCGCCAGATGCTGGTCCGAGCCGCGGTTTTCACCTCGGGATCTACATCGTCGTTGTGCAGGTGCGTCAGATCCACGTTGTAAATCGGTGGGTGGGTTATAGCGGCGATGCCCCGCTCGCGGCAGGCTGGGAACATGTCCTCGCCGCAATTGCCAGCTCTCAGTTTCATTCGCCAGATATCCAAACCACGACCTCGGCCCCCAGTCTACCTGCTCCAACCTCAGCGCCCGTGTTCGCTGGGTCACCTAAGGACCTAATGGCTGCCGAGAGCCACGTTACGGTGCTGGTTCGTCCTCTCAGGTCCGGCCGCGACCGTCCCTTACTTTTGCAGATGGCGTTCCACTCCCCTAATTTGTTAGCTCGCTGAGTTGATCAATATAGACGTGGCTCTTGTCTCGGACCAGCAAGGAACACATGTGATTCCGCACATCCCGCCACTCTTAGAATTAGGGAAAACCGTGCAGTACCGCAGATTCGGGGGTGGTGAGGGAGTTATCAAGATCGAGTTTTCCGGTAAATCTCCGTGCCGCAACAAGGACGGGAGCGAAAAGACAACGATCGAAAGCACGGATCTGCCAGTTAAGCTGGAGGTGATGGGCGATTTTCCTTGTCATTGCTTCATCACGTTGCCCGTGAGGATCGAGAATGGAATAACGACTCCACCAAAGGTTTTTGATTGGGGGCAAAACAGCCCTCAGTCCGGCGGCAACCACGTGGTGCGATAAACGCCAGGAATTAACCGGGTCGGCCAGGTCCGCCGTGACATTCTGATCGCGGGCCGCCAAGCGCTTTTTCGTCAATCCAGCGCTGGGGGCGGACTATCTGCCGGACGTGTATCCTGCCCGAACAGGCGCCGTGACCGTTCACGATTCCGGTCGCTTGCATTTAAAGCGTACGATCACCGGGTCGACAAGGTTGAAACCGTGCTTCTCCCTTTGCAGCCGAGATCTCTTCTGACAAAGAGGTCTCAACCGGGACACCCGCCGGACAGCTCCACTGATTGAGAATTCGAGCTGACCGGCATGCTTTCATTCGTAGCGCAGCGCTTCCATAGGGTCGATGCTGGCAGCACGCCGTGCCGGGATTGCTGTAGCGACAAGCGCCACTACTGCCAGCACGACCGTTGCAATCATGAGTGCGAGTGTTTCGTTAGCGTTTACCGCTAGCAAGTCCGCCAAAACTTTACGCAGCAAAAGCGTGAGCACAAAGCCCGCCGCGATCCCAACGCCCACGCTCACAGTTAAGCGAAAGAATGGTGGTCAAGGTAAAGCCAGGGCTCTCGATCAGCTGGCGTACGGCATAACGGATATCTTGCAGTAGCGATACCATGGTGACTCCCGCGCTGATGTAGGTTCAATCGCCCTGTCCGCATAGTGGCAGGTCAACGGCCAATTGGCGATACGTGCGAATGCTGCATTTGCGGACCATGCGCAGGGCGCTGTCAGACGGTTACTGTCGACATTTTGAAAATTGATGTCCAATTCTGGACGACGTTGATGTTTCTGCAAAGTAGAGCTAATAAAAACGTCCTGGCGATAAGTGTAGCGAAGCAACCGCGCTGATGAGTTTCAATGGGCATCAGTCTCCGGCGGGTTCCGGCCGCTTACAAGGATTGGGTCCTTCACGATCAGAAGGTAAGAGAGTGCGCCAAGAATCGAGACCATGGAACAGATCACCAGAGTGAGATGGAATGAATGAGTGCGATCGAGCAGCCAGCCGGTGATGACAGGCGCAAAGGAGGCGCAGACGAAGCTGCCGAAGTTTTGGATCGTCGCCACGGAGGCGACAATGCCGGACGGCGCTATGGACTGCACCAAGCCCCAGCCCGAGTTGCCCGCGAGATAGGTAAAGAAAAGTGCCATACCAATGGTAAATGCGGCACCAGTTGCACCGGGAATGTATGGCACCAGCAATGTACATATGGCGGAAAACGTCATCCCCGTGACGAGTAGAGTTTTGTGGGTCTTAATCGGAGGAACTCCACGGCGCACAAGAAAATCGGCGATGATGCCGCTCAGCAACATTCCAACAGCGCCCAGAGCAAAAGGAATGACGGCAAGCCTCCCGGTTGCGGCGACGCTAACGTGATGTTCGGCTTCCAGGTAATTCGGCATCCATGACATGTAAAGCCAGACGGTGTAGTTAATGCCGCCGAAGCCGAGCATCATTCCCCAGACAGTGCGCATGCGGAAGAGGCTTAGCCATTGAGAGAAAGAGGCAGGGGGTAGATTCCTCCCAGGACGCGATCGCTCGAGATAGGCCTTCTCAACGTCGTTCAAGGAAACATGTTTGCGATCGCGGTAGAAGGCATACCAGACAATTGAAAGGAGGAGCCCGGGGACGCCGATCAGCATGAACATCCCGCGCCAGCCAAATGCCAGCATAGTCACGGTAAGAATCGGCGGTGCGATGGCCTGTCCCAGGGTAGTTGCAGAGTTGACGATTCCCATTGGCGTGGCGCGATCGCGAACGTCGAACCAGTCGTTGACCGTTTTGACTGCGGAGACGACGAATGGCGATTCACCTACGGCCAAACCTACGCGTGCCGCGACGAAGGAGGCAAAGCCTCTGACAAAGCCGGTTGCCGTCTGCGTCACAGACCAAAGAAACATTCCTGCGCCCAGAACCGTGCGTTCGCCGAAGCGGTCCAGCAGGACCCCCATCGGGAGTTGGGAGATGGCGTAGGACAGCGAAAAGATGGATAGCAAGGCCCCCATCCGCGTAGCGGAGATGCCGATGTCGGCGCGGATCGTCGTGTTGGCGATGGCCAGGGAGCCGCGATCGATATAGTTAATGACGCCTGCGATCGAGAGGATGGTAACCGCGATGATCTGGATTCTCGCGATGCGGCGTGGCTTGTGTGGCCTGGGATCAGAAGCCATGCTCGATCAAATCACCCATACCGTCTGTAAAGTCGCGACGGCATAGGCCCAGTGTAGAGCAATTATCTTGCCGATGCGTCTTCTTAGCAGAGAGCCGGGCTCCCAGGCTCGTGCACACCCGGCCTGGATCGTGATGTAGAATCACCAATGCCTTACCTCAACTCAATTCTCAAACTGGCTGAACGTGTGAGAGTCTATGTCGAAGTTGCCGAATTGTGATTCGATGAATAGGAGGGGATGAAGTGATTCCGTCAAAGCCCTTTCAACTGCTCCTTTCGAGTGCGGTCGCGTTTGTGAGTATTTATGGGATGGTCGCATTTGCTGGGAATTCGCCCGTAACTTCTAATTCTCAGGGTGCCAATTCCGAGGGAAGCCCGGGCGCGGAAGCATCCAGCAGAAGCGTGCCAACAATAGAACATTTGGACCCGGCTCTAGACCTGATCGTTCCTGACCAGCCCACACTCGAAAAAGTGGCTACAGGCTTCACTTGGTCCGAAGGGCCAGTCTGGACGCCGGCCGGCTATCTCCTGTTCGCCGATATTCCCAGCAATAGTATTCGTAAGTGGACCCCGAGGAACGGAGTAAGCATCTTTTTGCAACCGAGCGGATACAAGGGCTCGGCCCCTTACGGCGGCCCGGAGCCCGGTTCGAACGGCATGACACTCGATCGCGCGGGGCGGCTCACAGTAGCGGGACACGCACACCACGACGTGTGGAGGCTGGAGCGAATCGACCCGAAGGCACAGGTTACGATTCTGGCGGACAGCTATCAAGGCAAGGCGCTGAACAGTCCGAATGACCTGGTGTACAAATCCGACGGCTCACTCTACTTTACCGATCCGCCATATGGACTCCGAACACAACAGGACGACGATCCGGAAAAGCAATTGCGAGTGAACGGTGTTTACCGGATTCCGGGTGCCGTTGATCAGAAGCCCGGCGCGCAGCCCTCCCGTGCGCTATTACAGCTCTTGGTCGAGGACCTGCCTCGTCCCAACGGGATCGCCTTTTCTCCCGACGAGAAATATCTCTATGTCAATAACTCTGAACCGAAGAAAATCTGGATGCGCTACACCATGAAGGCGGACGGAACCTTGACGGGCGGAAAGCTATTTTTCGATGCGAGTTCAGATCCGCGGCCTGGAGCGCCCGACGGCATGAAGGTCGATCAGAAGGGAAATCTGTACAGCGCGGGGCCCGGCGGAGTTTGGATCTTTTCACCTCAAGGCAAACATCTGGGCACAATTGATATTCCGGAAAAGGTTGGGAACGTAGCGTGGGGAGGCGCCGGTTACAAGACGCTCTATGTCGCGGCAAGTTCGAGCATCTATCGCATTTCACTAAAGGTTCCTGGAGTCTACCCGCATGTCCACTGAAGGTGTGTGAGTGAGGATCGGATCTCAGCTCGAGGCTCACAATCCCGGCATGGAGAAGACCCGTATCCGAGAATGTCTTAGGCGTAAAATCGCGGCGTACATGTTCACCCTTCCTGGAGACTGCCGATGGCGCAATTGATTACGCCCACGAAGACATACGACGTCTGCATCATCGGATCTGGCGCAGGAGGCGGAACCG